>JAJFGE010000035.1 GCA_021776295.1 Hyphococcus sp.
TATGGCGGGTAAATGGCATCTCGGCCATGCGCCAAACCTCATTCCATCAGCGCGCGGATTCGATCGAACATTCTCGCTGTTGAACGGCGGCGGCAGCCATTTTAATTTCACTGGCGCGAACAATGACAACGAGAAATCGGAGTTCACAGCCGACGGCGAATACCTGACGCGCCTGCCAAAAGGGTATTACTCAACAAAAACATTCACGGATAAGATTATCGATTTCATCGATGATGACCGCCCCTCTGGCGCGCCGTTCCTCGCCTATCTCGCCTATCAGGCGCCGCACGACCCGCTTCAAGTCCCGAATTCGTGGGTGCGCCGCTACAAGGGCGCGTATGACGATGGCTGGGACGACATTCGCGAACAGCGCCTGGCGCGCATGAAAGAACTTGGGATAATGCCCGAGAGCGCCACGCTATCACCGCGTCTCTGGTACGTTCCCGAGTTCGACGATTTGACCGGCATCGCGCAATACAAAGTTGCGCGGCGCATGGAGATTTATGCCGCCGTCGTTGAATATATGGACAAGGAAATCGGTCGGCTTGTCGAATATCTCAACGAGATTGGCGAGCTCGACAACACCATTATCGTCTTCTTCTCCGATAACGGCGCCAATCCCGCAGATCCCGTGCAACAAACTAGCCGCGGCATTGGCCGGATCCTGGCGTCGAATTTTTACGCAAACAAATACGAAACCGCTTTTGAATCCTGGGGTCGCCCCAACAGCTTCATGGCCCAGGGTGCAGCGTGGGCGCAAGTCTCTGCAACACCGTTCAATGGCTATAAATTAACAACATTCGATGGCGGCGTGCGCTCGCCGCTCATCGTCTGGCGACCCGGTGCGGTTGGATCCGGCGCCGTCAACACGAGCGACATACTTCACGTCAGCGACATCGCGCCGACTCTTCTGGAAATCGCCGGCGCACCACTGACGGAGCTTTTTCCATCTGACGCAAACCGGATGCAGGCAGGCAGGCAGGTCGCCTCTATCATCACCGGCGACGAGGCTGACAGCCAAGCGTCGCGCGGGCTCGGCATGGAGCTGTTCGGTGGTCGGGCTTATCGTGAAGGTCCCTGGAAAGTCACCTGGATGCATATTCCGTATGGCATTGATGACTGGCAACTCTTCAATCTCGAGAACGACCCAGCGGAAACGACGGACCTCTCCGCACAACATCCGGAACTGAAAAATCGATTGGTTACCGAGTGGGAAGACTATGCCGCGCGCAACAATGTGATTCTCCCTGATCGGACAGTTTACGACGGCATAGAGGAAAATCTCCCGCCACGCCCGCCAGTGGACGCGCCAAACTGGCCGCGCGGTCAGG
Source organism: Hyphococcus sp. (assembly GCA_021776295.1). Taxonomy (GTDB): domain Bacteria; phylum Pseudomonadota; class Alphaproteobacteria; order Caulobacterales; family Parvularculaceae; genus Hyphococcus. The sequence goes on from JAJFGE010000035.1 coordinate 1,332, forward strand.
AAAAAAACTGGACCGCCGAACCTAAAGATGAAGACGAATAGGAAAAGGGGAGCAATCATCATGTTCCAGAAATTGATTATCAGTGCGTTATCCTTACTGGCGCTTTCATTCATTCCCGCACATGCGCAATTCGACGGGCCGCGCATCTATTGGCCCCTACCGAAAAACTCCAATGCCGTGAGCGTTCACTACATTAACGGCACCGCCAATGCTTCCTGGAACGTGTGGAACCAGGTTCAAGGTGATGTCGATATCGAGAGTGACTTTTTCATCGGCACGTATGTTCGGAACCAACCCATGTTTGGTCGCTCGGTGTACTGGCAACTCATCGTTCCGGTGGGAACGCTGAATACGGATACGCCGTTTCCGCTGTCTACCAATGATGACTTTGTACAGGGCTTTGGTGACCCAGCTTTTGGCGCAACCATCAACCTGATCGGCTCGCCCGATATGATGGCGAAAGACTGGGTGCGCCATGAACTAGATTTTAGCGCGAATATCGGGGCTCTGATCTATTTTCCCGTCGGAAGCTACGATGAAAACGAAGCGCTCAACATAGGTTCAAATCAGTGGCGCGTGCGGCTTTCCGCGCCGCTGTTGAAATCGATCGGCCCCTGGATACCGGGCAAACGGACAACACTGGAAGTTACTCCGTCCGTCATGATTTATGGCGACAACGACAACAATCTGGGCAACCGGATAGAACAAGACCTGTCCTACGCCATTGAAGCGCACCTAACGCGTGACTTAACGCGTAAGGTATTCGTTTCGCTGGACTACACATGGATCGGCGGCGGCGACCAGACACTGACAGACGTTGCGAGCGGCGCCTTCGTTCGGGAAACGGAAGGTCTCGGCGCGCAGGCGCTTGGCGCAACATTTAACTGGCAAATATACGACGGCATGAATCTGTCGCTCACACACATGCAGACATTATCGTCATCTGCCGATCCGTTCGATCTGGAAGGCTCGCTGACGAAGGTCACGCTCACTTATGGATGGCATGACGTTCTAGAGCGTATCAAAAAATTCCAGGGCGATTAATCAATCGCATTTGACAGTTAATTTTTAGAACGAGCACGACAAAACGAAATCGGAGAAAGACTATGAAACAGCTTTTAATGGCGACTCTTCTTGCGACATCGGCTGCGTTCAGTCTGACTGTGGTTGCTCAAGAAGAAGCAATCGACTCAGGCGATGAAGCGCACGAGATCTGGCAGGCTGCGGCAGCAAAACTTGAAGGTGCGCAATCACTCAGCACAACGGCGTCTCTTACATATGACGTCGTTCAACCTTCCGGACGGAAGCTACAATTCGGCGCGCAATACGATATCAAGGCAAAAAGGCCGAACAAATTTCTCGCCGACATCACCGGGGGCGATGGCCGGCGTCGCGCGCTCTACTATAACGGCGAGGAAATTACGCTAGTCAATCTCGATGAGAAACTATACGCGACTTTCGCCCACGAAGGCTCCATCGAGTCGGCGGTCGATGAAGTCCTGAACACATTGAACGCGCGTATGCCGCTTGCTGCGCTATTGCGAAGCAATCTGCGCAGCATTCTTTCCGGCGCTTTCCCAGAGAGTGCGTATATCGGGTCACATTCAGTTGGGAACGTTGCATCCGACCATGTCCTGCTCAGCAACGAATATCTCGACCTGCAGCTCTGGATAGACGCCGGCGAAAACGCGGAAGTCCATAAAGCGCTTATTACGTACACGGACATCGAGGCGGCACCGCAGTTCGAGGCGTCCTTCAATGACTGGCGGTTCGACAGTCGAATTCGCGACAGCGAGTTTACGTTCAAACCTGATGATGGGTTTGAGCAGATTGAGTTCTTGGAAGCGCAAGACTGAAACCAATGGAGACGACCATGATGAAATTTCTTTCTATATCCACAATTGTGTTTTCAACGCTCGTACTTGTCGGAGCGCAGGCTGTTGTCTCTGACGTCGACGCGCGCGAGCGTGGCGCACGCGGTAGTGATGGCCGTCCCAACGTGGCGCGCGACGGGCGCGCCGCGCGCGGCAATATTGACCATCAGGACCGCGACCGTCGAGACGAACGACGGGACGATGGTGACGACCGTCGTGATGATCGAGACGAACGCCGCGATGATGCAGATGAACGCCGGGACGACCGCACGGATCGACGGGATGATCGTCACCATCATGACCGGCATCACTGGCATCGTCATGGGCATATCGTAGTGACTCTGCCGGGCGGGCACGTAACGATCGCTGTGGGTGGCGTAAATTATCACTACTACGGCGGCGTTTATTACCGACCAGGTCCAAACGGATATGTCGTTGTAGCAGCGCCGGTCGGCGCACGCGTCACTGTGCTGCCTTATGGCTATACGACAGTCTATGTCGGCGGAACCCCGTACTACTATTATTACGGTTCCTACTACTTCTGGAATCCGGGGCACAATGCTTATGTCGTCGTTGGCGCACCAATCGGCGCGACCGTGACGTACATGCCGGACGACCACCAAGTCGTCGTTGTCAGTAACGTTCGATACTACCGCTATGGCGGCGTCTACTACCGTCCCTACTACAACAATGGCGCGACTGTTTACGTCTCAGTGCGCATTTAAGACATCCATGCAGGGCGCATTCTGCGAGGTGAAGTCATGACACGAAAATTAAAGCATTGTGTATTAGTTCTTATGGCGACGCTGACCATCACGGGCGCACTTGCAGAGGAATCCGAAGAGGCTGCCCCCGCAGCCCCTGAAGGACTCTCAGCCGAAGAAATCAGCCGCATGATGGATAATCCCGTCGGGGAGTTGATCATGCTTCCAATTCAGTATGATTTCAAACGCGTTAAAGGCCCCAATACAGATGGCGCACACACGGTCAGCACTATCAAACTAACGCCGACATTCCCGGTTAACTTAGGAGACATCAATATCATCAACCGTGTTGCGTTGTCCTTTCCAAGCCTGCCGATCGACGATGGTTTTCCGACGTTTCTCACGCAGGTACCGGAAACCGTGGTCGGAACGCCTGGCGCAGCCCCACCGCCGGGCGTCGATCCGTTTGACGGTCGAACCGAAGGCTTTGGCGATCTCGTTTATGTAGGACTTCTCAGCCCGCGCCGAGCAATCAAGACGAAGAGCGCCAGTATCATTTGGGGCGTGGGGCCGACAGCAATTTTTCCAACTGCGTCGAAAGACGTGCTCGGCCAGGGAAAATACCAGATCGGGCCCGCGGCGGTCGTGGGCTATCTCGGTAAGGAATGGACGTTGGGTCTGTTCGGTCAGCATTGGCGATCAATCGGCGGCGATGACAGCCGCCCCAATGTTCAGCAAACGAATGTTCAATACTTTATCTACAAAAAACTGCGCAATCAGTGGTCAATCGGCGCTTCTCCGTCGATCACCATCAGTCAATCGGACGTCACTGGCGAAACGCTTTTAAATGTTCCAGTCGGAATAGGCGTCAACAAAACGCTATTTCTGGGCAAGCTGCCGGCGCGGGTCGGCGTTGAGGCGCACTATTACGCGATTCATGAAGACCAAACCATCGCACCACGTTGGGGCCTTAGATTTTCGATTACACCGGTTATACCGGCGGCAATGTTGAGGAGGTGACGTCGTGCGCGCTATTTTTGTTGTCATCACAGCCGTTATTTTTTCAGTTATCGTTGGCGGCACGGCGATCTCGACAATTTCGGCGCGAGATAATGACCCAAAAGTAAAGCGCCATGCCGATGCTACAGTATGTTTCAGCGATCGACTTTCATCTGTTTCCAATGAAGCAAGAGACGTTCTCATCTCGGGTGGCTCATTCGTGATGGGAACCAACACCGGCTATACCGATGAAGGGCCGGAACAGACGCGCGAAATCCAAAATTTGTGGATCGATCGCCATGAAGTAACCAACGCGCAGTTCGCCGCCTTCGTTGAGGCAACCGGTTATGTCACCGTGGCTGAACGTGGCGTCGATGGCGTTAAAGGTTCTGCGGTCTTCATTGCGCCTAGCGCGGATACGCCCATGTCCGCCGTCAGTTGGTGGAAGTTTATCGAAGGCGCGTCTTGGCGCCATCCGGACGGCCCCGGAAGCTCCATTGCGGATAAAGAATACTATCCAGTCATTCATATCGCTTTAGAAGATGCGAAAGCCTATGCCGCCTGGGCTGGTCGGCGCCTGCCCACGGAGGAAGAGTGGGAATTCGCGGCACGCGGCGGCCTTGGTGGCGCAACATATGAATGGGGTGAAGAAAAGCCTGATGACGGCGCGCCGAAAGCAAATACCTGGCAAGGCATGTTTCCCGTCATCAATACAAAGAAAGACGGATTTGAAGGATTGGCACCGACAGGGTGTTTTAAGCCAAATGGATTTGGCCTGTATGATATGACGGGCAATGTCTGGGAGTGGACGAGCACTGCATACTATGCGCAGCACGCAAGCCGTGAGCAAAAACCCGGCGACGGACACGACCCGCGTCAACCCGGCGTTCCGGTCAATGTTGTTAAGGGCGGCTCATATCTTTGTGCGGAAAACTACTGTGTTCGATATCGACCAGCGGCCCGCCATCCCCAGGACCACAATCTCGGGACCTCTCACATTGGTTTTCGCACGGTTCGCAAAAGCGCTTCGATAGATTGAAGCAGCCATGAGAATTCACTACCGGGTTTCGTAAAAGGCTCGGCAATTTGATGAGAAAAATGCCTTTCTCATGCCGGACGAACTTGACTGTCATTGGCTTAAAGTCAAAGACCAAGAAAGGAAATGCTCCTCCGCTTATTCGTAAATCTGATCGTCTGACGAAACCCCGATGACGGCCACACATTAAGAACGGTCATCGAAGAACTCACCGAGCGGATCGGCGTCGAACCCGAACGCACCTATGTCGATAAGAGCTGTGTCGGCCATGATGCACCGAAGCCACGCCGCGTCTTTCGCCCAGGCCAAAAGCGCGGTGTTCACGGGGGCATCAAACGCGAACTCAGGCGGCGGTCCGCCGTCGAGCCGGGTATCGGCCACATTAAACAAGAACACCGAATGCACAGAAATTTTCTCAAGACCCGTGATGGCGACCGCATCAACGCCGTCCTCGCCGCCGCCTGATACAACTTCAGGCGCATCGCGCAGTGGCTGAGGGTTCTTTTGTTCAAAATCCTCTATGCACTTGATGGACTGAAAAATCCTTCACCAGCGTAAAATCAGCATTCTTCACAAGGGACTATTTCGAGCAACAATTACAACACAACTGAAGTTGGAACATTCAGCTAACCTCAAAAGTTTTGTGACCCAGGTGGGCGGCACCGAGTTTTCGAAATGGATAAACCACTACCGGCTGGCGCCGGTAGGTTTATCTGAGTGCTGTTCAATATACTGAAGTATGATGTCGTTCGTGATGGCGCCGCTTGTGGTGCAAAAATAACCTCTGGCCCAGAAATGGCGGCCCAATACCTTTTTCGAAGCTCGGGAAATTCCCGCTGGATTTTGTGCGACGACCTGCCCTTCACGCGCTGCATGAATTTACTCACCGGCACGCTCGGGGGAATCGAAACAAACATATGCACATGGTCAGCTGACAGAACCCCGCTGATAATCGTCGCGCCAAGCTCACGACAGACCTGCCGGACAATCTCACGAACCCGTTCACGCAGCGCGCCTTTCAAAACCTTAAAACGATATTTCGTAATCCAGACAATATGATAACAGGTGTGGAAAATCGCGGGCGATGATCTATCATACGACATGAGCCGTCTCCTCAAAAATGAAAGCCATAGAACCGCCACAGCGGGGCTTTCATTTTTGAGGAGACGGCTCATGACTTCATCACGAAATGCTAAAGCTTTCCGTCTGAAAGACGGAGGGTTTGCTCCAAGGCATGGAAACTAAATGTCCTACGTGTGCGTTGTTATAAGCTTGTCCAACTTGGATTCAAAAAACCGGCAGCCCCAAAGATTCAATGATTCAGCTTCCGTGGGGCGCAAGAAACGATTGACGTCTTTTTTTGCCTCGTCCCAATTAATTGACTGAATGCGTTTGGTCATTTCGGCTTGGAGCCACTCTACGCTCACAGCGAGTGTTTCATCGTCTGCCCATGGGCCGAATTGGCGTAAAGCCGCTTCCAGGTGGGGTAAATTCGGAAAGATTCCTTGTGCGACATACCAGGAAAAATCGTACCAATCGCGTCCCTTCAAATATTCCCGACACAGCAGGGCATGAATCTTTAGTGCAAAATTCGACGCCAAATCCTGATGCCGAACCTCAAAATCAACCGGAAAATCGAGATATGTAAAGTCGTCACTCGAATGCGCAGGCGGTTCAACATCAATTTCCAATTTGATTTTCAGGATTTTCCGAGAATCTCTTTTTCCAAATGACACGGCCAACTGATTGGCGATCGAATTGTCCTTGATGACCGCGTTGCGTATGCGCTTGTCCATTTGCTCTTTGAAAATCACTTCGGGCTGCAGGCCATATTCTTCAAATATCTCCGTAAGAATTTTCAGGAAAGGCGCCCAATCGAATTTCGGATCCGGCTCCAGAAGCATGAAATCCAGATCTTCGGAAAACCGCGGCAGTTTTTGCAGAATGCGCAAACTGGTTCCACCTTGAAACACGGCGACATCAAAAAACTTCGCGCGCCAGAGCCCATAGAGCGCAATTTCTTGGATAATCTCCTTGATCGCGTTCTCTGCTTCGCCATCACTGGCTGCATTGTAGCTGGCTAATCGAGCCTGGATAATCTCGTTCATAATTATGCTCTTTGCCGCGAAGTTGGCTTATTTGCCTTCAGGGCGCGTACGCCCTTCTCAAGTTGGGATAAGAACTCATTGGCGGATTTGTGTTTGTACACATCTTTTAGCGCAGAGAAGTCTTTGCCGCGTGTTTGCAAAAGATTGGTTTCGTCAATACGCATACCGCGCTGAACCCATTCGAGACCTTCCCATTTTTGTTTTCGATAGACGACCAAATCCATAAGCGCCCGCAGCGGTGACGCCACGAGCATCGCTTGACCGCTGATGACGTGTCGCTGAACGCCTGCGAGGAATTCCGATTTGTGAAGTGCCAACGGATTGAAGTCAAAATGGCCAAAGTTCGGGTGATCAATCACTTGGGATTTTCGGCGTGGCGTCACGCTGACGGTTGTATAAACGGCTTCTGGAATCCAGCCATGAAAGGCCAGCGCCGTTTCCATGGAAACATAACTGCCTGCGACCAGCACCTGAGCAAGCGCAAAGGGATGAAGAGGATGTTCGCGGTATTGCTCAGCTAAAACATAAAGGCCGCGTTTGACCCGAACGAGCGCCCCCGACTGCAAGGCGCGCTTAACTTGGCCATAGCGTCGATCATCGCTACCGCCAATAATACGCGCCTTTTGCTGATCGGTGAGAACCCGATCAGCGTAACCGGCGCTTTTGATAATCGAAACCAGTTTGTTCATACAATTCTCAATACTGTCATTACATGACAGTTATGGGAATTATTTATTAATTGCAAGATGGCGTCCTTCGCCAAATGGTCAGGGCGGTCACCATTCACGAAATCACCGCCATCTCCTGCAAAACCACCCGGAATTCCGCCTTCGGCGCCTGGCAAAGAGTTCGATATGTGTTCACGAAGGGGAGCCAATAATTTTTAGCAACAGATTCAATGAACTAGCGCGTAAAAATCGCGACCCCATTTTTTACCTTCGAACTATTAGGATGAGTAGGTCATCGAAACTTTCGGCCCGGCGGCGGGCCGCCCGCCCATCGATACGCTGAACGGCTCGAAGCATGCGAATATGAAGGAGCTGCGGTTTGACGGTGTCTGGCGGGCGGCGTTCGCTTTCGATCCGAAGCGCGAGACCATAATTCTCGTGACGGCGGACAAGTCCGGCGGAAGCGAAAAGAAGTTTTACAAAAGACTGATCAAAACTGCGGATGACCGATTTTATCAGTATCTGGAAGCGTTGAAAGAAAACAAGGAGGGTTGATCCGATGGCCCCGCACATTGAACGAGGTGATGAAATCCCTGCCCAAGGCGCGCCGGACAAAAGTCGAGGCGCGCGCCACGGAACTCATCGCCGAGGAAGCCTCGCTGCAGGACCTTCGCAAAGCCTTTGGCCTCACGCGGTGACCAGGGCCGAAAATCTGAAAGTCGGCCAGGACACGGTTTCGCGCGTCGAGAAGCGCACCGACATATGCTCCTATCTACCCTTTCCGGTTATGTGGAAGCCATGGGCGGCGAATTGAACCTCGTCGCGAAGTTTCCCGACCGCCCGCCTGTGCGATTGCAAATGCTGGAGCCGCTCGCCAAGTGCGCGGCGCCGGTGCAGCGCAAGGCGGCAAAAGCCAAGCAGGTGTGACGAGACCCCGAAGGCACAAGAAGCCGGCGTCGCGAATTGAAATGGTCAGGATCCCAATATCCTGAGGCTGTGTGAAAACGCGCAAATCAGATTAGTGTTTTGGCGTCTCATTGGGAGGTCATGATGCGTAGATTTATTGAAGGGGAAGATCGTTGTCAGCAGGCTTTGTTACCGGCCAGCCTTGAAGATTACATCGACGAAGAAAACCCCGTCCGGGTGATTGACGCCTTTATCGACCAACTGGATCTGGTCGAATTGGGATTTGATCGTGCGCGACCGAAAACGACGGGCCGCCCGGCCTACCATCCGTCAACGCTGTTGAAGATTTATTTATATGGCTATCTCAACAGCATACAATCAAGTCGGCGTTTGGAGCGTGAAGCAGGCCGCAATGTAGAACTGATGTGGTTGACGGGGCGTCTGACGCCGGACTTCAAGACGATCGCTGACTTCAGAAAAGACAACGGGCCCGCCATCCAGGCGGTTTGCGTACAGTTCGTCGATCTGTGCCGGGAGCTTGGTCTTTTTGTCCGAGCCGTGGCCACGATCGACGGCTCAAGGTTCAAAGCCGTCAATGCGCGAGTGAAGAACTTCACCAAAGGCAAACTGAAACGCCGCATCGGTCAGGTCGAGGCGAGCATTGAGCATTACCTTAACGCCCTTGATAACGCCGATCGTCAAGAAGTGATCGTTTCCAACGACAAAGTCGCCTCAATGCAGGAAAAACTGGCGGCGATGAAAGTAAAACTCGCAGAGTTGAAGCAACGCGAGACTGAAGTACTTGCCTCACCTCATCAACAGATATCACTGACCGATCCGGATGCCAGATCCATGGCGACGAGCCATGATATCGGTATGGTCGGGTACAACGTTCAGTCCGCTGTTGACACCGAACACCATTTAATTGTCAGCCACGAGGTGACGAACGTCGTCTCGGACAAAGTGCATCTCTCAACTCAGGCGGCAAAAGCAAAGACTGCAATGGGTCGAAAGACACTCGACGTCTATGTCGACCGCGGATACTTCAGCGGCGCTGAAATCTTGGCCTGCAAAGCCAACGACATTACTGCCTATGCGCCCAAGCCGCTTACGTCCGGCTCACGGGCTGCGGGTCGTTTCGGCAAGGATGAATTTGTCTATCACGCTTCAGAAAACGTCTATCAATGCCCCGCTGGTGAGAAACTCACCTATCGCTTTGAGAACGTTGAGCGCGCCCGGACACTCCACTCCTATTGGACGACCAAATGCGAGACCTGCCACCTCAAGCCGCGCTGCACGACCGGCGACATGCGCCGCATCAAACGTTGGGAACATGAAGCCGTGATTGACGAAATGCTTGATCAACTGAACAAAAGCGACGCGATGACCATCAGAAGGCGGACAGTCGAGCACCCCTTCGGCACGATAAAGGCCTGGATGGGCGCGACCCACTTCCTGATGAAGAGCCTCAAAAACGTCCAAACGGAGATGAGTCTCAGCGTCCTCGCCTACAATCTAAAGCGTATGATCGCGATCATGGGCGTCAAACCATTAATCGCCGCTATTAAGGCGGCATAAGACCGGCCCGCCAACTCAACTTCAAAAAATATCGCCGATCTCGCCGCAAACGTTTTTACACGGCCTCTCCTCTAAGCGGACATTTGGGAGCGACTTATATGGGGCAATTTTGGGACGCTCTGGCGACTACGCGTTGAAGATCCCGTTACGAAACCAGTGCTATTGTTTCAACTAAGTTCTTATGCCCTCGGCGCCGTAGTCATTTGGCCAATACAAGCTCAGGTAATTTTTGCGTGACGTGCTCTGTAAATGCGCTCACCGTCGGCGGTGTCCCCCTCCGCGAGGGCTGCAATAAGCTGAGGGTTGCTTCACCGGAGACCCAGACTGGTAAAATCTCCAGAAGCCGACCGATTTTTACGTCATTTGCGCAGACATAAGCGGGAAGCGAGACGATGCCCACGCCAGCAGCACACGCTTCTTTGAGCGTAACCATATCGTCGCTACTCAATCTTGGGATGAACTGAATGACCTTCGAATCTTCTTCGTTCGAGTGCAAACTCCATTGATCAACGTCTTTGCGCCAGCCCAGGCACAGTCCGCTGTGACCTTTTAAGTCTTCGGGCGTAGCAGGTTCGCCGAACTCCTCTACGTAGCGAGGAGAAGCGAATAAACGCCATTCTACTTTCGCAACTCGCTTCTGGATTAGACTGGAATCCGGCAGATTTTCGACGTGCCCTCTGATCGCCAAATCTACGCCCGCTTCAATGAGATTGACCAACTCATTCGTGACGAATTGTCCAATCTCAACCTTCGGGTGTCGCCGAAGGAAATCTGAAACGAGCGCTTCAAGAGCAAATTGTGCGACGCCAGCGGAGCACGATATGCGGACTTTACCCGTTAGCGCTTCGCTTCGCCGCTTTATCGCGGCTTCTGCCGCATGAACTTCTTCCACAACTGCCTTGGCATGACGGAAAAACTCGACGCCGACATCGGTGATCGCAAACTGCCGGGAGGTGCGTTGGATGAGCCGTGCGCCTAGCCGGGTTTCCAATTGCTGTATGTGACGGCTTAATCGGGATTTGGGGATGCCGAGCGCCCGGCCTGCCGGCGCAAATCCTCGTTGTTCAACCACGTGAAAAAAGTACACGTAGTCGTTTAAATCGAATGTCGGATCATGAACCATGGTTCCATTTATAGAACGATAAGTCCCATGTAAAGGCAATTCTCATAGCACCGTTCCATCATTAGGTTCTCCTTGCGAAAGAGGAGAAGTCAAATGCCCTACGATTTACGGGAAACACTTGAGAATACCGAAAGCGAAGAGCTGACACCGGTGCACGGAAAACCGTTTTCCGTTGGAACCGGATTTGAGGCGCTGAATTTCACGCACGCCATGTTCTCTGGATCGATGGATCCACTCATCATGGTGGATCACTTCACAATGACAGAACCCACATTTGGGCCTCATGCCCACGCCGGTCTGTCCGCAGTGTCCATATTGTTTGAAGATAGCGAAGGCGCATTCAGCAACAAAGACAGCCTAGGCAACGACATCGATCTGATGCCGGGCGATCTATATTGGTTGAAAGCGGCGCGCGGCGCCGTACACGACGAAAAACCGCGCCCTGGCGCCCGCACTCACGCGCTCCAGGTTTTTGTGAACCTGCCAGCGCGCATGAAGTATGACGAACCAGATTCTCTTCGTGTCAAAGCCTCCGACATGCCCCAGATCGTTGGGAAGGGGTATCGCGCGCGCCTTGTGCTTGGACAAAGCGGCGGACTTACAGGCGCAAGCTCGCCGGCGCTCCCGATGACTATCTTGTATGTACATTTGGATGAACGGGCGCAGTTCGAACATAAAATTCCGTTGGGACAGACCGCCTGGATTTTGACTGTTGATGGATCAGTAGGGCTGCAAAAGGGCGAGGCATCCTTGTCCCTGAATATCGGTTCTTCAGTCGCGATCAGCGCTGAGGACAGCGGTCAAAACCTGATAATCAGCGGAAGTTCAAAAGCCCATTTCGTAATTTTTCAGGCTGAACCCCTGCGCGAACCTTTTGTGCAGCGTGGGCCGTTCGCGATGAGTACAGAACAAGAAGTCGATGCGATGTTCGCCGCCCACAGAGCAGGCGAACTCGGCACGATCAACGGACTTTGACACCAAACCTTGCGTCTCAATCGAATCAGAGGAGTAGAACATGTCTTCCACGCATTACAACCCTGAGCCCTTGACCTCAGACAACGCAGCCCTTGTCCTGGTGGACCATCAGGTCGGGCTAATCACAGGCGTTCGCGACTATCCGATTGCCGAGCTGAAACACAATGTTGTTGGACTCGCAAAAGCGGCCCGCGCCTTGGAAATTCCGATCGTGACAACCACGACGTCTTCAAAGTCTCTATGGGGGCCAGCGTTCCCGGAACTGCAAGCCGCGCTTCCCATTCAAAAATTTATCGATCGCACGACCGTCAATGCTTGGGACGATCCTCGCGTTGAGGCGGCGATCCGCGCGACTGGACGAAAGAAACTCATCTTTGCGGGCGTGTCGCTGGAAGTTTGCGCTGCATTCCCAGCCATGCGGGCTGTCCGAGAGGGATACGAAGCCTACGTCGCAGTCGATGCAAGTGGCACATTTAATCTCACCAAACGAGAAACCGGGATGGCGCGTCTCGTTCAAAGTGGAGTTGTGGTCGCCGATGGAGCGAGTCTCATGGTTGAGATTCTTGCAGATAATGCATCTCCAAAAGCGTTCGAGGTTTACTCCGCGCTCGACATGGATTGGTCCATCCTTGTGGGTCAAGTTCGTGCCAGTGCGATCGAGCAGACGAGCGCGAGCTAAATTCAAGCTGCACGCGCGGTGACCGAATTAAGCGGGCACCTTGCGGCGCACATCGCAAGGGTCACTACAATGACCCAATCATCCTCGAACGGTTTGCCACCTTGCAAATCTTTGCCGAAACCAAAAAGGAGCAAGTCAATGAACTTCCTGCGCAAAAAGAAAGACCTCACCCTTGTTCTGGGAGGCACCGGTAAAACAGGTCGTCGCGTCGCCGAACGCCTTACGGCGAAGGGCCATGAGGTCCGCATCGGATCGCGCTCCGCAGAGCCATCTTTTGACTGGGATAATGAGAAGAGTTGGGACGCCTGCCTAAAGGGTGTGACCGCAGCCTACATCACCTATGCCCCTGACCTTGCCATGCCGGGGGCCCCTAACGCGATCCAGACGTTTGTCGATCTCGCCAAGCGGCGCGGAGTGAAACGGCTGGTTCTGCTGTCAGGTCGCGGTGAGGTGGAGGCTCAGGCCTGCGAGCGAATCGTTCAGAACGCCGGTCTTGAATGGACCATCGTCCGGGCCAGCTGGTTCAATCAGAACTTCTCTGAAGGCGCATTTATCGACATGGTGCTCAACGGCGCGATTACGCTGCCTGCTGGCGATCAGGTCGAGCCCTTCGTGGATGTGGACGATATTGCAGATGTGGCCGTCGCCACGCTGACTGAAGATCAACACAATGGACAGGTTTATGAAGTCACCGGCCCTCGATTGATGACCATCGCTGATGTGGCGACTGACCTGTCTCGCGCAACGGGCCGTGAGATCGCCTTCGTAGATGTGCCGCATGACGCCTTCGTTGCCGAAGTCGCCAATTCAGGCGCGCCGCAGGACGTTGTCTGGATGCTGGACTATCTTTTCTCCACGGTTCTCGATGGCCGCAATGCGCACCTCTGTGATGGCGTTCAGCGCGCTCTTGGTCGTCCGCCTAAGGACTTCGCAGACTATGCACGCGATGTGGCGGTGAGCGAGGTGTGGAGGACAGCAGCATGAGCCGGAAGCAAATGTGCGCCCTCGCCGCTGTCACGGCCAGAGTGTGTTGCGCCACCAATGATTTTTGGCTTTCCGCCACCTCACCAGTGTCTTTTTTGGGGCGGTTCAAACTGCTGTCCTAATGTCCGGGTTTGCGCGCAATGGTGACCCACCGCTCCAGAGCGTGCGCGGAAACCTGAGCATTAAAACCGCGAAATTCACCAATATTTCTAGGCCTGATGAGCGGTAACGGAATCAGCGCTCGGGGAGCCAACCTCCTGTAACAGCCAGAGAAATTCAGCTTTCGGCGCCTGACAAAGAGTTCGATATGCATTCACGAAGGGGAGCCACGTCTTGGATCATGTAGGATCACCCTGGCCGAAAATGGAACAAGTCTTGCGCCATGGCGCAGCTTCGCTTCTGCGCGCCGTATGATCTCAACCGATCAGTTTCATGAAGTTTTGCTTGCGACGGAAACGCGTCTTGAGGTCGGCGACATAAGCCGCCTGTGAGGATGCGCCGCGTAATTTGCCCATCCTCGCGACAAGCCTGCAGGCGTCTTTGTAACCGGGGTTTCCGCCAGCTTTAATGAGTTCTTCGACCCGCTCAGCATAGACCGTGAGCGCTTCGCGAGGATGTGTCGCCTCGCTCACCCCGGCTAGAGATTCTTTCAATCCGCTTGACGCTCCATGTTCATGCAGGACCTTCCATGCGACGTCGAACATTTTCTCTTCCATCAGGATATGGATCAGAAGATCAACTGGAGAATGCCAGGAAGCTGAAGAGTCTTTCGTTATCTGCTTTTTCAGAAATATGATCGCACGTTTGGCGGCGACTTTCCGTTCCAGCTTACGCAAACGCCGGTAGCATTCCATGCTTGGCGCCCGCTCGAAGGCCTGCCACAAGTGCTTGCTTGCATCCGCTTTGCGGCCGATTTTAAGCATCAGTTCGACTGTGAAAAATACCAGCCGCGCGTCCGGTCGCGCATCTTCGAAAACCCACAAGCCCTCTTCCGCGTATTTCAACGCCTCTTCTTGCCGGTCTTGCGCGAGACAGAACTCGGCGAGTTGCAGATAATTCCATGGCGATGATAAATCTTTGGCGCGCAGGGCGATACGCGCCTCCACATCGCCATCGCGTGCGGCGAAAAAGTCGAGGATCGACGCCAGCCGGTTATAGTTGGAAGAGTATTCGTAGCGCCTCTTGCCGCCGCCGGTGCGCGGCGGCAGTTCCGCCCATGCGGCGGTGGCGAGACGGCAATATTCGACGAGCCCGTCTTCTCCCAGAACATCAGTGTAACGCGCGACGGCGTTGTAGAAAGTATCATATTCCCCCTTCAGCTCGCGGGCAAAGAGATTGCGGGCGAGCGTTACGGGATCGGGCATGGCCGCCCGGCAAGCGGCAAGGTGGATTTCCTGCGCATGATTGAGCAGCGCGCCACAATGGCCGTCGGAATCGTCAATCTCTTCAATGGCTTTTTCGATCCGGGCGATGGCGTGCTCCGCAAGCCCGCGCGCCACACCTGCATGTCGTCCGGGGACCAGATCGGCGATGGCGTCAAGCGCCGTCGCCACGTCGACCGCCCAGCCCGGCGCACCGGAATAATCGACAAAGCCTCGTGTGCGGACGGCACTGTCAAATGCTTTGCAGAAGCGGGTTTCAATAGTCCTTTCGTCCGCATCGAGCGGGATTGCCGCCATATCCAGCCGACGAAACAGGGCCGGGTCGCATTCGGCCAATGCCACGATCATCTCGACGAGAGTGTCAACACCTTTGGCCTTGAGGTGATCGCGGATACGCTCCATCTTGCCGCCACTCTCCGCCATTTCCTCTGTACCGCCCTCATTCGCGGCAAGGGCGGTCGCCGCCATATGCTTGCAAAAACCCCAATTGTCGAAAGCCGGACAGGAGCATTCACCGCCAATCTTCGCGCCGTCACCGGTAAGCACAGTGCGGTAATCCTCTGTGCCCTCGACTTCGGCCAGAACACGATCCTGTTCAATGGCCAGAATGTTGACCAGCCCGGCGCGAAAATATGCTTCCCCGCGCGCGAACACCTTGTCACCGGCAAACGCCCGCAAAGCATCAGGATCGAAACGTGGTCGTTTTGCCATCTTCATGAAATTGGTTGTAACATTGGCTCGGTCTCTATCATTCGCAGGACTTCGTCGAGCGTGACGGCGGAATGGAGGCGCCACCATTGCCCGGTATGGCGGTGCCACATCACGTTGAAGCGGGTCTCATTGAGACATTCGTCCACATGGTCAAGGCGGGTGAAGGGAGCATCAAACTCTTCTTCATAATTTTCAGAAAAGCCCGAGCGGTAGCGGGTGACGAAACTGTATTTGTTGCCGCGCCATTTGCCGAAGATATCCACCGGATAGTTGAATTTGGTCGGACGCACTTCCGGTAGAAAACGGGGCTTGAGCACATCAGCGATGAAGCGATCACAGATTGCCGCGATGGCGGCTTTTTCCTCTTTGGTCAGGGATTTCACTCGTATCCATCTTCCTTTCTGTTTCACCATTAATCCGCCTTCTATTCAATCACTTCGTCATAAAGCGCTTCGATCTGCCCGGCTTCGGAATTCGTCAGTGATCTGAACTCATGCTCCCGCGCTCTGTTCGACAGGCGACCGCTATTTTGGTGGAGAAACCGGAAAAGCAGATCGACGGTCCGATCTGGCATATCGATCATGGACGTGACGCCGGTTCTGAACAGATCGTAACGCCGCAGGAATTCCGTCTCGTTCGGCAAATCCTCTTCGATGGTCTTTTGAACGCAGCCATAAAGATACTCGGCATGCGGCGTGGCGTCGAAGAAACGATAGAAGTCTGCGGTGTCATTGAGAACATGCACATTTCCGTTTTCTGTTGGCTCCCATTCAATCAGCGGCAGAAGGCGCCGGGAATAGTCCTCCAGCACGCGGCCATAGTCGTCGATCCGCTCGAGAATCGCGGCGGAGACGGGAAAAACCACACCCGGCGGATTGAAGCCGCGCCGGGCCAGCGCGTGATGGATAAGATAACGATGAATGCGGCCGTTCCCGTCTTCAAAGGGATGAACATAGACGAACCCGAACGCCAGTATGGCAGCAGCAATAACGGGATCTAGCGCTTCGGCAGGCCCATGATCAAAGGCAATCATGCCCATTGCAAGAGACGCCAGATCATCCGGCCTGGCGCTGATATGATCGGGCAACGGCATACGCGTGTCACGGTCATGCTCGCCAACAAAACCGCCTTCCTGCCTGAGCCCAAGCTTCACAAAACGGGTGTCGCCAATGACGATTTTCTGCAATCGCAGTAATTCCTCAAGATCAAGCGACCGGCGGCCCGCCTCGCCGATTGCCCTTCCCCAACGCTGAATGCGATCCTGCGGCGGTGCCTCTCCCTCAATCGCATAGCTTGATCTGGAATCCTTCAGCAGCAGAAAAGCCGCTGTCCGGGCAAGAAGATCGCGCGGCACATTCGCGACAATCTCCCGCGCACGCTGAGGCAGATTCAATGCAGCGAATTGCTCAAGCGCTTCTGTGCGAAACACCAGAGGACAAAATTCAGGCGTACCCGGAAGATTATCCCTGACGCGGTGGCGCGAAGAATTCCTGTTCTCAGCCGCCCATTGCCGGTCTGGATCAAGGGCGGACACATAACGCCCAGCCTCGGCGTCTGGAAGGCCGAGA
The DNA here is from genome assembly GCA_021776295.1 of Hyphococcus sp. Taxonomy (GTDB): domain Bacteria; phylum Pseudomonadota; class Alphaproteobacteria; order Caulobacterales; family Parvularculaceae; genus Hyphococcus. The sequence continues at coordinate 18,627 of JAJFGE010000035.1, forward strand.
CGCTTCCCCGTCAACCATTCATAGAGGAACCAGATACGCCGCGCATAGCTGCCGGTCGGTTTTGCGCGCACCAGTGCTTCAATTTTATCCGACCCGACCGCACCAAACAGCCGCTTGAGCACAACAAGGTCGAGGCCTTCATATTTGAGGGCGAAGGTCAGATGTCCTTCCAGATTTGGTTGCGGCGCATGGCGGGGCGTTAAAATCCGCCAGCCATCCTGCTCGATCATCCGGTGCCGCTCTCCGATGGCAGACAGGGTTCTGGGTAGGGGAACGGCAAGCTCGCAGGCATCAATCAAGGCGCTGTATCCAACAGGCGTCGCCTTCTCAGGGAGGCGTCTTTCCTGAAAAACGAGCACCGGCCCTGAAAAATGTTCTGTGGTTTTCCCGTTCATGAAAATCGACTCATTTTTATGAATTTCGATATTTTTCTACTCATATCATGAATTTTGATACTTTCAAGCAATATTCATGTCCAATCCGCATAGGCGAATAAGTTACTTCAGTCTGTAGATTCTCCCGCCTGCTTTATCTGCAGGGATCAATAAAATGAGCACTATCTGGCTGGACTTTCGTCCAAGCCAGATTTTCCAATTCCTTCCAACATAAGCCTGAATGCGCTATCTGGCGACCGGCACAAGGTTCGATATCGCTTCACGAAGGGGAGCCACACTCCATGATGAACCCTTTCTTTCCAGTGGTTTAACGACTGTTTTAGAGCGTCGTGCTCCGCTCCCCAATTCGCCCTCGCCGGAGATTAGATTTTTCCGGCTTGTTCACGTTGGCGGGCTGGTTGCGCCATCGTGATTGGTGAGCGTTATCGGCGGTTTGTTACCGATCTCGCTCGCGGACGCATCCTTCAAAAACCTGCAAAGAAACGTGTCCAGTGATGGCTGTTGTCTGGGCCGAACTGCAGCCGGCCTCAATCAGCATGACGGATGCCGCGTTGCGCAGCCCATGGGCGGAGCAATGTCCAAGGCCGGCTTCCTGACACCATTGCTTGAAGCGATTACCGAATGATTCTCGCGATCCCCATGGTCGTCCATTTTTCTGTGTGAGGCACGTTAAGTCACCTATTTTTGTGGCGTTGATACCCGCCGCCAAGAGCGGGTGAATCGGTATTGAAACGCGCGTCCCCTTCGTGGCGACCGTCTTTTTCGGCGTGAATACTAGACCATCGGGCGATTAATAGGAATCGCCCGATGGTCTAGATTCTTTGTTGCGCGCCGGTCCGCGCGCGAAGGCGCGCTAACTATAACTTGACCGCCTTCGCGGTCCGCGCGCAAAGCGCGCCAATTATGATCTGACCGCCTTCGCGGTCGGGTGCGAAAAACCGGCCTCATCCTGAGCTTGCCGAAGGGTCCACTTTTTCGCCCGGCGCTCTAGGAAACTTGGGGCGTATCACCATGCCTTCCAGGCCGCGCACCCCAATCAGTGGCGCTGACATGAGAACTTCTCATGCAAAGTTTACAGATGAGTCATAGTGCTGGGGAATTTTGGATGAGACGACATCCACTCAATTCAGATGATTTAACGAGCGGCAAATCCCATGATAAGCGGTTCGAAATAAGCGGCGGAAGCTGTCACGGGCTCATCTTGCGGATGCCAGGACTCTAATAACGGTGTGGCAGCAAACCGACGCCCACTTGCAGCAAAAATGGCGCCAAAAACGATGTGCTCGGCTGCTTCCAGGTCTATCGCTCTGATTGAGCCGTCCATCATCCCGCGGGCAATCATTTCCGCATATAGTGCACGCAACCGGCGCAATCGTGCATTGATCGCTGCACGCGGTGCTTTGTCGAGCAAATGTGTGAGATTGAAACGAAGCAATGGATCAAGTTCAGTAAGATGACCTTCAAACAGCCAACGCACAGCGCGCTCTAGTTCGACTAACGCGACTGCGTCACCACGCTTGGCGGCAAGCTCTAAAGCTTCTTCAATCAGGCCGCACGTTCTTTCAAAACTTTCGATAAGAAACGTTTCCTTGTCGGCGATGTGGTAGTAGAAGGCGCCTCGAGTGACACCAAGTTCTGCGGCGATGTCATCGAGCGAGAGGTTGCGATAGCCATTACGGTTGAGATAACGAATACCCGTTCTAAGGAATGCTTCGCGTTTGAGGTTGTTTCGCGCCTCTCTGTCAAAAATTGCCGGCACCGTGTCTGAATTATTCCGCGATATCGGCGTCACCGCGGGTCTATTCTGCGTGCCACACAGACCGTTGCGCATGAGATCGCAGAAGCCTTCGATCGCATCGTCGCGGCGTCTTTCTGGCACCGCCTCCAGCCATGTCGGTATATACTGAATGACATTGAAGGCGAAAAAGGTGGACGCATCCACAGATTGTATTTTGACTGATCCATCATCCAACCCGTCGGCGATAAATGTTTTGAATCCATTTATCTGTGATTGATAGCGCTCCCGGATCGCATAGTGATCGTCTTCGGCAAGCCCTGAAAAATCGCTCATTAAGGCGAGCGGCGTACGATGGCCGGCAAGAACATCAGCTTGCGCTTGCAGGTGTGACCTTATAAACATGATCGCTCTCTCAAGGCCATTGCGCGCCGTCGCCGCGATCTTCATCTCTCCCTCAGCGTAATCGCATGATTTGCGATACGCCGCCGCAAGCAGGCCCTCTTTCGATTTGAAATGATAGCTTATGCTTGTCTTGCCGACGCCAAAGGTTTCGGCAATATCCTCTAAGCGTGTATCGTAGTAGCCTTGATCATTAAATTGGCGTGTTGCTTCGACGAGAATTCTATCTCGCTTGGTCAGGGATGTGGGCCGGGCCGTTCGCATGTCAGTTACTCTTTCCTTCTACGATACCCACTCTCGGCATCCTCTGCGAACATGCCGGTTTTCACACGCTTGCGTTTCTTTTTCCGTTTCAGGGGCGATTCACTTGCCATCATAACGTGAATGCATCAGCGCTTTGAAGCGAAACGGCTATCGGTGAAACACAGAGTGTTCAAAATTTGAACAGGATGTATTTTTTAATTGACTTAGTTTTAATTTTGCTTATTGTCAAGATGTATTACGGGAGAGTTCTCTGTAAGCAACTAGAAAACATATCGACGCAGTTTCTAAATTACTGTTAAAATACAATGATTTATAAAAAACGTGATGCGTCGGGAATGGCGACAATCGGGAGGGTCTGAGTCAATGAAATATGTAACTGCAAAACCAAGTGTATATAATAATCAATCACTGCAAACATCCGTTTCGGCCGTGGCGCTGGGATTCGCCTGTGTTATGGGCTTTGCCTACGCGCCGGCCCACGCGCAAGATGGCACCACAGAAAACGAAACAGCTGTACGAGACACGATCATCGTGACGGGTTCAAATATCCGTTCACGGCGTAAGGATTTTCAAACACCATCTCCGGTTCAAACGGTAGGTGAAAAAGAAATCGCTGACACCGGTGCACTTCAAGTCCAGGATATCTTTAAGGGGCTGACTGCTAACTCCGGTTCGCAGGTCGCGAACCGTCAAAACGCGCTTCAGGGCCTTTCGCAATTCTCGTTGCGTGGTCTTGGGATCGGATCAACGCTGACATTGATAAACGGCCGCCGCGCGGGGTTGGCGCCGATCACAGATTCGTCCGGTCAGTTGTTCACCGACTCAAACCAGTATCCGATCAACATGATAGAACGGGTCGAAGTCCTGACAGACGGAGCTTCCTCAACGTATGGCTCGGAAGCGGTGGCGGGTGTTGTAAACATCTTCACACGTAATAATTTTGAAGGGTTCGAAATTACTGCCGAAGGACGAACGGCGTCTAACGACTCGTTATCTGTCGGCGGTGCGTTCGGTCTACAAAGCGATCGCGGCGGAATCGTACTGTTTGCAAATTACTATACGCAAGATAGCAACACGCGCGGGGACTTCGACTTCATCGCCAACGGCAACACGCTCGACGCGGGAACAGCTAGCCTGTTTGACTCCGCAACAGGTTCGCCCGGACGGATCAGCGTTGCCGTGCCCGACGCCACAGCGCCCGGCGGGTTTACCCGTGGCGCAAGTACGCTGGCCGATCCGGATTGTGTCGCGGCGGGCGGCTTCATTGATGGCGCGAACTGTCGCTACAATTTCCTCAATCAGGTTCGTCTTATCCCGGAAGAAACGCGCTTCCAGGCTTTTTCCGCAATGAATTACGACGTTTCAGACAAGCTGAACATTTTTTCTGAGATCGGCTTTTCACGAAATGAAGTTCGCGACGGTATTGGCGGCACGCTGACACGCCGCACCTCCGTTGGCGGCGGCTTCCTCGTTCCCGGCGATCATCCGTTTAACTTCTTTGTGTCCGACGGTGCGGGCGGCATAACATATGCTGGCCCCGACGCATTCGCCGCCGATCCATCCCTAACTGCAGTAGACGTAATTTATCGCGGCCGGCCGCTCGGCGCCGACGCTGACGGCGACAACCTCAAAGACATCGAAACCGTTTTCACAAATCTCCGACTGGTCGCGGGTTTTGATTATGAACTTGGAGACAGCTGGTTGTTGAACGGTAGCTATACGTGGTCCAACTCTGACTTCGCTCGGGCAGCGCCCCATGATTGGGACATTCCGGCCTTTCAAGATGCGATCCTTGGCGGGGCTTGGAACCCGTTCGGGACGCGCGTTGCAACCCCCGGCCTTACGTCTCCAAAAGACAGTGCGTCCGTTGCAGGCAACTCAGATGACGTCTTCAATACATTCGCGCTGATCCGAAACGATCAGGCTCAGGTGACGCAATCCGTCGCTGAGCTCATTCTAAGCGGTGAGACTGGTATCACGCTCCCTGGCGGCGATGTGTCTCTTGCGGTCGGCGGACAATACCGCACGCTCGAACTGGAAGATATTCCTGATGGTCGGTATCAGTCCGGCGACAACCGTCTGAATGAAACCATTCCAGCCACTTTCGGCGAACAGAACGCCTATGCTGTATTTGGCGAAGTGGTTCTACCCATCACAGACCGCCTCCAAATTCAGGGTGCATTGCGGTTTGAGGACTATGGCGAAAATGGCGGCGATACGCTCGACCCAAAGGTCTCTGGCAAGTACGACATCACGGATAATATTGCGCTGCGAGCCTCCTATGGCACTTCGTTCCAGGCTCCATCGATCCGTCAGGTTGCTGGCGTCGTATCGAGCGCAACCATTAACGATCCGGCTGATCCGGGCGGCGGCGCCTTCATCATCACTGTCATCACGCAGGGGTCGCCCGATTTAACCCCGCAATCGGCGGAAAACATCAATGTCGGTTTGGTCTTGCGTTCCGACATCGGCTTCGATTTCTCGGTCGATTACTGGATGTATGATTATGAAGGACTGATCCTTCCCGGCGCTGATCCGCAATTCATCTTTGACGAAGTGTTTGCAGGAAGGCTACCGGCAGATCGAGCAACACGCGACGGCGTTGGACAACCGGCGACGGCGATCGCTCAATTTGAAAACCAAGGCTCAGCGACTGCCAAGGGGTTCGATATCGTCGGCCGGTTCAAAACTGAAGCCGGTCCAGGGGATTTGACCTTCGATGCGTCAAGCACGATTATTACGGAGTATGAATCATCGGAATTCGGCGATATCAAAGGAAGCCGCAACTTCACTAACGGCTTTGGTTCGACGCCGGACTTCAAAATCAATGGCGGCGTAACCTATGAATGGGGTAATCATTTGGTCAATCTGACCACGCGTCACATCGGTGCGTATAGTGATGATCAAACCGGAAACGCTATCGACTCCCAAACCACCCTGGACCTCCGGTACCAGTTGTATCTCGAAGACTTGTTCGGTGGCCAGGGTACGAGTATCGGGATCGGCGCCGTCAATCTGCTGGATGAAGACCCTCCTGCACTGACAGCCCGCCCGCTGTTCGATACAGAAGTGCACGATCCGCGCGGACGGCAGATCTACATCACTGTGAAGCATAGCTTTTAGACAATCCTTGCGAGGACAAACGGAGAAGGCGAAGAACAAGCGGGGCGCCTTCTCCGTTACCAAAATCTCTTTCAGACTGTATAAATTCCCGCCCGGACCGACGCTGTCCGAGACTAATGAGTTTGGGCTATCGCACAAAAGAGCTTTATTGTTAGCTCAATTTCGATGAACATTGCTAAAGCTGTGTAAGCCATAAAATATCTTCATTGTCAGCGGATTCCACAAAATATGAGCAGCGACCCACCTTCAAATATCGATTTACCCAAAATCGTCGGCTTTGTCGCGGGTCCGACGCTTGCTGCCGTGATCTTTGTCATTTTCCGCCCTGAAGGGTTGCCGGTCCACGGCACCTACGTTGCAGCGATCGCCGCTTGGATGGCAATTTGGTGGGCTACCGAAGCAACAAACGTCGCTGTTACAGCGTTTCTTCCGCTGGTTGTGTTTCCACTGTTTGGTGTCGCCACCATGAAAGAGACAGCAATTTCTTACGCTCACCCAATCGTTTACTTGTTCATGGGTGGGTTCATTATGGCCTTAGCCATTGAAAAATCCGGCCTGCATCATCGTGCGGCTTTGCGTATCTTTCAAATCGCAGGCGTCAATGCCCGTGCTATTGTCGGCGGCTTCATGGTCGCCGCAGCGCTCATCAGCATGTGGGTGTCGAATACATCAACGACCCTGATGATGCTCCCCATCGCCATGTCCGTTGTTTATGTGGTGCGCGAAACCATGGATGATTTGTCAGCCAAGGAGTTGAGCGATTTTGAGATCTCCATCTTTCTAGGCCTCGCTTATGGCGCCACCATGGGGGGGGTCGCGACGTTGGTTGGCACGCCACCTAACGCCTTCATGGCGGGTTTCATGCAATCCACTTATGACATGGAAGTCGATTTTGCCCGCTGGATGATTATCGGTATTCCGCTTACGGCGGTGATGCTGCCTCTCATCTGGTTCGTACTCGTGCGCGTATTGTACCCCGTCAATTTCATTGCTTCAGACCGCACCACAGCGCATCTCGAAGCCAAACGAAAAGAACTAGGCCCTTTGAGCGCGGCTGAGTTTCGTACAGGTTTTTTGTTCCTCGCTCTGGTTGCTGGCTGGGTTCTTCGCAAACCGCTGGTGGCGTGGACTGGCGCGGCTGAACTCAGCGACGCCGCTGTCGCCATGATGGCGGGTATTGTTGCATTCCTCATTCCGAGCGGAAAGAAAGGCGAAACGTTAGTCACTTGGGAAGATACCAAGCGTCTTCCGTGGGGTGTGCTGATCCTTTTCGGCGGCGGACTGGCCCTCGCAGGCGGCATGACGAGTTCCGAATTGACATTGTGGCTTGGCCAGCGTCTAGCGCCGCTTGGAACCATTCACATCGCGTTCCTGATTGTCGCCGCTTGTGCGTTAGTGATTTTCCTCACCGAACTGACTTCGAACCTCGCCACAACGGCGACATTTCTGCCAGTAATGGCGGCGCTTGCGGTCGAAACCGGGAACAATCCGCTAATTTTCGTTATACCCGTGACACTAGCGGCAAGTTTTGCGTTCATGCTGCCCGTCGCGACGCCGCCAAATGCGATCGTGTTTAGCTCAGGTCGTGTATCGATCCCCAAAATGATGCGTGCTGGGTTCGTCCTTAACCTTGCGGGGATCATAGTTTTGACATTTGTGGCGCTTACCCTCGTACCCATCGTTTTTGGATGATGTGACGGGAGGATGGGTCAAGTGATGAAACAAAGACGTCTTCTGAGCGCCTAGAGCATTCTATGTCACCCTCGATAAAAATTCTGACATACGAACGAATAACATAGCTTCACAGCAATTTATTCACGACTGATAGAATTGTTTCCTCGCTTCAAATTCAGCACAGTCAATTTCGCGGAGAATATGAGAACTATTGAGTTGACATTAGATCATAAAACTGACGCACTCCAATGTCATGACCGAGGATCATCCAGCAATTGGCAATACGGGCCTCCCCCGTTTGCCCAAATTTTATGTAGCAGCCATCCTCGGCGACGAACGAGCGCGAGAAACAGTCCGGCGAAGATCGTCAGGAGAACCTGACTGGCTCATTCCCCGCGACTTGAAAGGCGATATCGGTGTTCTTCGCGCATGGATGCAAATGCGAAACCGCATCCGCCGAATTAAGGATGAATCCCATGGCTTTGCGCCGGAACCCATTCCGCCCGGCCAATTTGATCTTCATGTGGGGATAATGAGTCACGGCGCCGATGCTTTTGGCGCCTTGAAGCGTTTTATTGGCGCCTCGAATTTGCTTCGGCCGGACCTGGAAATTAAAACCCACCTCAAACGAAAACACCTTGAGCTATCTGTTAAATTACATGGAGAATATGACCCCGTCCAAGAGATCTACCATGAAGTGTATTCGGTTGTAATTCACTGCGCCCTTCGATGGGTTACGGGGGAAAAAGTTCAAATCTCGCATTTGCGCGCGGCAGCGCCGCCAGCTGGTGTTGAAACGACTTTTGTAACAACGCTGGGACGCCCGGTCCGCCGTGAGGGTGTTGGTGTTACGATTTACTACAACGCGTCAGATGCACACGCACCGTTACTCCCGGTAAAGCTTGGTCGTTGGGGGTCTGTCGTTGTCGATCAGTTCGTACGCGAATTGACGCTTTCTCAGGTCACAAGACCAAATGCAGAGCCGCTTACGCCGACGACAGATAGGGTCGCGAAAATGCTTGCAACGACGCACATATCCGAATCGACCATAGCCGGGCGTCTGGGATTGAGCATAGCCACGCTTCGTCGCCGTCTCGCGGAAGAAGGCGTTAATTTCCGTGAAATCGCAAATCAAGCACGCCGTCGTCAGGCCGAAGTCATGTTGCAGACAGACCGGCCTTTCGCTGATTTAGCGGTCGAACTCGGATTTTCCGATGAGCGAAGCTTTCGCAGAGCGTGCAAAAATTGGTTTGGAATGCCGCCGGTAGAATATCGGCTGTATTTGCAGCGGGGATAAAACCAATGCGGGTTTTTCACTCGTGTGAGCGAAAATGTCCCCCTCAATATTGACTTAAAGCGTCCTTGTCTCATGGCGTCACTCGACACCTAATTGGCCGATGCTCAAAATAGTCTGGGCGGCAAGGGAGGGTGAAATGGTTCATTTCAACAAGCAGGCTGAAACAAAAATAATAATTGCCATGCGGATCAAGGAGAAATGGCGCACCGGCGTTCTTTCGGCCCTGATGTGTACGGCTGCCGTGACACCGTTGATGGCCGCGCCCGCCGCCAATGTTACTGAAACCAGCAAGAATACCGATACTGAAATTCCAGCCCCGGGTTCTGCAGACATCACTCGTCTTGCAATGCTTCAGGAAACACCAAACGAAACAACCGACGGCCAAGCAGGCTCCATCCGTTCACTGAAAGCCGGCGTTGATCAAATCATCGTCACAGCAGAAAAAAGAGCAGTAAACGCGCAACGCACGCCAATTTCAATTAAGGCCTTTGATTCAGACGCCTTACAGCGTTCTGTCATTGAAGACCTTTACGACATCGGCTTGCAGACGCCGGGCGTTATCGTCAACAAGGAAATTGTTGGCAAGGTCTATATTCGCGGCATTGGGACTGAGAATTTAACTGTTGGCGGCGATCCAGGCGTTGCCGTTCACGCCGACGGCGCCTATATCGCTCGCACATCGGCGGCAAATTTTGATCTGCATGATGTGGAGCGCGTCGAGGTGTTGCGTGGCCCGCAAGGCACGCTGTACGGACGAAACGCTACGGGCGGCTCTATCAATATAATTTCCAACGCGCCGACCGAGGAATTTTACGCGAAGGCGGATTTCCAATATGGAAGCCACGACCGGTTTCGATATGGCGGCGTCATCAGCGGTCCTTTATCAGATAAAGTTCTGGCGCGCGTAAGTTTTGTAAAAAGCGATCGTGATGGATTTGCCGAAAACCTCTTGACCGGTTCGTCACTTGATACTGAAGACCTTACGATGGGTCGGGCGCGTTTACGGTTTTTACCCAATGAAAATGTAACATTTGACCTTATTGGCGAGTTTTCGATCGATGATTCAAAACCTGCGCCCTTTAAGCAGCTTGAATTTTCAGACCTGTTCGAAGGTATGAACGGCGCGTTCGATCCCCCAGGTTTGCGCTTCGTGGCGCAAGAATCGCCAGTCGAAGAGCACCAAGACCAGTATGGCGTCACCGGCATCTTGAATTGGGATTTTTCCGACGTTACGCTTACCTCAGTGTCATCCTATCGTAGTATCGATTTCTTTGCAGCGTTTGACGGAGACGCAGTTGATATCACCTTCCAGAATTTTGAAGATGCCAATGATTCTGAACAGTTTACACAGGAAATCAGACTGGCCTCCAATACTGACGGCGCCCTCGATTGGATTATTGGAGGCTATTATTTTAATGATGACGGCCATCAAGAAATTTTTATTCCTATTCCAGGATTTGGGTTTGATATTCTTCACATCGCCGACATCAAAACCAACGCTTTTGCTGCCTTCGGCCAAGCGAGTTATGCGCTTTCACCACAGCTCAATGTAACCGCCGGCCTACGATACAGCACCGAAGACAAGGAAGCCGAGCAGTTTACCGATTTCGGCTTTATTCCGCCGCTGATGCAACCTCTCAGCCAGGATGGCGATGCGCTGACGCCGCGCTTTGCGGTTGAATTTACGCCTAATGACAACGCCCTTCTTTACGCAAGCGCGACACGCGGCTTTAAGTCCGGCGGGTTTACGTTCAATGGATTTCAAGGCAATTTTGATCCGGAATTTGTGTGGTCATATGAGGGCGGCTTGAAAACCCAATTCGCTGAAAACCGCGCCCAGGCGAATATTTCCTTCTTCTATTATGATTATACAGATCTCCAGGTGTCGAAACTTGAAAATAACGCAGGCGTTATTACGAATGCCGCCGATGCAACGATCTGGGGTGGCGAGTTCGAGTTTATCACACGGCCAAATGATTTCTTCGAATTCAATGTCGGCCTGTCATATCTTAATGCCGAGTTCGATGAGTTCCTCACCGAAGACCCGAGCAATCCTGGTCTCGGCACAATCGACCTTGCCGGCAACAACCTCACCCGGTCGCCAGAATTTACCGCCAATGTCGGCGCTCAATTCGACGCCCCGGCCGGCAGTTGGGGAACGGCGAGCCTGCGCGTCGATTACCAGTATCAGGCCAAAAGCTTTTTCACGCCCTTTAATCGCGATCTCTCCGCACAGGAAGCTTTCCACCTCGTCAACGCTCGTTTGTCTCTACAGGATAACGACGACGCATGGCGTTTCGCGGTATTCGTGAAGAACGTCTTTGACGAAACCTATTTTCTCAACATTCTTGAATCGGGTGTTGAGGCTGGTAAACCTGAAGGCTTCCTCGCGCCTCCGCGCACTTGGGGGCTGCAAGTATCACGTGCCTTTTAAGGCCACGGCGGTCGCAACAAAGCTTGATCGGGATTCTAAAGCGTTTCTTGATCGTGCGAACACCGCTGAAGGCCCGCCGCTTGAAGAAATGTCGCTCGCCGATGCGCGCCAAAACCTCAAAGAGCTTTACCTTGGCGCGGGAGAACCTTTTCGTCGCCTTTTCAAGATCGAAGATATCAAAATTGACGGCGACGACGGTTCAGTTGCACTGCGAATCTATTCGGGGAAAAGGCGCTTAGTTAGCAAGGCGCCGGCGATCTTGTTTTTTCATGGCGGCGGCTGGGCGCTCGGCGACGTTGGATCTTACGACAATTTCTGCCGCTTTTTGGCGTGGAAGACATCTGCCCAGGTAATCAGCGTAGAGTACCGCTTGTCGCCGGAACACAAGTTTTCAGCAGGCCTCAATGATTGCTTCACAGCGCTAGAATGGCTTGCAACGAAAGCACAATCGATCGGCGTCGATGCAAACCGCATTGCGGTCATGGGCGACAGCGCTGGCGGCAACTTCGCCGCGCTGGCCGCTATTCGCGCACGCGATAAAGGAATACCTCTAGCCGGGCAAATTCTTCTTTATCCGGTGCTCGCGCTCGATGGGGGGCGAGGCTATCCTTCGCGCACCGAATTTGACGGCGGCGATTATTTTATCTCGCAAGCGAGCATCGCCTGGACGGTGGAACTTTATCTTAACAATTCCGAAGACGCCGCCTCGCCGCTGGCGACCCCGCTCAATGTCAAAAACCTCAATGGGCTTGCGCCGGCGCTTGTGATTGTTGGCGGCTTCGATCCTTTGCGCGACGAATGCAAAGCATTTTCGGACCGCCTCGCCGACGCCGGTACGCCGGCCGAGTTTCGTTGTTACCACACGACAATACACGGATTCATGTCTTACTCCGGGGCCCTTAAGATAGGCCGGGCTGGACTTCACGACACCGCGGCGTGGATAAAGCGCCGTCTTTGAAGAAAGGGATTAAATGTGAAGATCAAGGCGGCAGTACTTCATGAAATTGGCGCGGAGGGACCGTTCGCGCAATCAAAACCGCTGAAAGTTGAAACGCTTGATCTCGCGCCGCCTGGAGAAGGCGAGATTCTTGTCGAGATCAGGGCGGCTGGCCTTTGTCATTCAGATCTATCGGTAATCAACGGCGCCCGCCCGCGCCCAACACCAATGGCGCTTGGGCACGAAGCCGCTGGCATCGTAAGGGAGATGGGACCAGGCGTTCACGATCTTGCTGCGGGCGATCATGTCGCCTTGGTTTTTGTCCCAAGCTGCGGCGCTTGCGTGCCGTGTGCGGAGGGTCGGCCAGCACTGTGTGAGCCTGGCGCGGCTGCCAATCTTGCCGGTGAGTTGCTGGCGGGCGGGCGCCGTCTGACGCTCGACGGCGCGCCGGTGCACCATCATCTCGGCGTTTCCGCATTTGCAAGCTACGCTGTCGTCAGCCGACGTTCGGCCGTAAAGATCGATCCCGAATTACCTTTCGAGGAAGCCGCTCTATTCGGTTGCGCGGTCATTACCGGCGTCGGCGCCGTCCTTAACACAGCCAATGTTTCAGCCGGTTCAACGGTTGCCGCAATCGGGCTCGGCGGTGTCGGGCTCAACGCCCTTCTCGCGGCGCGAGTAGCCGGCGCGCGCACTGTCATTGCAGTTGATCTGCGCGACGACAAACTTGCCGCCGCTCTCGAACTCGGCGCCGATCACGCCGTCAGCGCAGCCGATCCGGATTGCAGGAAAATCGTGCGAGATCTCACTGAGGGCGGCGTTGATTTTGCGATCGAGACCGCCGGATCGATTCCCGCACTCGAACTTGCCTTCGCTGTCACCCGGCGCGGCGGCGAAACTGTTACCGCGGGCTTGCCTCATCCGGACAAACGCCTTTCTTTATCACCGGTTCAGCTTGTGGCTGAAGAACGCAAACTCAAAGGCAGCTATCTTGGAAGCTGTGTTCCGTTGCGCGATATTCCTGTATATATTGACCTTTACCGCAAGGGAAAATTGCCGGTGGATAAACTGAAGAGCGGAACAATTGCGTTGAACGACATCAATACCGCCTTTGACAAACTGGCCGCCGGCGAAACCATTAGACAGATAATAACATTTTGAAGCCATGACCAACAAATACGAGGCGCAGATCGAGCCAGCATTCGCGCAACTCCTTAAAGCTGCAAAAAAAAGTCAGCTTCCCGAACTGCATACGCTGGCGCCGGATGCAGCGCGTTCACAATACGCCGCCGGTGTTTCGCTTATCGCCGAAGGCTCTCCAGACATGGCGAGCGTGAAAGATCTTCGCATTGAAACGCCGGAGACGATCTTGCCCGCGCGCCTATACCGGCCACACAGCGCGCCGCCGAAAGCAACCGCCTTACTGGTCTACTTCCATGGCGGCGGGTGGAGTTTTGGGTCGATTGATACACACGATCATATCTGCCGGCGTCTCGCAATCGCACTTGATGGACTTGTTCTTTCCGTCGGTTATCGTCTGGCGCCGGAAAACAAGTTTCCCGCCGCCGTCGAAGACGCGATCAACGCCGCGACTTGGGCGAGCGGCAACGCCCGCACGCTCGGCGCCGACCCGGCGAAATTATTCCTTGGCGGCGACAGCGCCGGCGGCAATCTGGCCGCGGTTGCTGCGATTGCCGCACGCGACATGAACGGCCCTCCGATTGCTGGGCAATTACTGATCTATCCTGCGACAGACATGTCTATGGGTTTTGCCTCGCATACAGCGTTTGGCGATGATTATCGGTTGACGCGACCGCTCATGGTTTGGTCGGCGTTGAATTATCTGCGCGACGGCCGCGACGTCACCGACCCGCGCGCATCGCCGCTGCTTGCGACAAGCCACGCCGATCTGCCGCCGGCAATCGTAATCACGGCGGGATTTGACCCTCTGCGCGATGAGGGTGAAGCCTATGCGAATACCCTGCGCAAGGCCGGCATTGACGTCGACTATAAATGCTACACCGGCGCCATTCACGGTTTCATAGGAATGACCAGTGTGTCACAAACCGCCGGGGAATGTTTGGCGTTTGCAGGCGGCGCTCTGAGAACCGCCGTATCCAAAGCATCGGAAATTACAATATGAGACGGGTGATCTGACTTCGCTCAAACAAGTAATGCCAAAAGACACTTACATGAGGAATATTTTTGATGATTGAAAGCCGATTTTTCCGTGAGGACTGTTACATTGGCGGCGATTGGATCGACGGGCCGGAGCGTATCGTCGTGACAAACCCGGCATCCGGCAAAGTCATCGGCTCGGTTCCGAATTTAGGTCGGAAAGAAACCGATGATGCGATCAATGCTGCACATGATGCTTTTTTGGCATGGCGCGAGAAACCAGCGATCGAGCGCGCAAATGTTTGTCAGCGTTTCTATCAAGCGCTCATGGATAACCAACAAGAACTTGCCCGGATACTAACCGTCGAAATGGGAAAACCGTTCAAGGAATCCATGGGCGAAGTTGCCTATGCGGCAAGTTTTTTTCGCTGGTTCGGAGAAGAGGCCCGGCGCATCTATGGCGATGTTATTCCATCCCCCTGGAGCGATAAAAGAATTATTGTGACCAAAGAGCCCATCGGCGTTGTCGGGGCAATCACACCATGGAATTTTCCGACCGCCATGATTGCACGCAAAGCCGCCGCCGCTTTGGCCGCAGGCTGCACCATAGTTGCGAAACCAGCAAGCCAAACGCCTTTTTCGGCGACGGCATACGGCGTTCTTGCCGACGACGTTGGCGTTCCACCAGGCGTCATTAATATCATTACCGGAACCGCAGCGCCGATCGCGGATACAATGTGCGAAAACCCCAAGTTACGAAAGATTACGTTCACAGGCTCAACGAAGATAGGAAAAGCGCTCGCGTCCAAGGCAATGCAACATATGAAGCGCGTGTCGATGGAATTGGGCGGCAACGCGCCTGTCATCATTTTTGACGACGCCGATCTTGATCGGGCAGTCGAGGGCGCGTTGATCAGCAAGTACCGCAATTCCGGCCAAACTTGCGTGTGCGCCAACCGAATCTTGGTGCAAGCCGGCGTGTATGACAGTTTCGCCGATACTTTCGCAGCCGCCGTGGCGAAACTTAAAGTCGGCGACGGCCTTATGGAGGAAACCGACCAGGGGCCGCTCATTGACGAACTGGCAGTGCGGAAGGTCGAACGGCATATTGAAGATGCAGTCTCAAAGGGGGCAAGCATCATCGCAGGCGGCAATCGCCACGCCAAAGGCTTTACATTTTACGAGCCAACAGTTTTGCGCGACGTAACGCCGGACATGCTCATTGCACGCGATGAAACATTTGGCCCCGTCGCTCCGCTATTTAAATTTCATACTGAGGAAGAAGCTGTCCAAATGGCGAACGATACTGAATACGGTCTTGCCTCCTACTTCTTCACAAAAGATTTAGGGCGCGCCTTCCGCGTCATGGAACAACTTGAATACGGTATGATCGCAATCAATGAGGGCATTCTTTCCACAGAAGTCGCCCCTTTCGGCGGCGTCAAGGATTCCGGCCATGGACGGGAAGGCTCAAAATATGGCCTCGATGACTACATCAATACAAAATATGCGCTGATTGGAGGAATTTAAAACAACTAGAGCATTTCCGGATAAGTGTGATGCGTTGAAAGCTATTCACTTTCAACTCCGATAGAAATGCGGCAAACAAAGAATCTAGAGCAAATCCGTGATTCAATTTAACTCGGATTTGCCCTAGATTTCACTTGGAGTTGAAATAGCGGTAATTAATCTTTGTGTGGACGAACGCATAGAGGTTGAATGCTTGTGCCGCAGCACGCCGCTTGAGTTGTCCCAGCACTTCTTTTTTGTCAGCACGTTGTGAGTATATCTGAAAGTGTTGGAACATGGCCTAGAGCAAAATGCGTTAAATGCGAATCGTGCATTTTGCTCTAGATTCTTTCGTAGTCGCATCGCGCGACGCGAAAACCGGTTTCCACTTTTTCGCCCGGCGCTCTAGGTCGTGCCTCTATTACGCTTGCGGCCTTGCGGCGCTGTGCCGTCCGACGTTTCTAGGCGCGTGTACCTCCGCGTGTTCGCCGCCGATCCAGGTCGCCGTCACCTCCATCTCATCGTCAAAAGCGACGAGGTCGGCACGAAAGCCGGGTGCGATCCGTCCAAGTCTCGCCTCCATGCCTAGGAGCGCTGCCGGATTACGCGTCGCCAGCGTCAGGGCGGCGCTAGCATCAAGGCGCAGCATCGACATGGCGTTGCGAACCGCCTTGGCCATGTCGAGGTTGGAACCGGCGAGCGTGCCGTCGTCCGATACGCACACGCCATTATCGACCTTGATGATACGCTCCTGAAGCAGGAAGGCGCCGTCGTCGCTGCCGACGGTCGGCATGGCGTCAGTGACAAGGATGAATTTTTTGAGTGGTTTACATTTGAGCGCCGTGCGCAGTGTAACGGGTGAAACATGGCGGCCGTCGACAATCAGCCCGCACCATGTCGTCTGGTCTTCAAGTGCGGCCCCGACGACTCCGGGTTCGCGCCCAGTCATTTGCGACATGGCGTTAAAGAGATGCGTAAAGCCGACGGCGCCACATTCGATCGCCTGGCTGGTTTCCGAAAAGTTGGCGTTCGAATGACCGATGAAAACGATGACGCCGCGTTCGGTGAGTTCCGCGATGAATTCGGGTGAGGCTCGTTCCGGCGCGAGTGTCAAAATAGTTTTGCCGTTTTTCAGGGAGGAAAGAAGCGGAATATGTTCGGCTTCGAGCATGCGAAATTTCCGAGAGTCATGAACGCCCTTCCTGTCGGTACTCAAAAACGGGCCTTCAATATGTATACCGAGAACGCCTGGCGCGCCTGCCTCAATCGCGGCGTCAACAGCGGCTATGGCTTGCGCGACGACGTCGAGATCGTCACTGATCAGCGTCGGCAGGAACCCGGTCGTGCCGAAACGCCTGTGAGCGGCGCCGATCTGTCGAATGGTTTCAACATCCGGTGATTCATTGAACAGATAACCGCCGCCGCCATTGACCTGAATGTCGATCAGCCCCGGCGCAAGAAGCGCCCCGCCGAGATCAATCCTTGCCGCATCGTCGTGCACGCCGCCGCCGGAAGGAATTACGTCCTCGATTACACCGTCGCGAATAATGACGCAGAGATTGGCGACGATGTCGTCGCCGGTGAAGATTCGACAGTTATCTAGACGGGTGGAAGTCATAACGTTTCGGTGATTTTTTGCAGGTTCAGCGGCGCGTCGGGGTTCATTCCGCGGGCGATCGAGACGGCGTCGATCAGCCGGTAGCTTTGCGCCGCCGCCAGCACCGGTTCAATAAGCGGGTGCGCCGAAATGGTCGGCAACTCGAAAATGCCGGGCGCCTTGACGCCGGCGGCGTAAACTCTAGCGCCGCATTTGGCGAGACGAGATAGCGTTTGCGTAAGACCGGCGAGCGCCTCGTCGTTCTGCGAGATCGCGAGAACCGGAAAGCCGTCTTTGACGAGCGCCGCTGGCCCATGCAACACTTCCGCGGCGCTGTAGGCTTCGGCGTGAACGGCGCAGGTTTCCTTCAACTTGAGAGCGATTTCGCGGGCGACGCCGAAGCCAACGCCGCGCCCGAGCACGAACAGATTTTCCGCTGAGGTCAATGTCGATGCGGCGTCCGACCAGTCGAGTTCCCAGGCGCGGTCGAGATTTTCAGGAAGCGCCTCAAGTGCGGCGGCCAGCGATTGATCGTTGCTCCACTGCGCGACGAGATCGGCAACGCAGGCAAGGGAGGTGATGAATGACTTTGTAGCCGCAACACTCAGTTCCGGCCCAGCGCACAAGGGAACGGCGTAATCGGCAATCTCCGTAAGCGGACTTTTATTATTGTTCACCATGGCGACAACAAATGCGCCCGATCGCTTGAGGTTTTCCGCCGCTGCGACAAGGTCGGGGCTTTTTCCCGACTGCGATATGGCGATACAAACGGTTTTCGGCAATCGGAAGTCGGCGTGGTAAACCGAGCTCACCGACGGTCCCACCGGGCTGGCGATCACGTTGAGGCGCGTTTCAACGAGATATTTGGCGTAGACGCAGGCGTTATCCGAACTACCGCGCCCGAGAAGAAGAACGAGCTCGGGATCTAGCGCGTGCAGGCGATCTATGAGCGGCGGCAACTGCTCCTTGTTGGCGGCGATAAGGCGGGCAACCGCCGCACCGGAACCGGCCGCCTCCCGGCGCATGCGGGTCGGCGCCTCCCTCTGCAATTGGTCGTCGATCTCGTTGACGGTCAAATGGTTCCCTTTCGGTCCGGTGGAATTGCTCGAAACGGACCCTATAGGACCAATCAGCAAATTTCTAGCAAAAAGTCCTATACTGGTATTTTTTTGCGTTGCTATTTCCACTAAGTTTAGTATCAAAATCAGACAGTGCAATATTTCGGGATAAAAAAAGGTATTTGATTGGTATATAGGACCTGCTCGCCCGCTTGCGCCGATCGATGGGTTGAGCGTTGCGCAGGTGGCGGGTTTTGTGGCCAATTCTTACCGAAACAGGGAGCCAGTTCTTGCAGCGATGCGTTTTAACAGCGCCTGCCAGCGGATGGATCAGTGCGTTGGGAGAAGCGCCTGATCCTGTCTTCGCAGGAGAAATTATGGGAAAGGGCCTGTTGATCGATCCCACCGACGGGCGAATCTGCGCTCCCGTCGGTGGAGAGATCATTTCGGTCGCCGACACACGTCACGCAGTGACGTTGCGTGCGGCGGCCGGGCTCGAACTGTTGATCCATATAGGCATTGATACGGTTGCGCTCAAAGGCGAGGGCTTTCGCACGCATGTCTCCGACGGGCAAAAGGTTGAGGCGGGCGATCTCTTAATCTCTGCCGATCTCGATTTTCTTGCCGCGAACGCAAAAAGCCTTCAGACACCGATTGTCATAACCAACAGCGACGACTTTGAAATTGCGCGGCGGGTGAAGGACCAGTTGGTTTCCGCCGGCGATTTTCTCATGGAAGTCAAGGTCTGCGCCGGCCGCACGGAAGCTGCGCCGCATCACAATGGCGGCGAAGGTTCCGCCTCAAAGAAAGTCAGGGTGCCGCTGCCGCTCGGCCTGCACGCGCGCCCGGCGGCGAAGATTGCGGCAATCGCAAAAAGTTTTGAAGCGGGCGTCACTATTTCGACCGCTGACAAGGGCGGCAATGGACGCTCGGTCGTATCGATTATGGGGCTCGCGGTTCGTTGCGGCGATGAGATCGACATCTCCGCCTTCGGTATCGACGCTGAAAAAGCGGTCGATGCGCTTGCGCGCGAAATTGAAGCCGGACTGGGAGAAGAGATCGCGCCGGTTCCGGTAAATAGCGCCACGGCCGAGGCGGTTTCGTCGGAGCCGATTGAGCCTTTGGCTTTACCGGCGACTGTTCGCGGTGTCGGAGCGGCGCAGGGCGTTGCCATCGGAACCTTGCGCCAATTGACGCGAAGAGACTGGACGCCGCCGGAAGCTGGCGCCGGGCCGGCCGCTGAAAGCGCCGCATTGCGAAAGGGCGTCGATAGGGTCCGACGCCGCCTTGAGACAGCTGCTGCGGACCAATCCGCCGTCATCCAGGGAGTTTTTAGCGCGCATCGCGAACTCCTCGACGATCCGGAATTGCACGGCGCAGCGCAGGCGATGATCGATGCCGGCAAAAACGCCGCCTACGCCTGGCACACCGTATTGCGCGATCAGGCAGAGCGTTTCGCCGCCCTGAACGATAGGCTGCTCGCCCAACGCGCCGACGACCTCCACGATCTTGGACGCCAGGTCGTCGCGGCCATCATGGACGCCGATCCAGAACATAATGGACAGGTGTTCAAAGACGCCATCGTTGTCGCCGATGATCTGGCGCCGTCCGATTTTGTGCGATGTCTTGCGGATGGCGCGGCCGGGTTCTGCACGACCGGCGGCGGTGTGACGTCGCATGTCTCGATCATGGCGGCGGACGTCGGCGCGCCGCTGCTTGTCGCGGCCGGCAAAAATGTACGAGCCGCGCCCGACGGCGTAGCCGCGATCCTCCATACGGGGCGGGGCGAATTGCTTATCGGCGCCGGCGAAGAAGAAATTGCCGGCGCGAAAAGCGCCATTACACGATACAAAAAGCGCCACGCTGAAGCGCTGGCGCAATGCGACATTTCCGCACAAACTGTCGATGGCGTCAGGATCGAATGCCTGGCGAATCTCGGATCGGCCGAGGACGCGGTGCGCGCTGTAAAGGTGGGCGCGGAAGGGTGCGGACTCCTGCGAAGCGAGTTTTTATTTCTTCGGCGTACCGCGCCGCCCGACGAAGGTGAGCAGCGTGCCGCTTATCAAGAAATCGCCGACGCGCTGGGCGCCCGCCCGCTTGTCATCCGCACGCTTGATATCGGCGGTGACAAGCCCGCGCCCTACCTGCCGTCCGCGCCAGAAGAAAACCCGGCGCTCGGCCTGCGCGGCGTGCGCCTGACCCTGCAGCGCCCCTCGCTGCTTAAAACGCAACTGCGCGCAATCATGCAGGTCGGACCGCGCCCGCCAGACATTATGTTGCCGATGATCTCCGGCGCCGATGAAATCACCGCTGTGCGCGAGCTGTTTGAAGACGCGGTTGCGGCGATTAAACCGGCGACGCGGCCGCGTCTTGGAATCATGATTGAAACGCCGGCGTCGGCGGTGTTAAGCGAGACTTTTGCAGCGCTGGTAGATTTCTTCTCCATCGGGTCGAATGACCTGACGCAATACGTGCTGGCGATGGATCGCGGCGCCGCCGAACTCGCATCCGGATTTGACGGCCTGCATCCGGCCGTGCTGCGTATGATCAAACAAGTCGTGGACGCCGCAGCAGCACAGAACACGCCGGTCAGCCTGTGCGGCGCGCTCGCCTCCGACCCGGTCGCTATTCCGGTGCTGCTCGGCCTCGGCGTCAAAAAACTGTCCGCAGCGCTGACGGCGGCGCCTGCGGTCAAGGCGGTTATTCGTAGCGTCGTATTTTCCGAGTGTGAGAGTCTCGCCGAAAGCGCACTCGATCAGCCGAATGCGCGAGCAGTGCGCCGCGCCGTCGTTTCGCAGTGGCCGACAATTGAAGACTGGAACTAGAGGAGCAGTCATGAATGTGATGAATGGCGTTCAACGGCTGGGTCGCACGTTGATGCTGCCGATCGCGGTCTTGCCGGTCGCCGGCCTTTTGCTCCGCTTCGGACAGCCTGACCTCCTCGACATTCCCTTTGTCGCCGCGGCGGGGGCGTCGATTTTTTCCAATCTCGGCCTCCTGTTCGCCATCGGCGTTGCTGTCGGGTTTGCGAAGGAAAATCACGGCGCGGCCGGTCTCGCCGGGCTGGTCGGCTATCTCGTCGCCACGCAAGGCGCGCAAACGCTCCTGGCCGTGCCGCCGGAAATCTTGTCCGTTTTGAGCGAGGACGCCCGCGACCTTGCGGCGACGGCGTTTCGCGAAAAGGAAATCGGTAAGCTGAGCGTTCCCATCGGCATTCTCTCCGGCGTCATCGCCGGGTTTCTCTACAACAAATACGGTGACATCAAACTGCCAGAGTTTCTCGCCTTTTTCGGTGGCCGGCGGTTCGTGCCGATTGCCGCTGGCTTTGCCGGCGTATTGGTGGCGTTCGTGTTCGGAATGGGCTGGTCGTATATAGAGGGCGGCATGGATATGTTCAGCCGTTCAGTGGTCGGTTCCGGGGAAATCGGGCTTTTCGTCTACGGCGTCCTCAACCGCATTTTGATCGTCACGGGCCTCCATCACATTCTCAACAATGTCGCCTGGTTTATCGTCGGAGATTTCGGCGGCGTCACCGGCGATCTCAACCGATTTTTCGCCGGCGACAAAACCGCAGGCGCTTTCATGGCGGGGTTTTTCCCGGTGATGATGTTCGGTCTGCCGGCCGCCTGTTTCGCCATGTACCGGTCAGCGCCGCCGGAAAGGCGAAATGAAGTCGGCGGCATGTATCTGTCGCTCGGGCTCACCTCTTTCCTCACCGGCGTGACGGAGCCGATCGAGTTTACGTTTATCTTTCTCGCGCCGGCGCTTTATGCAGTGCATGCGGTGCTGACCGGCGCTGCGATGGCGCTGATGGATATCCTCGGCGTCAAGCTCGGCTTCGGGTTCTCTGCTGGCCTAATTGACTATATTCTGAATTTCAACAAATCAACAAAACCACTTCTGCTGCTCCCCATCGGCGCCGCTTACGCGCTCGTCTATTACGCGATGTTCCGCACCGTGATCGTCATGTTCGATCTGAAGACGCCGGGGCGCGGCGATGTCATCGCGACCGCATCGGAAGCGCCGCAATCCGACGATGGCAAGGCGCGCGACTTCATCGCCGCGCTTGGCGGTCCGGCCAACGTGTCGCTTGTCGAGGCGTGCACGACGCGTCTGCGGCTGCTGTTGCAAGATGATCAGGCGGTCGACGAAGGAGCGTTGGCAAGGCTTGGCGCTCGCGGCGTCATCCGGCCGACGAAAGGTGCGCTGCAGGTCATCCTCGGGCCGATCGCCGATCAGGTCGCTAAAGAAATCAACGCCGCTCTCAAAACGATGGGTGATGCTGCGCCGGCGGCGCGGCGGCGCGGGGAGGCGGCCGGGGCCACTGACGTCGCTGGTCAGTCCGAATGGACGGCCGCCGGGCTTGAGCGTTTGTCGTGCGCCCTCGGCGGACTTGAAAACATCGCCGACGTCAAGAGTGCGGCGAGCCGGCTGCTGGTGACGCTGAAAAAGACGGCGGCAGTTGACGAAACCGCATTGAAAGCGAGCGGTGTGCGCGCCGTCGCCCGAAGCCGCGACGGCAGGTTGCACCTTATTGTCGGCCCCGGCGCCGACGCTGCGGCTCTCGGTCTTGCAATGCGGCTTTCCTAAAACGGACCGGCGTTGGTCTCGCGTTCAATTCTATCCGCTCAGCTCGGCGACGAAATCATAGGTGTCGCCGCGGTAAAATGAACGTGCGATCTCGACAATGCGGCCGTCTTTTAAAAATCCACGGCGCTCGACCAGGAGTCCCGCGTCGTTTTCTTGCGCTTCGAGGAGCTGCGCCTGTTCCTTGTCGAGGAGGATGGCCCGAAGGCGCTGCAGTGCGCGGGCAGGGCGACAGCCGGTCTTGCCAAGCGCTTCGTACAGGGATGACTTGACAATGTCAGCGGAAGGGAGACAAAAGGCCGGAACGATGGCGTATTCAAGCGCCATCGGCGATTCATCAGCGTATCGCAAGCGGTTGAATCGATAAACCTTGGTGCCCGGACTGAGGCCGTAATTCATCACCTCTTCAGGCGTGACGTCGCTCAGTTTCCGGTCAAGCCATTTGCTTTTGGCGCGGTATCCGCGCTCGGCCATCTCTTCCGAAAATGAGGTCAACTGCGAGAAGTTCTTTTCAACACGCGTCGACACGAAGGTGCCCGCGCCCTGACGCCGGGTTAGGAGCCCTTCATTGACGAGCCCTACGAGAGCATTACGCACCGTAATCCGCGAAACTGTAAATTCGGCCGCTAGATCTCGTTCGGCGGGAAGGAGCTGGTCCGGCAGCAGGACGTTGTCTTCAATCGCTTTGCGCAGCTTTCGCTGAAGCTGCTTGTAGAGCGGCTCACGATTGGTTTCATCGAGCGGGCCGACAATTTCCGAAAATGGCTCCATACCTGTCCTAACTTATTGTCATTAGGGTGCTTTCTTCAAAAGACTACCTAACGTTGCTATGTCATATCACTGACCCCGCACAGCCCGTCAAGTCTGCCAATACCTTTCCAGTGTTAAATTCCCTCCCATTTTTCGTTGCGGCCATCAAAATATTCATGATTTTCTTGATTGACGTATTCCAATGGTATGATAAAAGGTCCTCTATATGAAGGTTAAAGGTATGCAAAAGGTACTTATTTAGAAATCTCCTCCCTGCGCCTCCCGGGAACGGCCTTAGCCGTTCCCGGGAGGCGCAGGGAGGAAAAACAGGCCGCTGCATCTGAATTGGGAGGGAAGTCCGATGAAATCCAAAACCGCAATTTTCACCAGTACGGTGAGTTCGATCGCGCTCATTGCTGCGTCCAATGCTGCTGCACAGGACGGCGATGGCGTGCGCACGCGCGACGTGATTACAGTCACTGCGCAAAAACGCGAAGAGAACCTGCAGGACGTTCCGATCGCCATCAGCTTTGTGTCGGGCGAAAGGCTCGCGCAACAGTCCGTCAATTCACTCAAGGATATCAATCAACTCGTATCCGGGATTTCCATTCGGGAAAACAATGACCAGCGCAATATCGGGTTCCTAATTCGCGGCATTGGCTCCAATCAATCCTTTATCGGTATTGAGCCGAGTTCAGCGGTCAATGTCGATGGCGAGGTTCTGGCGCGGAACTCTTCCCTCTTTGGCGATATCGGCGATATTGAGTCAATCGCCGTTTTGAAAGGCCCGCAAGGCACGCTGTTTGGCAAAAACACAGTCGCCGGCGCGATGCTCGTCAAGACTAAGCGTCCCTCTCTTGAAGAAAACAGCGGCTTCCTGCGCACTACCGTTGCCCAAAGCGGCGAAAGCGCGATCGGTGAATATAATGTCACCGGCACATACAACCAGGTGCTTAGCGAAAACGCCGCACTGCGCGTCAACTTCTTTAGAAAAGATAATGACGGCTGGGTTGAGAACGTCGTGGATGGGCCGAATGGTGGTGCGCAAGACGGTTTTGGCGGCCGCCTTCAGTATCTTCACAAGTTTGGTGATAATACAGAGTTTCTGCTTCGGGCCGATTATCAGGAAGTTGATTTCGGACCGGGTATCCGGGTCTTCATCAAGCGTGATGATTTTGTAATCGGCGATGCATTCGGTCAAATTCCACAAGCGGCGTTTGATCAAGCTGTCGCAGATCTCGGCCTGACCCCGGAGCAGGCGGCCAATATGCTGGTGACCAATCTGCATGAGCTGTCAAATACGCCTTTTGGTGAGTTTAACGATCACACGTCGGCGCTGGCCAATCGCGATTATGGCGGGCGGGATTCGACAGGGTTTTCAACGGAGATCAATCACACGCTGCCATCCGACCACGTCCTCACCTGGACGTTCCATTATCGCGACACGGATCTGTTCACGAATGATTCGCTGATAGGCACGGCGGTCGATGCCTTTCCGCTCAACTTCGCCGGGCCGGTGGAGAGCGACACATTCCAGAATGAGATCCGCATCGCATCTCCACTTGGCAAAAAGCTCGATTATGTGGCGGGCCTGTTTTACATTCATTCGAAAGTGACGCGCGACCAAAAGGCATTCGCGTGTCAGGATCCCGGCTTTGAAAACAGCACGATCGATGCGAATTTCGAGGTGACGAATTGTGGCGGCTTTGACTTCACGTTTGACAATGTCGCCGGCGCGACAGCGCTCAACTCGGGAGGGTTCTTGTTCGCCGACACAATTTGGAATCGCGAGCTCAGGGACAACGACCTGATCACCGATAATATCGCATTGTTCGGTCAGGCGAATTACCACATCAATGACAAGCTGACGGCGGTATTCGGCGGACGTGTGCTGTTTGAGCATCAGGATTTCTCCCTATTCGTCCGCGACGCCGGCACGCCGAATATCGACATCAGGCCCAATCTGCTGTGGGTGTTTGATGTGGACGGCAACCGCATTCCGCTCGGCGGTCCTGATTCCGTCGCCGGCGGCAGGATTTTCGTCTCCAATCCATTCTTCGGCCAGCCCACCAACAATCAGGGCGCAGATATCCAGCAGCGCGACCCGAGCGTGCCCCTGCGTCGTCAGGGCAAGGAAAACAGCGACACCGCCTTCATCTACAAGGCGACGCTGCAATATGACGCTAACGAAGACCTTATGTTCTACGGTAATTACAGCACAGGGTATAAGGGGGTTGGATGGTTCACCGACAGCAATGTCCGGCAGTTCGATCTTGATACGCGCTATCCGATCGCCCCCGAGGAGTCCCGGAACATTGAGGGCGGCATTCGATCGGAATGGTTCAACGGTCGCGTACGGTTCAACGCGACCTACTTCAACACCAAATTCGAGCACTACCAAGATCGACTTAGAGCGCTAGACTTTGATATTTTTCCGGTCGTGAACGGCGGCTTGCAGAATATCGGCAATGATCCGACGGCGAGCGGCCAACCAGTGCGCAAGTTCGATATCATCGACGCCGGCACGCTGAAGACAAAAGGCTTTGATCTTGAAGCGGCGGTTGATATTACCGAGAACTTTCACATCAACGGCAGCTGGAGCCATGTTAACGCCCGTTTCGCCGATACTGACGTGCTCATCAATTGCGGCGCGGCGGTGGCGAACGGCCAGGACGCCAGCCAATGTACGCCGACGATCAATTTCGGCGAATTCTTCGACTGGACGTTCCCGCGTCGCGGCCAGTTCTTTGAGCTTGATGGCGCACGGCTCGCCAATGCGCCGAAAGACACGATCACGGCGGACGCCACTTATGATTTCAGCCTCGGCGAATGGAGTTCGTATATCCGGTGGAACACGCGCTACAAGTCGGCGGAGTTCACTAATCATGGCGGGCCGGCGAATAATGATTCCAGCACGACCATGCCGGCAATCGATATTCACAATTTGTTCCTCGGTGTCAGCTCGCCGGACGACCGCTTCCGCTTTACGGTCTTTGTGAAGAACATCTTTAACTCCCATTATTTTGCTCGGAAGACGAATTTTGGCGACGGTCTGGCTGAACGCCTTGTGGGAGCCTATCCTGCCGTCGTGCCGGAACTTGTCGGCATTGCGCAGGCCTATCCGACATACGGCGCCGTGCCCGACGGGCGGTTCTTCCGCCAGCGTCCCGAGCACGGCAATGTGCCGCGTGATTTCGACCGCTACGTCGGCGGCACATTTGAGATAAACTTCTAGGACGCAACAGGCGGTGGTTCGCATGCATTCCCCTCAATGCGGACTGCCGCCGTCCCGGCGCTGTTTGCCGTGCGTATGGTGTTAGGAGGCGGGTGGAGTTGCTGGAAGACGAAATTGTGCAGCGCAGAACGACGCCGGACAGCGGGTGTGTTTTAAGCGCAGGCCTTTTTTCGCGAGCGTGTACGTCTTATGGTAAGACGGTGACCCAAATTCCGTCAGATGAAAAAGCGACGACAATTCCCGCTTCGAACGGCGCGGCGTCGTTAAGCGAGTTTCGCCGGCGCAAGCTGTTGCGCCGCGCCCACGCGCTGACGAAGACAGATCCGAAGGCAGCACTCAGAACCGTGCACGAGCTATTGGATGGCGGTGCGGAGACTTCAGAAACGTATGAGCTTGAATCAAAACTTCTTTTGTCGCTTGGTTGCGGTACGATTGCGGCGAGGGCCGCTGAAAATTCGATTCGCTTAGGCGGCGATCGCTTATCGCTGATGATCTTGCTTCTTAAATGCCATCTGACGGCATTCAACCGAAAGCCTGCTTCGCAGGTCATCGACGCGCTGCTCTCAATGGAGCCGCTGCCGGACGAGGCGAAGGCTGAAATCGCACACGGTGCGCAGGAAATCCATCGATACGACGTCGCCAAGCGGCTTTACGACGAACTCCTCGAGCGCGACGCAACGAATGTCAAGAACTGGATCAATGTCGGTTACGCCGAACAGAAAAACGGCAATATGGTAAAGGCCGAGACGTGTTATCGGCGTGCTATCGCTGTGAAGCCAGACAGCGCAAACGCGGCGCGCCTTTTGGCTTCGGTGAGAAAGCAGATGGCAGACGACAATTGCCTTCATGAAATCAAGGAGGCGATGGCGCGAGTTAATCCGCAGTCAGAGGAATATGTCACGGCCGCCTATGCGCTCGGAAAGACATATGAAGACCTTGGGGATTATGAAAACGCTTATGCTGTATTCAAGGCGGGCGCGGATGTCATGCGCCCAAAAATGCCTTATTCAACGGGCGCGATTAAGTCGGCTTTCGCTGCTACGCGTGAATATTTCCGACATCCGGCACATCTTGCGCGCGCTGCGCAGCGGCTCAAAGCGTTTAGGGCCGCGCCGGAAGCAGGTCCACAGCCTCTATTTATTCTGGGCATGCCTCGCACGGGCAGCACGCTGCTTGATCGTATGACGTCGAGCCATTCCGACGTGCGGTCGATGGGTGAGCTTGGCTGTTTCAAGGAAGTGATGAAGGTTCTGACCGGCTTCGGCGGGGGCGAGGGTTTTCACGAACATTTCTATGCGCAGCCGGAGCGCGATATTGATCTTGCCGCCCTCGGTCGGCTTTACACGGCCGCCGCTGCGCCCGACGATTTTTCTGGCCGCTATTATACCGACAAATATCCGATGAATTTTATGGATCTTGGTCTGATAGCGGCGGCTTTGCCGGGCGCCAAATTTGTCCATACGATCCGCAACCCCATGGACACGATCTTCGGCAATTTCAAACAACTCTTCACGCTCGGCTTTTATCACTACTCCTATGATCTGGCCGAATGTGCCGAGTACTTCATCGAATATCAGGAGATGATGGCGTTTTGGGAATCGCTTGCGCCGGACCGCATTCTTGAGGTGGGCTATGAGGACGTCGTGGCCGATCCGCAGCGCGAGGTTGCACGCGTCTTGGGGTTTCTGGGTCTAGAATGGGAAGCCGCCTGCCTCGATTATCACAACAGCGACGCGCCCGTGGATACCGCAAGCCTTAGCCAGGTGCGCCAGCCGATTTACAAGTCGGCGGTTGGTCACTGGACGCGTTACGGCGATCTTCTTGACGACGCGGCCGAGGTCTTGTGGCGAAACGGCATTGATCTCGGAGAGAGCCGCCGACGCGACGGCGGGGCGAAGACGCGGCCATGAACTTCAAGAATGATTTTGCGCTTCTCGGCCACTTCGACATAGCTCCGCTTCAGGCGAAAATTGCAGCCCTGTCGAAAGATGACTGGACGGCGGATCAAGAGCGTCAGGCAAAATTTGAAGCCCATACCGACACTCAGACGATCAAACTGCTGTTCGATCCTGATTATCGGCATCAAGACCCGACGCCGCATCCCGCGCTGGACGAGTTCTGGCCGGTCATCGAACCGCTTCTGCAGCATATTGAAGACAATTATAAAAAAACCCTGCGGCAGCGAAAAACCATCGCCAAACACGGGCCTGGTTATTTCATCCGCATCATTCTGACGCGCCTTGCGCCTCATAGTCAGATCACGCAGCATGTCGATGACGGCCATTCCCTGAAGTGTTGCCACCGGATTCACATGCCGGTGGTTACCAATGATCAATGCGTTTTTCATGTCGGCGCGAGTTCCAAATCCTTGCACGCCGGGGAATTATGGGAAATCAATAACCGGCGCGCTCATGCTGTCGACAATGACGGCGATGCGGCGCGCGTTCATTTGATTATGGACTATGTGCAGCCCGGCGAACGGGTGTTTGACATTGAAGGGCCGCTCACGGCGTGAAGGGATAAAGATGACTGTGGAACAACAACGCGAAGACGCGTTTGAAATCAAGCGGATTTATATCAAGGACCTGTCTTTTGAGTCGCCAAACGGCGCAGAGACCTTCACCAATCCCTGGGCGCCGGAGGTCAGCATCGATGTTGACGTCAATGACGACAAGCTCGGCGAAGAAGTGTTCGAAGTCGTCCTGACGCTAACCGTTACTGTTGAAAACGCCGGCGCCACAGCATTCATGATTGAACTTCTGCAGGGCGGTATTTTCGCCTGTCGCGGCTTTTCCGGCGAGCAGTTGCAGCGGGTGCTCTATACCTATTGTCCCAACGCTCTTTTTCCTTACGCGCGCGAGGCAATCGACAGCGTTGTACTGAAAGCAAGTTTTCCGGCGCTGATGATCGAACCGGTCAATTTCGAAGCGCTCTATAACCAACACGCCGAAGCCGGCCAGCCATGAAGGCCCCATGATGGCCCGTCCTCCCGTCATTGATGCGGCGCGTAATTTGCGCCACAATACTTCAGCGCAATTGTCGCCGGGGGAGAACGCCTTGCGCCGAACCATGAGCCGCCTTTCGGCCCACTGGTCGACTGAGGAGATTGAAGGGTATTTCTCCAACCCCGTATTTATTGTTTCAACACCGCGTTCGGGCAGCACGCTGTTGTTCACCATGCTCGCCAGCACACCGGGTGTGTGGACCATCGCAGGGGAGAGCCACGGTGTTTATGCGCAGTTTCCACATTTGCGCGCCGAAGACACGAAGATGACATCAGGGCGGCTTTTGCGCCGGCACGCCGATCCCGAAACATGCAAAAACATGCGGCACTTATATACGGCGATGCTGACGGACATGAACGGAAGCAGGCTATATGACGAGATCGCCCGGGACCGAACCAAGCAAATCCTTTTCCTTGAGAAGACGCCGCGCAACGCCCTCAATATCGAGTTCCTGCTCGAAGTTTTTCCGGCGGCGCGGTTCATTTTCCTGCATCGCGATCCGCGCGAAAACATAGCCAGCATCATGGAAGGATGGGTGACCGGCGAGAAGACTGGTCAGTTCGTGACGTTCACCGAGCTGCCCGACTGGCCGCGCGAGCGGTGGTGTTTCATCCTGCCGCCCGGTTGGCGCTCGCTCGCCGGCAAGCCGCTCGCCGATATCGCCGCGTTTCAGTGGCGCGCCTGCAATTCCATCATTGTCGAAGCTTTGTCGAAGCTCGCCGCCAACCGATGGACCAGCGTCGATTACGCCGATCTCGTCGCGGACCCGCTGACGACGTTGAAACGCCTGTGCGATTTCTGTGGTGTTCCGATGGGCGACTATCTGCAATCGCGCGAGGCGGACAATCTACCCATGTCGGCCTCGACGGTGTCCGCTCCGAAAAAACACAAATGGAAGCGGCATGAAAGCGAAATCCTGCGCGTTTTGCCGGACGTTGAGGACGTGGCCGAAAAGCTCGCGGCGTTGCCGCACTGAAAAGCGCCGTGAGGGCGAATCTCTGGATAAGGACAAGAACAATGTCACAAATCGTATCAGGCGCCTGCAAAAAGCGAAGACAGAAACTCGCAATCATGGGGCTGGCTTTGATTATTTTCGCCTGTTCGCCGCGCGCACCGGATGGCGGCGCGCGGATCAACGACAAGGCGCCCGCTCACCCGACCCAGGCGCAAATTGACGCCCTCGCCGCATCGCTTCATGTTCAGTACACGGTTCTAGATAATCGGGTCAAAGACGTCTGCGGCGCCGACGCGTGGCGATGTTTTTCCGCACGCATCGATTTGGCCGTCGATCAGGATTTCGTAGTTGACGGCTGGGCGCTTTATTACAGCCAGCTTTTTCCGGTAATAAGGGTTGAAAGCGAGGAATTCGCCGTCGAGGCCATCAATGGCGATCTAACGCGCATCACGCCGACAGAAGGGTTTGAAGGATTTAAAGCCGGTGAAACCAAATCGATTATACTTTATATCGAGGGCGCGCACGGCAATGAGTTCTGGCCGATGCCGAACTATTATGTTGCGGCGGAGGGGGGTGAGGCGCGCACTGTTAAAAGCACTATTCCAGTTCAGGATCCTCAATCGCGGCTTGAAGTGATGCCGCATCTGACGAACTTCACCGACCCTGAAAAACAGTTTCGCCTCACAGACCGGGAAAAGATCGAATGGGCGACGGCCAGCGTCCTTTATGCAGCGAACGCCGACGCCATAATAGATCGATCGGCAGCGGAGAATGCGATCGTTCCGACGCCACGCGAGATCGACCTCGCCGATAGCGCGGCGTCGCTCGATCTGTCGCGCGGTATTGCGCTGATGCATTCGGGCGTTGATCGCACCGATCTTGACGTGGCGCTCGCGCGGCTTGCTCTGTTCGGCATCAAGGAAGCGGAGGCCGGCGTTCCGCTCCACATCGATATCTCCGCTGACGGTGATTATGCGCCGGAAGCTTATAGCCTTGAGATTGGCGGCAATGAGATTTTCCTTCGCGCCGGCGATAAGGCGGGGGCGTTTTATGCGCTCCAGTCGCTGGCTAGTCTCGTCAGTCTCGATGATAAGTCTGTCCCGCAGATGTCTGTGCGTGATGCGCCGCGTTATCCCTTCCGCGGGCTTCATCTTGATGTTGCGCGGAATTTTCATTCAAAGGCGCTGGTGATCAGGCTTCTCGATCAGATGGCGGCTTATAAGCTCAATAAGTTTCATTTTCATCTCGGCGACGACGAAGGGTGGCGGCTTGAGATTCCGGGCCTGCCGGAACTGACCGATGTTGGATCGAAGCGTTGCCACGACCTTTCCGAAACGACATGTATCCTGCCGCAGCTCGGTAGTGGCCCGACCGGCGAGGGCGCTGTGAACGGCTTTTACACAGTCTCCGACTATGCGGAAATCCTCGCCGCAGCGAAGGCGCGCCATATTGAGGTGATTCC
>JAJFGE010000036.1 GCA_021776295.1 Hyphococcus sp.
TCAAAAGCCCGCCGCTATCGGGCGAAATCCGTTTGATCTTAACATCTTTTCCGTAGCGCGCGCGTAAAAAATCGCCGAGTTGAGCGGTTCCGTCGATGAGCCCCAGCTCTTTGGCCCTTGGCGCGGTCCAGAACGCTCCGGTAAAGATCTCCTCATCCTCCGCCAGCTTGCCGGTGCGGCGCGATTGCACCAATTCGATAAACTGCGCGTGCAGGTCGTTAAGGATATTTTTCAACCGAGCGATGTCTTCCGGGTCCTCCGGTTTGAACGGATCGAGCGTTGATTTGCTTTTCCCGGCGGTGTGCACACGGCGCTCAACGCCGAGCTTTTCAATCGCTTGCTGAAAGCCAAAACCGCTCGCGATCACCCCGATGGAGCCGACAATCGAGCTTTCATCAGCGTAGATTTCATCACCGGCGATGGCCATAATATAGCCGCCAGACGCGCCCACATCTTCAATGAAAGCAAGCACCGGAACCGCCTTTTCCTGTGCCAGCCGGCGGATCATGCTGAAGATAAGCCGCGATTGCACTGGCGAGCCGCCCGGCGAATTGATAGCCAGCGCCACCGCGCTCAGCTTGCCGGGCTTGAACGCCGCGTCAATCGACTTCTCAAGGCGCTGCAGGGAAAGGCCCTTGCGTCCCGGCCCGGCAGCGCCGATGACGCCGCCAAGCTCAATCACAGTTACGAGAGGCCCGCCAGCGCCGATAAACGGGAGCGCGCGCCATAATTTTATCAGGGGATTTTGATTTTCAGACATCCGCTGGAGTTAGGCGCCCAAGGCCCCGGGTTCAATCAGAAATCTTCCCATTTAAGCATAATCTGGCGCTAAAAAGCCGCTGCCCGGTTGTCCCTGTCAAGCTTGACCGCCAGACGCCGCGCCTCCAAGTTGCGGGGACGTTGAATTTCAAGCGCGAGGACGCACCCCTTGTCTGTCACTTTGTCTGTCACACTGGCGGCAACCGCAGAACCCAGGACGGCGCTGGACAGCCCCTCAACATTTAAGGCGGCGGTGGCGTCTTTGCGCGCCCTGCTGGCCGATGATCTGGAGGCGGTGAACCGGCAAATCCTTGAGCGTATGGATTCGCCCGTTGATCTGATCCCCGACCTCGCCGGGCATCTCATCAATTCAGGCGGCAAGCGCATCCGGCCGATGCTGACGCTTGCGACTGCGCGATTGTTTAGTTTTGACGGTGACGAACACATTAAGCTCGCCGCCGCCGTCGAGCTTATTCATGGCGCGACGCTGTTGCATGACGACGTGGTCGACGCCTCCTCTCTGCGCCGCGGCGCGGAAACCGCAAACACCATCTGGGGCAATAAGGAAAGCGTGCTTGTTGGCGACTTTATTTTTTCGCGCGCTTTTGAGCTGATGGTCGCCGCCAAAAATCTTGGCGTGTTGCAGGTTCTGTCACGCGCTTCCGGTGTTATCGCCGAAGGCGAAGTCTTACAGTTGGCGACGCAAAAAAATGTCGGCACGACATTCGAGATGTATCTTGCCGTGGTCGAGGCGAAAACGGCGGCTTTGTTTGCGGGCGCCACGCAATCGGGCGCGTTGATCGCCGACGCGAGCGAAGCCCCGGAAGCCGCGCTCAAAAGCTATGGCCGCAATCTCGGCGTCGCCTATCAGCTAATTGACGATGCGCTCGACTATGCAGGGTTTGAAGCCGATCTCGGCAAGACCATTGGCGATGATTTCCGCGAAGGCAAGATGACACTGCCGGTGGTCTATGCGGTGGCGCGCGCCAAACCGGACGAAAAGAGTTTCTGGCGCCGGGTGATTGCCGAAGGCCGCCAGGAGGCGGGCGATTTCGAGCGCGCTTGCGCGTTCATGCTGCGCGATGACGCCCTCGTCGATACCGTCGCCTGTGCCCGGCGCTTTGCTGACCACGCGATGGCCGACCTCCTCAAGGCGCCGGAAAACCAGTATTCAGCAGCGCTGGCCGAGCTGGTCATAACCTCGGTGTCGCGCGCGTCCTAACCTTGAGCATTTCCGCTCTTCCTTAAATAGCGCAAATGCTCAAGTTCTTTGTTTTGCGCCCTCCTCTATCCGAGAACCGGGCCCCACTTTTCGGGAAGTGCTACAATTACTCGGCAGCCTGACGCACGGCGGTCGCCTGCGAGGCCGCGGCTGGCGCGCGCTTGCCGGATGTTAGCAAACCCGCCCTCAGCGCCGAGATATGAATATAGGCCGCGCCCATCAAAAACAGCGCGCACAATAACGCGACCGCAAGCCATTGCCCGCCCGGAGACAGCGTCAGCATGAATATCGCCACCGCTGTGCTGAACGTGGTCAGCGCCATGTAAAGAACGGCGATTTTGGTGTGTGAAAAACCCTGCCGCAAAAGCAACTGATAGAGATGCTCGCGATGGCCGGTGAGAATATTCTGTCCACGGATCAAGCGGTGCGTTAACGTCCAGACGACATCGAATATAAACGGCAAAAAAATCACCGGCACTAGCATCGCACTGGCATGCCCGGCGGTTGCATTGGCCGCGTATATGCCGAGCGCCGCGATCAGAAAGCTCAGCGCCTGGCTGCCGCTGTCGCCCATAAACAAGCGCCCCTTGCCAAGGTTCGCCGGCAAAAACGCAAAACACGCAATCGCCAGCAAAATCGCCAGCACCGCCGCTACCGCTGCGCCGGTCAACAGCGCGATAACCGAGAAGGCAACCAGACCGGTCAGCGCGCTGCCGGCGGCGATGCCGTTGACGCCGTCCATAAAGTTGAACGTATTCATAAACCCGACGATCCAGATGATGGTCAGCCCAGTCCCCCAAAGCCCGAGCGGGACCTCGCCAACAAAAGGTATCGGCGCAACCTGTAAGGGTCCTAAAACCCAGGTAAAAAGCCCCGCGGCGACAACTTGCCCGCAAAATTTTACCAGCGGCGACAGCGCCCATTTATCGTCGGCCAATCCGATACAAAACGCCAGCACCGAAATCCCCGCGAGTTTCACCGCGACAAAAATCGCCTCACCCGATCCTGAAAATGCGGCAAGAATAAAAACGCCCGCGATCCAGCCGCCAAAAATACCGATGCCGCCGGCGCGCGAGGTGACGCGCACATGGCTGGAGCGTCCGTTCGGATTATCAGGCAAAAATTTCGCGTACATCGAAATACGGCTCACCGCCAGCGTGGTGAGATAAACCACCAATGCTGCAATGCTGATCACCAGCGGACTGTCGGTGAAACTCGCCATTGTTTTTTTCTCGCACCCTTATGCTCGCAACGGACAAGCCGCCGCACACGCTACCCTAGCGGAGGATAAGCGGCGAGGCCATCGCCCACCACCCCTCATCATGCGCCTCTGCCCGCGCGCGCTCAGCATCGGCGGCGGCGGCAAAAAGCGCAAAACATGTCGCCCCCGAGCCCGACATCCGTGCGGCAAGTGCGCCGCGGCACTGACCCAGCCGCTTGATGATGTCGGCAATTTTAGGCGCGCATGCAATTGCCGCCGGCTGCAGGTCGTTGCGCGTTGCGTCCATCAGCTGCGTGAGCGCATCATAGGACGCCGCGCCAAGCGCTGGCGCAGTGGGGTCTGCAGGCGCCGGATTTGCCGCATCAAACGCCTGAAACACCGGGCCGGTTGGGATTTCTACGCCCGGATTAACCAGGCACGCACAAAGCGGCGGCAAAGCCGGGCCGGGCGACACAGCTTCACCAGCGCCGGCAACTAATACCGGAGCGCCCGCAAGACAGGCCGGAACATCCGCACCCAGACGAAACGCCAGTTGCGCCAACGCATCATCGGCAATTTCAATGTTCCAGAGTGTTATCAGCGCGCGCAACGCAGCCGCCGCATCCGCCGACCCGCCGCCAATCCCCGCGGCCGTGGGTAAGTTTTTTTCAAGCCGGATCGCCGCGCCCTGGCTCACACCGCAAGCTTCACGCAACAAATCAGCGGCCTTCAAGACTAAATTATCCCGGGGTGCCATATCGGCGAGCGCGCCCGCGGCGGGGCCAGAAGTTGTTAAAGAAATATCGCGTGCAGCTTCAACCGTGATCGCATCGCCGTCTTCGGTGAACACGAAAAAGCTGGCAAGCGCGTGACGGCCATCGCGCCGGAGCGGGCCGACATGGAGATACAGGTTAAGCTTCGCCGGCGCCGTCTCGCGGATCATTCGCCGCCGCCATCAAGGCCGACGTCAAGTTTTTTCTCAACCGCCGCCCTTAACGCATCATCCGGCTCCAGCTCCAGCACCCGCCGCCACTGATAGCGCGCCTCTATCTTTCGCCCGAGGCGCCAGTAAACATCACCGAGATGATCGGTAACCGTTGGATCACCTGGCTCAAGTGACGCCGCCTGTTCCAGATGGCCCACCGCCACTTCATAGTGGCCGCGCTGATAATTGGCCCAGCCGAGACTGTCGATAATGGCCCCGGAATTCGGATCCAGCACGACAGCTTTTTCAATTAAATCAAAAGCTTCATCAAGATTTTCACCACGCTCAGCCCATGAATAGCCAAGATAGTTGAGCGCGATCGCCTCCTCCGGCGCGAGCGCAACCGCGCGCTTCAAATCCGCTTCCGCCCGCAGCCAATCATCAATCGCCATGAGCGAGACGGCGCGCGAAAGATATAATCGCCAGGCGTCGCTCTGCGGCTCGGCGGGAAGCTCCGCCAACACAGCATCAAGGATTTTCACCGCATTGCGATGCTCACCATTCGCCGCCACTATGCCCGACAGCGCAAGGCGCACATCATAAGAATTTTTCTCACGCCGCGCTGCTTTACGCAACATCGACACTGCCTCAGCGCCCCGATCCAGCGTATTCAAAGCGCCAGCAATTTCAATGCGTGTCTGCTGGTAATAAGGCGAGGACGGACTAATTTTCGACAACATCGCAATAGCTTTTTCATTCTCGCCATAAACATTTAAAATCGAGCCGGCTAGGCGACGCGCGCCGTCAAAGGCCGGATCAAGATAGAGCGCCAGCTGCGCAAAGGCGAGCGGCATGTTGTAATTGGCGTCGCCAACTTTAAAGCCCGCCTCTTGCGCCGCTGCGCGTTGCGACACGGTCTGCTGAAGGATGCCATTGGCGAGTGCATAAAACGCAACCGCCACGCCCTGCGCCGGCGATGTTGCCGCAACGGGCGGCGGGGGCTTTCCGGCATCAAGACGGGCAAGCCCGGCGCGCGCTGGAATGCGCGCCAGCCCCGGCGTTTCCGCCATCAGCTCATAAAATTCGCGCGCCGCTGCTTGATCATCGGCCCGCTCCAGAAAACCACCATAAACAGCAACCTCAACCGGGCCGCCAAAGCTCATCACCGCCAGCTGATAAGCCGCCCGGGCCTGATCTAACTGTCCGGCTTGTTCCGAAAGAAACGCCTGTTGCAGTGGATAAAAGCCCTTAAATTCACCGCCGGCATTTTCCCGCAGCGACGCCAGCGCCGCTTCCGCTCCGCCCGACGGCTCCGCCAGCCAGGCGCGAACGATATTGACGGTTGGGACCATATAGCCGGCGACATCCGCATCGAGAAACGCCGCGCGCGCCTTAATGTAGTCGTTATGTTTGATCGCATGGGCGGCAAGCACCATTGCGGCAAGCCCGTCATCGCCAGCGTCTTCAAGCGCGGCCAGCCGCACCGCCAGGGGTTTGGCGGCGTCGATATTGCCGGCCGCCAGTTGAAAAAAGAACGCATCGCGCAAAATCTGCGGCGCGCCCGGCGCTTCGGCTTGCGCGGCCGCAAAGGCTTGCGCTGCGGCGCCAACATCATTGGTTCGCGCCGCCAGCCTGGCGGAGAGATAATCCCCGACCGTTGATTCCTGGTGCGATGCGGTGACACAACCGGTCATAAAAATCACCGCGGAAAGGGCGAGCAGTCTATACAATTTAATACGCAAACGGATAATCCTTACATATTTGGATAGTTGGGACCGCCGCTGCCTTCCGGCGTTGTCCAGACGATGTTTTGCGACGGGTCTTTAATGTCGCAGGTTTTGCAATGGACGCAATTCTGCGCGTTAATCTGGAATTTCGGATCGCCGCCGCCATCTTCAATCACCACCTCATAAACGCCCGCCGGGCAATAACGCTGCGCGGGCTCAGCATAGACCGGCAGATTAACGTCGATTGGGATTGACGGATCCTTAAGCTTGAGGTGCGCGGGCTGGTCTTCTTCATGATTTGTCGCGGAAAACGCCACATTTGTGAGCCGGTCAAAGGTAATCTTGCCGTCGGGCTTTGGATAATCAAGCGGCGCGTGGCGTTCCGCAGGTTCAGTGGCCTGCGCGTCGGTTTTGCCGTGGCCCAGCGTGCCGAAGATGGAAAATCCGGGAATAATCGTATTGCTCCATAAATCAAAACCGGCAAGGGCGATGCCGCCTATGAGGGTGCCAAACCGCGACCAGAGCGGCTTGGCGTTGCGCGCGTTTTTCAGTTCCGCCTTAACGTCTGACGCGTCATAGGCGTCGCCATAGGCCGTCAGCTCATCGCCTTCGCGGCCCTCGCCGACAGCAACAAAGGCGGCTTCCGCCGCCATCATGCCGGTCAGCATCGCGTTATGATTGCCCTTGATGCGCGGCAAATTAACAAACCCGGCCGAGCATCCGATCAGCGCGCCGCCAGGGAATATCAATTTCGGAACCGACTGATAGCCGCCTTCGGTAATCGCGCGGGCTCCATAAGCGATGCGCTTGCCGCCCCCGAGCAACTCAGCGAGTTCCGGATGGGTTTTAAATTTTTGAAATTCCCCATACGGATTAAGGTAGGGATTTTTGTAATTCAAATGAACCACAAACCCAAGCGCGATGGTGTTGTCGCTATAGTGATAACAAAACGACCCGCCGCCAACATCATTTTTAAGCGGCCAGCCAAATGTGTGCTGGACATGGCCGGGGCGTGATTTCTCCGGCGCTATCTCCCACAGTTCCTTCAGGCCAATACCAAACTTTTGCGGTTCACTATCCGCATCAAGACTAAATTTCGTAATCAGTTGCTTGGCGAGCGACCCGCGCACGCCCTCGCCGATCAGAACATATTTGCCGACCAGTTCCATACCGGGCTCATAGCTGTCTTTTTTCTCACCGTCCCGGCCGATCCCCATCTCGCCGACAACAACGCCGCGCACCGAACCATCCTCGCGATAGAGCAGCTGCGAGGCCGCCATGCCAGGGTAGATTTCAACCCCCAGCTCTTCGGCCTGTTCCGCCAGCCAGCGGCAGACAGTGCCCATCGAGACAATGTAGCAGCCATGGTTTTTGACCATCGGCGGCATCGCGAAGACCGGCAGCGGCAGCGCGCCTGACGGGCCCAGCACTTTGAAACTTTCAGACCTAACGGGCGTATCAATCGGCGATCCCATATTGCGCCAATCAGGCAACAGCCGGTCAAGCCCCGACGGGTCGAGCACCGCGCCGGAGAGGATATGGGCGCCGACCTCAGAGCCCTTTTCGACGACAACGACGTTGATATCGCCGCCCTTTTCCGACGCCAGCTGCTTCAGGCGGATCGCCGCGGACAGGCCCGCAGGGCCCGCGCCGACAATAACAATATCGAATTCCATGGCTTCGCGCGTCACAGCTTCTGTATCCATCTGGCGTCTTCTTCCCTTCGGGCAGCTAGTTTAGAGGAGCGTTTTGGCAAATACCGTAGAAAAAAGCCATGATAAGCGGCGCCGTTGATAGACGCTGCGTCATACGAGGCTTGGAGATTGGCGTTTTCATGACAAGCGGTTTGATCCTTGGCTTTGGCGCAGCCTGCGTCACGGTCCTGTTATTTGCCGAATATCGCGCCCGCGACTGGCTTGGATGGCTCGCAAAGCCTGCCGCCTCGGCGGCTTTTGTCGCGCTGGCGCTCGCCAGTGGAGGGCTGGGAAGCGTCTATGGCAAGCTGATTTTGACCGGCCTCGCCTTTTGCATGCTCGGCGATATCTTGCTGATTGCAAAAGGCCGGCGGCTTTTCCTGGCCGGCATGGGCGCTTTCGTCCTTGGCCATCTGGCTTATGCTTGCGCCTTTGCGGCGATCTGGGCCGGGTTTGACGGTTTGTCGATCATCGCGGGTTTTGCGATAGCACTGGCGATTGGCGTTACTTTGCGGCGGCTTTGGCCGTATCTCGGGGCGTTTCGCGCGCCTGTCGCCGGTTATTGCTTGATTATCGGCGTGATGACGGCGATGAGCCTTGCCACAACCTCGCCGAGCGGCGGCGCGCCCTATTGGCTGGCGGCGGCCGGCGCCATCGGCTTTGCCGCATCCGACATCGCTGTCGCCCGGGACCAGTATGTGAAGCCGGCATTTATCAACCGCCTATGGGGGCTGCCGCTTTATTACGCGGCGCAAATGATGCTGGCGGCTTCTGTTTCCCTTTAAAGTCCTGCTAGACTGGCAAGCGCAATGGACAATTCCGAACCACAATTAGCGGATCAAGATGCGGCCATCGCGCTGCTGCGCTGGTATGCAGATATGGGCGTTGACGAGGCGGTGGCCGCCGCGCCCGCCGACCTTCGCCGTTGGGGCGCCAAGCCCGCACCGCGCCAGCGCGCCGCCGCGCCAGCAACATCAACGCCAGTGTTCAAACCCTCTGAGGCGGCGCTTCCGGCTGATGAGGCGGTTGCGGCAGCGCAAAAAATCGCCGCTGGCTGCAATGGTTTTGAAGCTCTTGAGGCGGCCGTTAAGGCGTTCGAAGGCTGCCCCCTAAAAGCCGGCGCCCACAACACAGTGTTTGCGGATGGAACGCCGGGCGCCGACCTGTTGGTGATCGGCGAGGCGCCAGGGCGCGATGAGGACCGTATCGGTAAGCCATTTGTCGGCCGTGCGGGCCAGCTTCTGGACCGCATGCTCGCCGCCATTGATCGTGACCGAGCCCAGAACACACTGATTTCCAACGTGATTTATTGGCGCCCGCCCGGCAACCGCACGCCGAGCCAGACCGAGACCGCCATTTGCCGGCCGTTTGTCGATCGGCTGATCGAGCTGACCGCGCCCAAAGCGGTGTTGCTGGCCGGCGGCGCGCCGATGCAGGCGCTACTGGGCGTTACCGGCATCATGCGCGCCCGCGGCGTGTGGCGCGAGATTGAAACCGCGAGCGGCGCGCGCTACCCGGCTTTGCCGATTTTTCATCCGGCTTTTCTGTTGCGCCAGCCGGCAAACAAGCGTCTCGCCTGGGCCGATCTTCTGACGCTGCAAAAACGGTTAATGGAAGATTAACCTGAATTAATGCAGCTTTCTTGTTGGGAATTTATAAAAGCGGGGTCTGCTAAAATAAGCCAGAAATAGTGGTCATATGAATCATGACCAGCCATCGCTTTTGAATTGCGCCCGCATCAGGGCCAGCACCGGGAATATATATGTTTCGACTTTGCGCCATCGCGCTGACGCTTTTGTTTTGCCTGCCGGGTTTGAGTTTTGCTGCAACGCCAATACCCCTCGCCGAACAAACAGCATTACTAGACACCGGGACGGCGCCTTCTCTGCGTGTTCTGTCTGATAGCGATGCGGCGCTTTACCGCGAAATTTTCGCCCTGCAAGAACGCGGTCGCTGGACGGCGGCGGACAAAAAAATTGCCGCGCTCGATGACAAAATCCTGCTCGGCTATGTGCAGTTTCAACGCTATATGCACCCGACCGCTTACCGCTCGAAATATCGCGAGCTTAAGCGCTGGATGGCGTATTATGCGGATCACCCGGAAGCCAATAAAATTTATCGCCTTGCCCGCAAGCGCCGGCCGAAAGGCGCATCCTCGCCGGCGCGCCCAATTCCGCGCAAATGGCGCGAGAACGAAGCCCCGGTGATCGACCCCGCGCTAGAGGCCGATTACGCAAAAAAAAGCCGCCCGCGCCTGCGCCGTATTGAGGGCCGGGTGCGTTACCTGTCCAACCGCAACCGCGCCCTGCAAGCCTTAAAAGAAATCGACAAGCATCTTTCCCGACGCGTCATCACCGAGCGCCAATATGACCGCATGCGCTCATGGGTTGCCGCCAGCCTTTATTATCAAGGCTATGTTGGCCGCGCCCGCGACATTGCCGGACAATCTGCACGGCGCAATGGCGACAGCGCGGTTCTGTCTTACTGGATTGCCGGGCTGATCGCATTCCGCGACGGCGAGCTTGAAACCGCACAAGAATTTTTCTCGGCGATGGCAGCTGTTCCGTATCAGGATGATAACCTTCGCGCCGCAGCCGGCTTTTGGGCGGCGCGCACGTCTCTGGCGACCGGCGCGCTTGCCGATGTGGCGCCAAACCTGACGATTGCAGCCGCCTATCCGTTCACATTTTATGGCCAGCTCGCTCAAGCTCAGCTTGGGCTCAATTATCACTATGAGTGGGATGCGCCGGTTGTGACCGAAGATGGCCTGGCGAAGCTTCTGGAGGCGGCGCCGCGCGTCAAACGCGCCATCGCATTGAAGCAAGCCGGTCGCGACATTGACGCCAATACGGAATTGCGCTGGGCCAATGGCGTCATCCCGCCGGAGCTTGATTATGACCTCCTCGCCGTCGCCACAGCGCTGGAGCTTGCCGCCGCACAAATCGATATTGCATTGACGGGCGAGGGAAAATATCTCGAAGCTGGGCTGTATCCGATACCCGACTATGCGCCGCAAAGCGGATTTAAAATCGACCGCGCATTGCTTTATGCGCTGATGCGGCAGGAATCCAAATTCAAGGTTGAAGCGACCAGCCGGGTCGGCGCGCGCGGGTTGATGCAATTGATGCCGCGCACGGCAAGTTACGTCGCCAAGGATCGCTCCTTGCGCTACCGCAAGGGCCGCAAGCGACTTTACGACCCCGCCTATAATCTCGAGCTAGGCCAAAGCTATGTCGGCTATCTCATCGACGGCGCCGCTGACGGCGACCTCTTCCATCTCGCCGCCGCCTATAATGGCGGGCCGGGGAATTTGCGCCGCTGGAAACGCAAGATGAAAATCGAAGACCCGCTGCTCTTTATCGAGAGCATACCCAATCGCGAGAGCCGCGACTTCGTCGAAAAAGTGCTCACCAATGTATGGATCTATCGCGCCAGGCTGGGCCAGCCTGCACCGTCGCGCGATAAAGTCGCTGCCGGCAAGTTGCCGCTCTATGAGGCGCTTGACCAAATCGCTGGCGAGTAGACGGCTGGCGCTTATCGTCTATTGAGATTTCCTACCTTGCGTTGACGCCGCCAGGCCCGGCATTTGTAGTCAGAAAAAACGCCTGGCCCTGCATGATAGCGCATTGCGCGCTAAGTCATGCTCATAACCTGCATGATCGCTGGGCCGAGGATAACTGCAAACAACACCGGCAGGAAAAAGCCGATCATCGGCACCGTGAGTTTTGGCGGCAGCGCGGCGGCCTTTTTCTCAGCCTCCTGCATGCGCAACTCGCGGCTTTCCACCGCCATAACGCGCAAGGCCTGGCCCAGCGGCGTTCCGTATTTCTCCGACTGAATGAGCGCGGTCACTACGCCCTTCACAGAGTCGAGGCCGGTGCGTTCAACAAGGTTTACATAAGCTTGCTTGCGTTCTTGCAGATAGGAGAGCTCCGCCGTCGTCAGGCCAAGCTCTTCGGACAGCTCCGAACAGCTGGCGCCGACTTCTTCGCCGACTTTTTGAAATGCCGCCTCGACCGACATCCCCGCCTCCACACAGATCAGCAACAGATCAAGCGCATCAGGCCAGTGAAGCTGGATGGTCTGTTGGCGTTTTTTGACCGCATTCGAAATATATATGCTTGGCAGATAAAAACCCATGCCGAACCCACCCACCGTCGTCAACAGACGCCCGAAGCTCCCTAACTCAAACCCGTCGAGGACATAAACATAAATGCCAACGACTAGAGCCATGACAAACGGCAAACTCAGCCGCGCGGCCATAAAGGTGAACACCGGGCCCTGGCCGCGAAAACCCGCCATCATCAATTTTTTACGGGCGGCGTTCTCGTCAAAAACCTCAAGCAATTTGAGACTTTCAACAACTTCCTTGACCATGCCTTGCGGTGATGCGTTGCGAAGTCGCGGGTTATTCTTCTTGGCCAGAGATTCACGTTGGCGCTCGCGCAACATGTCACGATGTACGCCAACCGATTTCATCCGCTCGCGTAGTTTATCTTTATAAAGCAGCGGCTCTAAAATGGTGAAAATCGTCCCAATCGCCGCCAACGACACCAGGAGGGCGATTTGAAAATTACGATCAGTTACAGCTTC
Organism: Hyphococcus sp.; assembly: GCA_021776295.1. Lineage (GTDB taxonomy): Bacteria > Pseudomonadota > Alphaproteobacteria > Caulobacterales > Parvularculaceae > Hyphococcus. The sequence continues at coordinate 12,122 of JAJFGE010000036.1, forward strand.
AACAATAGCGTCCATCGGGCTCTTTCTAGACCTTAATAGAAATCATTTTTTTCATCACCATGATACCCGTCAACATCCACATGCCGGCGCCGATCAAAATGAAATTACCCATGCGGGTTGTGAATAGCGGATCGAGATAGTCGGGCGAGGCGACCTTAACCGCGCCCATAACCAGAAACGGCAACGAGCCGATAATGTAGGCCGATGCCTTTGCCTCAGAGGACAGCGCTTTAATCTTGCCTTCCATCAATTTGCGCGAGCGCAAGACGTTGGAAAGATTGCCCAACGCTTCAGCCAGGTTACCGCCGGTTGTTTGCTGGATCAAAAGAACGATGCCGAAGAAATTGACTTCTTGGACGGGCATGCGTTCATGCATGCGCCCCAGCGCCTGCTCCAGCGTCATGCCAATCCGCAGCGCCTCGGTGAGCATGTGAAATTCGTCATTGACCGGACGCGGCGCTTCACGGGCAATGATCTTCAAGCATTCATTGACGGGCAAGCCGGACTTCACGCCGCGGACGATAACATCAATGGCGCCAGAGAACTCTTTGATAAATTTCTTCTGCCGCCGGGTGCGCAAGAAATTCAGCGTCCAGCGAGGAAATCCAAGCCCGCCAATAACAAACAAAAGCCCAGTAATCCAAAGTTGCTGACCGGAGACAAGGCCAACAAATACAAATGCCAGCGCACAGATGGCCGATATCATATAAAAATTCTTCGGCGTCATATCGAGCCCGGCCTGCTCAAGCATCTGGCTTAGTGTTGCGCGTTGTTTCTTTTTCAGGTTTTTAGTTTTGTCGTCGAGCGCCGCCAGCGACTCGGTGAGTTTTTTACGCCGCTCTTTATTCTGGGCTTCTGAATTGCCTTGCGTTCCAGCGCGCAGACTGCCTCTACCGGTATTCAGCGCAGCGACGCGCTTATTGGATTTATCTTTTTGCGTCGGCGCCAAAAGCACAAAAGCAAGTGCTGTAAAGCAAACGACGCCGAGCCCGATGACTATAAGAACCTGCTGATCCATCAGCGTTACTCCGCCGCCGCATCAAGAGCCGCGGCCAACTCTGCTTCTCTGCCATAGTAGCGCGCGCGATCCCAGAATGCCGGGCGCGCAATACCAGTTGACCGATGACAGCCGAGAATGGCGCCGTTTTCATCTTCGCCAGCATCCATATCATAGACAAACAGATCCTGCGTAATGATCGTATCGCCCTCAGTCCCCAGAACTTCTGTAATATGCGTGATGCGACGCGAACCATCACGCAAGCGCGCCGCCTGGATGACGATGTCGATGGAGCCGACAATCATTTCACGAATAGTTTTTGACGGCAGGTTGTAGCCGCCCATGGTGATCATCGATTCAATACGCTGCAACCCCTCGCGCGGAGAGTTGGCGTGAAGCGTTCCCATCGAGCCGTCATGGCCGGTGTTCATCGCCTGCAACAAGTCAAAGGCTTCCGGTCCGCGAACCTCGCCGACGATGATCCGCTCAGGACGCATCCGCAGACAGTTCTTGACCAAATCGCGCATGGTCACCTCGCCCTGGCCCTCAAGGTTGGGCGGGCGCGTTTCAAGGCGCACGACATGCGGTTGCTGCAATTGCAGCTCCGCAGCGTCTTCCGCGGTAATGATACGCTCATCATTCTCGATAAAGCCGGTCATGCAGTTCAACAGCGTAGTTTTGCCAGAGCCCGTACCTCCTGAAATCAGCGTATTGATCCGGCAGGCGCCGATTATTTCGAGCACTTTTGCGCCTTCTGGCGTAATGGATCCAAAATTTATTAGATCGGCCATCCGCAGCTTGTCTTTTTTAAACTTACGAATGGTCAGCGCAGCGCCGTCAATCGCCAATGGCGGCGCGATAACATTAACCCGCGATCCATCAGGCAACCGCGCATCGCATATCGGGCTGGCTTCATCGACGCGGCGGCCAACTTGGCTAACGATCCGCTGACAGATGTTCATCAGCTGTGCATTGTCGCGGAAGCGCACATTGGTCAGCTGAATTTTGCCGCCGACCTCGATAAAGACGCGATTGGCGCCATTGACCATGATGTCGGCGATATCATCGCGCGCCAATAGCGGTTCGAGCGGCCCATATCCGAGAACATCATTGCAAATATCTTGCAATAGCGATTCTTGCTCGGCAATCGACATCTGGACATTTTTGATCGAGATGATCTCGTTGACGATGTCGCGGATCTCTTCTCCCGCCGTTTCGGTATCGAGCTGTGAAAGTTGTGACAGGTCAATCGTATCGATCAGCGCGTTGAAGATCGTGGTTTTTGTCTGAAAATACTCGTCTGAGCGACCGCCAATTTCCACCGGCTGCGCTTCTGCGGCGCTGTCATTGGACGGTTTGATTACACGCGGCGGCGCTGGCGGCGGCGCATCTTTATTCGCCGATGCAGCAGAAGCTGGCGCCGGTTTTTGCGCTGCGACGGGCTTGCGTTTCGCGGCAGGCTTTGCCGGCGCTGCTGGCGCGTTAACAGGAGCGTTTCTACGTCCGAACATACCCTAGATTACCGTTTCTTTTGAAAGAGACCCGACAGGCTGAATTTTGGCTTCGCAATGTTGGCGTCGCTGCGGCCGATCAAATGCGCAGACAATTCACGAATAGCGCCGGCCGCTTTCGATTTTGGACTAACATCTATGATCGGCGCTGCATTGGTGGTCGCGGCGCCAAAAATCTGCGGCTCCCAGCTAAACACAGCGGCCGGTTTCAGACCGACATGCTCGACAAACTGATCAGGCTGAACTGCAGACATTTTCGGATCGAACTGATTAATCACCAAAGTTGGCGGCGCATCATTGGGACGCGCGGCGCTCAAAATATCAACCAGTTGTTTGGTGTTGCGGAAGGAGGCGAGATCCGGCGTCGCGGTGATGACGATCTCATCGGCGGTCGTCAAAATCCGCTTCGACCAGCTGCACCAGACATGCGGAACATCAACCACCACCGTCGGAGCAGAGCCGCGCACCACATCAAGCACAGTTTCATAGGCCTGATCGTCAACATCATAATCTCTGTCAAGCGCACTTGGCGCCGTAAACAGGCTCAAATGATCGGTATGCTTTTGCAGCAGACGGTCCAGCAAGACATCGTCGAGCCGCTCCGGCGAGCTTAGCGCCTCGAACAGACCGGCAGACGCCTCCTGGTCAAAGTCGAGGCTCGCCGTTCCGAACGCCAGGTCAAGGTCGAGGATGATGGTATCGCTTTGATACTCCTCTGCTGAGCACCAGCCGACATTATGAGCGATGGTCGATGAACCCACTCCGCCGCGTGCGCCGACAAATGCCAGCGTGCGTCCGATCGGCGGCGCAGACGGATCGACATATAGATCGGCAATCGCCTTGATGATTTGAAGCGGCGAATGCGGCCGGACAATATATTCGCTGATGCCTTGCGCAATAAGCTCACGATAAAGAATAATATCATTGACCTGGCCGATAATGACGACTTTGGTCGATGGATCGCATACTTCGGCAAGCTCGCCAAGCTGGGCGAAAATTTCAGCACCGGACGCCAGCGTTTCCAAAATAACCAGATTGGGAGTTGCCGCTGTTTGGAACTGGTCAACCGCTTTGGCCAGCCCGCCCATATGAATGGTGAGGTGCGCTTTAGAAAGACGGCGGTCAATTGCGGCCTGTTCGAGTAACGTCGTCATCGCCGGGGTTTCACAAAATGCATGAATTGAAATGCGCGGCACCGGCCGGTGATCGACCTCAGGCTCCTCAAGCTCGGTAACGGCGGCGCCATACGCGCCGGCGTCCATCATCGCACCCTCTGCAGTAACAAGCGCGCCTGATGTATCAGCGCCGACAGTGTCGGCATCTGCCTCAGCCGGAGCGGGCGCTTCTGCAACCGCCGGTTCTTCGGCTATGTCGGCAGGTTCGGCGCCTGCATCAGCTGTCTCCGCATGCTGCGGCGCGCTATCGCCTACATTGCCTTCATATTCCTCGCTGACATCAAACGATGCATTGATGTCCTCGTCCAGCATATCTTCATCGCCAAAATCTTCGTCAGACAGATCAAGATCGGCAAGATCGGCGTCATCAAAATCCGCTTCATCGAAGTCTTCTTCTCCAAGCGCTGCAAGTTCTTCGTCGGACAGATCTTCGTCAAGCCAACTTTCGTCGGACACCCCTTCCAGCCCATCATCATAGGGTGCAACGCCCGTTGCCGGCGCATCCTTATCGCCGCCAGCGCTCGGGCCGCCGTCAGCACCAAGAGAGGCGGCGCTATCGGCAACGCCCTGCTCCTCATCCTCGTGCTGATAGGCTGTTTCAGCTGCGTTTTTCATCGTCATCTCCCTGCATATCCCCTTGGCGCCGTCATTCAGCTACTATTCGGAGACTTCAGTGCTAATTTCTGAGTCGATATCGGAAACCTTAACCTCGCCTTCACGGTAAGCCTGAAAACCTCGCACTGCGACCGCAGCATCGCGCGGCGTGACGCCTGTCGGCGCAACAAGATCATGTGGATCAGCAAGCAAAACCGCCAGATTATTCATTGATGAGCAGCCAAAGTTTTGCGACCGTAAATTCCTGTATTTCCGATTCATTTCGCCAGTCCAATCGCCGCATACGCTAGGCGTTGCAACATAATGCGTATAGGAAGCAATTATTTGATTGCCATTCGCGTCGCCGCCCGATCGATAGGTCGCACCACTAAGCGCAGACCACGGCACGCCAGCCTCGTTCAGCGCTTTGCGAATATCGGAAGCCATTTCTTGACCGTCAAAGTCCTGTCCCGTGCCCGACGGCGCCGTGATCGTCAGCGTCCCATGTCCATTACGCATATACGCATCAGCGAACGCCTGAAGCCGAGCCTTATCAACACTCGACAGGTCTGTTGTCGTCTCATCAGCGTCAATCGTCAGCGTCACAGTCTGGCTATCCACCGAGATTGGATGCTCCTCAGCAACCGTCATCGCATGCTGCTGTCCGTTAAAGGCGCTTGCACATGCACTCGCCGACAGCACAATCATCGAGAGGAGCGTGTATTTACTTACTGAATTCAACATCGTCCGTAATCCTCTCAGTCTAAAATAAAGCCCATCGGCCCTTGCAGCGAAGCTTCCTTCACGCCGGCGCCGGCCAGCCCGTATGTCGACAACAACTTACCCATCAAGATTGACTCTGCATCTGACGCCACAACCACGCCTTCTGAAGGATCGCGCAAATTAGACTCATGCGTCGCCTCAACGAGATAGGGCGTGACGATGATCACAAGTTCAGTTTCGTTGTTTTGATAATCACGGCTGCGGAACAATTGCCCCAGAACCGGCACGTCCTTCATGCCCGGCACGCCGTCAATTGTTGAACGCATATCCTCTTGGAGAAGGCCCGCCAGGACCAGGCTGCCGCCGCTCGGCAACTCAACCGTCGAATCCGCGCGGCGCACTGTCAGCCCCGGTATCGACAGACCAGCCGTGGTGACAAGATTGCCGTTGTTATCGACCGTCGTCAGGCCCGGAACAAAGAACGAGTTTTCTGTCGTCACTTCACTAACCTCAGTTGAAATATTGAGGTTGATCCGGCCTTTGCTAAGCACCAGCGGCGTAAAACCAAGACCGACGCCGAACTCCTTAAACTCGATCGATATGACGCCGTCATCTTGTCCAACCGGCACTGGAAACTCGCCGCCGGCAAGGAATTTCGCTGACTCGCCAGAAATCGATGTCAGCGTAGGCTCCGCCAGAATGCGCACCAGTCCTGTCGACTCAAATGCCTGCAAAGACGCGTCAATCCGCTCAAGATCGCCAATATTGGTATTGGTGCTGTTCAACCCCAACCCGCCGGTGGCGCCAACCGTATTGACATTGGAAAATGCCAGCGCCGCGTCGGAAAGGACAACCGATCCGCTTGTTGTAACGCCAAGCTGTTTGAGCACCTGCCGCTGCATCTCAACGATGCGCACCTTAAGCATGACCTGCTCAGGGTCGCGGATTTTTAGCAGATTGACCACCTTATCAGGATCGTCGACAAACCGGCCAGCGAGTGAATGGGCGTTTGCCGCCTCCGCTGCTGTTTGCACCGTGCCGCGTAGAATAACATTGTCATTAAGCGCATCAACTTCGATACGGCTGTTCGGCATGACCCGGCGTATCACCTCGGCAAGCGCATCCATGTCGCGCTCAACACGGATTTCCAGATTAAGAATCTGCCGACCGCGCGAATCAAAAAAGAAAGCATTTGTCTGACCGGTTGACAGCCCCAAAAGATAGACCCGGCGCGGCGAGCGAACAACCGCGTCGACGACAGTTGGCTGTGAGACCAAAACATCAACGGCCGGCTGAGGCAAATCGACAATCGCCGCCTTGTTGAGCGGCAGAACTATGCTTTGCGAAACGTTGCTTACGCCGCCGCCATCAATGCGCACGCTCTCCACGCCACGTTGCGCCGCCGCTGGCGACATCACGGCGGAAGCCGCGAACACGCCGGCCAGAGCTGCGATAATGATGCGCCCGGCATTTACATTTGCCACCCTGTAGGCGTTGGTTACGAATGTCATCTAAAACCTCTACTCACCAATTACCTTAAGAACTGCCATAACGAATTATATTTACGTTCGATGATCGCCGGTTTTTTACAACCGCATCGCCTTCTGGCTTGAAGATACTGCGCAACACGACACTCATCGAACCACTCGCCCGCGCGGACGTGAACGCTTCCGCATCATCCGGAGACAGTTCCAACGTTACATTCGAACCATCGATATAAGGAGTTTCAGTATTCTCCGAGTAAATCGTATTGACGGCGAGCACGCGAACCTCTTCGAACAGCACTTGTGTTCTATCGTCATCTGTATTGAAGATGTCGACGCGATCACCTGGCAAAATAAACCCGCCCGACGCCGTTTCCGGTGTTACGCGCATGGTCACCGCTCGCTGGCCCGGCGCAATGATTGCCGCCATCAGCCCTGATTGCCCTGCTTTAACGACTTTAGCATTCACCAGCGGTTCACCGGCCACAATCAATGATCGCGCAACAGCTTCGGTCAACTCTTCGCGTTGTTCAGCATTGGTGTCAGTGATGAAACTCGGCTGAATTGCTTTTTTTGGCCACGCCAGCCAATTGGTGTCTTCTAAAGCCAGTCTTTCGCCACGCTGAATATCTCGGGTCGCCACCAACACACGAACGGTTTCTTCTTTCGTGCGTTCAACAATTTGAACGGCAGGATTTTCAGAAGAATTCCCCATCATCAGAAAAAACGCGGCCGCGCCTGCAACAAGCGCTATACCGAGAATAGCTATACGACTTACATTCATCTCAAACCAACCTGATTTTTACGCTACAGAGAAGCAGAAATAGGCAGCCCCATGGTGTGCGAAACTCCTCAATACTACGTTAACTGATCTTATTAACCGCCGAACATCAATTGAAAGAACGCTGTTTGTGAAAAACTAATAAATCCGCCCGCTGCAATCGCAACTGCATATGGCAATTCCTTTTTGCGCCCATGAAGTTCAATTAACCACGGCGCATGAGCGTAAACCGGTAAAATTGGAAGTTTACGGAAAAGCATCATGAAGATTGCTAAGGCCAGCCCCGCCAATGCAGTATATAAAAGAAAAACGTCAAGCGCAGTGGCGCCAATCCATGGCGCAACCGCTGCAAAAAGCTTTGCATCGCCGCCGCCGATAATTTTTCCCGCATAAAGCCCGAAACCAAGAGCCAGCGCGCCGGCGCCGATCAACAGGCCCTCAGCTATGACGCGCGGAGAGGCGCCAACAGCAACACCGGCGACTGGAAACGCGCAGATGAGGATAATGGAAACCCAGTTCGGGATTTTAAATTCGTAAATATCATTCGCGGCCGCGACTAACAGCGCTGCAGGAAATACTGCTAGCATAAGATAGGCTATCACCGGCGGCCTCCACGTTTCACCACCGAGGAAACTAAGCACGTCCCCTTAATGTTCCGTTAGACACAAAAAGAAAAAGGAGGCCGCAAGGCCCCCTTTTTGACATTTATATTCGTGCGGCATCGCCGCGCAAACAACGTGACTACGGCTGCAATGCTGTATCGATGCTGCCAAAAGTATTGCTCAACGACGTGCCAACAGCACTAACTGCAGCGATAATAGCAACAGCAATAAGCGCAGCAATCAAACCATATTCAATTGCGGTCGCACCGTCTTCATCAGCCTTAAAACGTTTAATCAGATCTTTCATTTTTCGACTCCTGCTAACTCTACACTTGCACTGCTAAAAGATTTTTCCTTCAGCCGTTATATTTTATGTGTGATGCGTAAATGAATGATGAATTTTTCAAAGAAAATTTGCTCTGTATACTAATGTTATAGTAAACAGGAATTAACTCTAATTAGTGAGTTCATTGAATCGACTCATGTCGTCGATAATCAGGCCAGGATAGTCCCGCCGGGCAACGCCCTCCTGGATTAGCATTGCGATTGCAGCAGCGGACACTGCCTCTTCAACGCCCGCCTCTTCCGCCAATGCGCGGTGCTTGGGCATAAGCGGCACGCGCCACAGACCGGATATTGCATCCCGCTCGACATATTGGAGGAGGACGGTCAGAACCCGTTGTTCTGGCGCCGCTTCAGCGGCCATATTGCGAAAACGGCGTGCGGCCAGCTCAATGGCAAAATGCGCCGCGATGTTGCGCATTAATGTAGGGCGCTGGCTCGCAAGTAGGAAAAACGGCTCTGCCTCGATGGCAATAACGACAAGATCGTCATCCGCAGTCACCGAGACTTGCTGGAACGCGTCGCTTGCGGTGCTCCCAAATGCAAGTTCCATGGCGAAAATAGCGCCCTCGCCAATCTCCTCGATCAACATGGCGCCGGTTTCGGGCTCGATGATCGAGACCTTCATACGTCCGGATATGACGGCAAAAAACTCGCTGCCATCGAACTGGCCTAAAGCATAGACCGTTTGCCCCGTATCATAGCGCCGAACATCAACATTTTCGCGAACGGCGCTTAAGATTTTGTCGGACAAGTCATGAAATAAAGGAAGCGCTGCAAGCGACTCCACAGGGTCGTCGCTCGGTGCAGATACGCTGATCGCCGTTGCTGACATCATTGCTACTGAACTCTCCAACACAGCATTCCTAGCAAAACCGGTTTAAGGCGGGGTAAACCGGGACTGTTAAATATCCGCTGAAGCGCTTAATCTGTGAGGAATTTTTAATTAATCATTGACGGATCAGACCTACTCTCCAACTCGAAAATCGAGAGGACAGGCCCATGCGTGCATTATTTTCTGTTTTAGCAACACTGTTTGCGCTGACCACTAGCGCTCAAGCTGAGCAAGTGTGGCTAACGATGGATCAAGTGCATCCCTATAAGCTTGAAAGGCCTGCCTTAGATATTGCCGTCGGCAATCCGGCGGTTGCCGATGTCACTGTGCAAGACAGTCAGAATCTATTGCTTTTCGGAAAGTCGCCTGGGCTGACAAACATCTATGTATTCGACGATGCTGGCGAAGTCATTGAAAATATAGTCATTCGTGTACGGTCACAAAATTCAGACATGCTGACATTACATAAAGGCGTATTTCGCATCACGTATAACTGTACGTCAAATTGCGAGCCTGCAGTGACGGTCGGCGACGCGCCTGATCTGTTCGACGACATTTCTGCGCAGGTGAAAAAGAAGACTACCCAGGCCGAAAATGCTACAAAAGACAACTGATTTAGGCCTTTAGCCAGTTTCCAAGAGTAGTTTATCTCCGCTCAATCTCTGACTCAAAGTGGAAAATCCTCGGACGCTCCTGCTGGCGTAGTTCCGCCCGACACCAAACATCGATTTCGCGCGCAGTGCGCTCATCCGGCTCAACCCCTTTTTTGAGAACGATATGTGCGATCAGACGGTCAACACCGTCGCCGCGCCGCCCGACGCTGATAGCGCAGTCAGCAATGCGCGCATGACCGCATAGCCGGACTGCAACATCAGCGGGAATAACATTGACCGCGCCAATCTGCACTGCACCGTCGCGCCTTCCAGCAAGATCAAAGGACCGCTCGTTTTTCCATTGCAAAAAGTCGGGCGCTTCAACCTCACGCTCCTCGTCGTCTGGCGCGAGCCGCATGAGACGTTCTTTGTCACAACGCCAGTGATCGAACAAAACAAATGGCTCGCCCGGCGCATCGCGCCACGCGATCAGGCCAGTTTCAGTAGAGCCATATAATTCCCTTAGAACGCCAAAACCGGCTTTGCGCATTTCCGCCGCAAGCTCCTGGGTCATCGGTTCGCCGAATGACACCGCCATCGTGTTATCGGGCGCGGCAAGCTCCTCGCGCATCATATATCGCCACAAGGTAGGCGTCGCGACCAGAACATCGCCATAAGCCATTGTCTGCGTCAGCTCCTCCGGCGTCTTGCCGCGCGCATCAAGGCTTTCGATATGTTGCAGGTTCGGGGTTACTATCGTCAGTTCAAAGCCCAGCAAGCTATGCGGCGCAACAAACGATAACATCCGGCGGCGTCCATAAAGGATATTCGCCGCCGCCGCCGCATCCTGAAAGACATCCTCCGCTTTGTGCGCACGCGCCGCACACTGTTCGTTGCGGGCTGCGGATTTAAATGTAAACCGGGCGAGCTTTTGCGACACCGCAGACGAGATTGCCGCCGCCCAGTCGGCAATTGTTGTCGCCGGCTGGGGTTCAAGAAAATCTCGCTCCAGCCCAAAAAACTCCGCCGCGCGGCCTCCGCAGGCCTTTATTTCCTCCGCCGAAAGCGCAATGCCGCCTTCGCCAAGCGGCGTCTCGGCGGTCCAGGAAGCTATCGTTAGAAAATCAAAATGGCGATTGAAGCGGCGCGAGACCTCATCGGCCGCCGCGCCGCCGATCACCCGTGCGATTTGTTGTTCGGTTATGAGAAAGGGTTTCACGGGGCGGGCGCGCTCTCGGTTAGGCTGCGATGTAAACGATCTAGATACCATGACTTTAATTGATTGAAAATTTCCACCTGCAGCGATGTCGGTGCGGCGCCGCCATCTTTCAGCCGCGCCAGGCGAAGACCGATCAGGCTATTGGTCAAAAACGGCGCTCCGCGTTGCATAAGCGCAAGGTCAACCGGCGCTTCAGAGATGGCGATACCGGTTTCAGCAACACTGTCCAACAACAAGCCGCGAACAATCCCGTTCAACACACCCTCGCTGCAAGGCGGGGTCAGGACATCGCCGTCCTCATTGATGACAAAAATATTGGCGCTCGAGGCGCAAGCGACACGGCCACGACCATTCAGCATGATCGCTTCACCCGCGCCCGCCGCTTCTGCTTCATTGCGGGCAAGAATATTGTCGAGATAATGCGTCGTTTTGTACCGCGAGGTTATGTTCTCCTCACAACGGACAGACCGGCTCAGCTTAACGATGATCGGGCTGTCTCCAGTTTTATTTGGCGCCCGCATAAGCGTGACAAGCAATGTCGGCGCTGCACGGCCCGAGGCCGGAAACAACAACCCCCGATCAGACCGCCCCCGCGTAAAAGTGATACGGGCTGAGGCTTTTTCATCGCCAAGCCGATTTTTTTCGGCAAGCCCGGCAATAACATCACCGATATTGTCAGGGGCCGCCGCGTTGATCGACAGCGCGGCAAGACTGCTCTTCAATCGCGCAATATGCGCATCCAAAAACGCCGCAACGCCGCCTTCAACCAATAGCGTCTCAAAAACACCGTCGCCGAGCAAAAAGCCACGATCCGCGATATCAATCGCCATAGGGTTTTCTTTATAATCTCCGTTAAGCCAGAAAATCATTGCCGATCTCGCCCTAACAATAGCCCAGAAAATTATTGACCATGACGCGCCCCTGCGGCGTCAACAAGGATTCGGGATGAAACTGCACACCAAACCATGGGCGTTCACCGTGAGCCACGGCCATAACCTCTCCCTCTTGGCTCCATGCGGTTTCTTCCAATTCTGAGCCAGGCGACAATAGCGACGTCAGGGAATGGTATCGCCCTGCCGGCGTCGGTGAGGCGACACCTTCAAAAATACCGCTCCCGGCATGGCGTATCATGCTGGCCTCCCCATGCAGCGGGTGTTTTGCACGCACGGTCCGCCCGCCAAAAGCCTCAACCAAACACTGATGACCGAGGCAAACGCCGAGAAACGCCATATCCGCCGGCATCGCCTTAATCAGCTCCAGAGACACCCCCGCCTCGCCCGGCGTCTTCGGCCCCGGCGACACCACAATCGCGCGCGGCGCTAACGCCAGACATTCGCCAGCCGTGATTGCATCATTACGGATGATTTTTGTTTGCGCGCCGCATTCACGGAAGTAGCGCGCCAGATTATGCACAAAGGAATCGTAATTATCGATGATCAAAATCATGATCGCGCTCGCGGCGACAACACATCCAATGCGCTCTTTGCTTTAATCAAGGTTTCTTCATATTCCGCCTGCGGATTAGATCGCAAGGTGACGCCGCCGCCGACCGGCGCAAATACAGCGGTCGCGGCCTCGTTTGTTATCAGTGTCCGAATTGCAACGGAAAAATCAGCGCCGCCAGCATCGTCGAAAAAGCCAATCGCGCCGCAATAAGGCCCGCGCCCAGCCTTCTCAACCCTGGCAATCGCGCCCATCGCCTCTATCTTTGGCGCGCCGGTTATAGAGCCTGACGGAAAAAGTGCGCGGAAGACATCGCTCATCGAAACATCCGCGCGCAACACGCCGCTGATGCGCGAGACCAGATGGCGTACCTTTGTCAGCGTCATCAATGCGCAAATCGCCTCTTCTTCGATAGAGCCGTCAGCGCAGATTTTAGACAGATCATTGCGCATCAGATCGGCGATCATTATGTTCTCTGCGCGATCTTTTGGGTCGCTCATCAAGGCTTCAGCAAGCGCTGCATCCTCAGCTCTGTTGGCGGACCGCGCCCGCGTTCCTTTAACCGGCTCGACAACTATACGCCGCCCACCCTTGCGCGGCTCGACTTTGAAAAACCGTTCCGGTGAATTCGACAGCACTGCACCGTCCGGATATTGTAAAATTGCGCCAAACTTAGCATCGCTCTGGCGCGCTACCGCCCGGTAGAGGTCAAACGGCGAGAATCCATTATCCCCTGTCGCCTGCAGGGTTTGAGCAATATTCACCTGATAAAAATCACCGCATTTTATTTTCTCGATCATCGATGCGACCGCCGCTTCATAGTCGCGCCGTGAGAAATCCGATGTTGGCGCTGGAAATTCAGGCAAGGCCGGCGCCGCAACAGGTCCCGCGCCAAGTGCGTTTGCCAAATGATCGCATGCCGCTTCATCGCGCCCGACCACAAAGGCGCGCTGGTCTTCGTGCGAGAACACCACCGCCGCATCATAAACGCCAAAGACTGCATCGGGGAGATCGTAGGGGCTGGCAGGTAGCGCAAGGTTTGGCTCAATGCTCTTCAACGCTTCATAGCCGACAAAACCGACAAGGCCGCTATGAAACGGCGCATGCGTCGGCGCCGCGCGCGCATCCGCAGCGCGCTCATCGATGGCCGCCTGCACCTCAGTGAGCCAGGCGCCGCCTTCATTTGGCTCGGCCGCAATGATTTGCGTCGGGAACGCAACCAGCACCGACCAACCGCCGCGCGCAACGTCGCCAGCGCTTAGAAGATGCGCATGCGCCTCGCCCGCCAGCGGCGCAAACGCAGCATAAGGACATCGCCAATCGATTTCCGAACAGATCATGAGGCTAGTAGGTAATGCGCACGCACGGGGATGAAAAGTGAATTCCCGCACTTTCTTGACTGGCGGCGCTGCGCGAACCCCCTTATCGACAACCCCATGGCGACCTGGAGAGATAAATGGCCGACACCGCCGAAAACGCAGGCATAGCGCACACATTTTACGGCCTCACTATCGCCGTCCTGATCGGCTTTGTCGCTTATATTGGTCGCGGCATTTTGATCCCGCTGGTAGTCGCCGGTTTCTTATGTTTCCTGATTTACACGCTTAAGGAAAATGTCCGCCGCGCGCCTTTGATTGGAAAATATATTCCCAATTGGTGCGGATTTCTGATCGCCTTCATACTGATTGGCGCGGGTGCGATGTTGTTTGTTGAAATAATAAAATCCAATGTCGAGACCTTGCTGGCCGAATGGCAAAATTACGAAGTGCGATTGATCGCAATTTTTAACAGCGCCCTTGCCTATATCCGCTCTACAGATTTTCTCCCGCGCGAGGTTGTCGGTGGCGTTGAACAGTTACAGCAATCGGCAGTTAGTCTCATTCGCCCGCTCCTGGCGCAGGTCGCTGGCAGCCTCAGCGGCCTGACTTCTAATTTCGTGACCTTCATCACGATATTTCTCTACCTTGTCTTTATGCTGATAGAACGTGGGCGCATCTTCAAGAAGATCAACCTTCTCGGCGCTGACGCGCGCCAACGCCGCGTTATCAATGAAACCCTTGCTGATATCGCCGCCATGGTCCGGCAATATATTACTGTTAAGACCATGAGCAATTTAATCACCGCCAGCCTTAGCTATGTGATTATGCTGTTTATAGGCATTCAGTTTGCCGGGTTCTGGGCGCTATTGATTTTTGTGCTGAATTATATCCCGATCTTCGGCGCGGCCTCAGCCATGACCCTGCCGGTGATGCTGGCGCTGGTGCAACCTGATGGTGGCGGCCTGCGGCTTGCGGTGATTACATTGGCCAGCCTCATTAGTGTTGATCAACTGATGAGCAACGGGATTGAGCCACGCCTTGTCGGGCGGACTCTTAATTTAAGCCCGCTGGTTATCCTCTTTTCCTTAAGCGTATGGGGAACGCTTTGGGGTTTTGCCGGCCTGCTCCTCAGTGTACCGATTACAGTAACCGTGATGATTGTGTTAACGCAATTTACATCGACGCGGCCGATTGCCATCATGCTGTCCGATGACGGCAAGATATCCGACATCAAACATCCGGTTTAACGGCACGGCCATACGCCTCACGCAGTGTTAAAAATTTCTTTGATAACATCGACAATCGCACGCGCTTCATCGCCGCGCCCGGACCCCTTGCGCCAGGCGAGGCCGATTTTTCGCGACGGCGCCGGTTTGGTGAACGCGATGGCGATGAGGCCCGCCGCCTCGGCCAGCCCTTGCTTGACTGCCATATCCGGCAACAATGTCGCGCCAAGGCCGGAGCGGGTCATCTGCGCCAGGGTGAACAGACTGGTGCCGTCAAAGCTCGCATTGCCGCCGCGCTCGGAAAGCTCGCACGCATCAAGCGCATGTTCGCGCAGACAGTGCCCGTCCTCCAGCAATAACAGCGCGCAGTCTTTGAGGTCTTCCTTGGCAAGCTTGCGGCGTTTTGCAAAGCGATGTTCCCCATTGCAGGCAAACCAGAACGGGTCGTCACCGATCTCAATAATCTCCGTACCCGGCAAATCATATGGCAGCGCCAGCAGCGCCGCATCAATCAGTCCCGCCGCCAGCCTTTCTGCAAGCGCCGCCGTCAGGTCTTCGCGCAAGAATAACTGCAGCTTCGGGTAGGCTTGGTGAAGGCGCGTGGCGACGCGCGGCAGAACAAACGGCGCCACCGTGGGAATGACGCCGAGATGAAACGCCCCCTCAAGCGGACGGCGCGCACTGGCGGCGCGCGCCAGATCTTCCGTCCCGGCAAGGATGCCCGGCGCCCGCGCAGCAACCTCCTCGCCCGCCGGCGTCAGCGCGAAAGCCCGGGTCGACCGGTCCACCAACTGCTGGCCGAGCAACGCCTCCATTTCCTTGACTGCCGACGACAAGGTCGACTGAGAAACAAAACATTCCTCAGCCGCCTTGGAAAACGACTGACGGCGTACCAGCGCCATAAAAAATTGTAATTGCCGTAGCGTCGGCAGCGGCGTCATCAGCGGCCTCTTTGGCGATCCAAGATGCAATCGAACTAGTCAATTCTATATAGTACATAAATCTGTTTAGTAAATTTAAAAATTCTGACCACACCCCTCATCAAAAACCCTGCTGCGCTTAGGCTGGCGCTCGGCGTCACCGCCGCTTATGGTGGCCGCGTGTTTATATAGGATCCTGGCATATGTCTTTCAGTTCAAAAAATTTTAAAATGGCGCTCGGCATGGCTGCCTGCGCTGCAGCACTTTCAGCATCTACCGGCGCCCTGGCGCAAGCTAATCCGATCGAACATTGCCGCGAGACATCCAACGGCAAGAAACAGCGCATTGCCTGTTTGGAGGGAATAATTCTCGGCCTTATGGGGCAACCGTCTAAAAGGACGGTGCAAACTGAAACCAACGAAAGCAGTCAATATACAAATGCAGATAGTAATACAGCTAACGCAACAGCTGGCCTAGGCGCTGAACAAGTACGGCAGCGGTTACTTAAAAATAACAAGGCAGAACGGACAAAAAAACGAAAGAATGATAAAGCAGAACGGATTGCTTCGCGGATTGCGGATTTTGCAAAAACAGACGCCGGTTATTTAATTATATTTCTGGAAAATGGTCAAATTTGGCGCCAACGCAAGTCTGATTCCGCCATCTTGCGCCTACGTCAGAATAAACAATACGATGTTGAAATTCGCAAAGGGCCTGTCAGTGGCTACCGCATGAAGGTTCCGGGTGCATATCAAACTATCGTCGTGGAACGGTTGAAATAATTGCATCGCTCTTTCCGATACATAGGTCAGTATACTCCCCAGGTCCATAACAATAGAAAAAGGGCGGCGTAAAACGCCGCCCTTTCTATTGTTTATATTTTTGCGACTAGAAGCGCAGACGAACGCCACCGTAAAAGGACCGGCCGATAACATCAAAGATTGCCGGGTCAGTATCAGTACCCGTTGCATTTCCAGCTAAGCTGCCGCCAACACCGGTTAGAATAATCGGCGGTTCGGCATCGGTAATATTGTTAATGCCAAAATACACTTCAGCCATACCGTCATTCAGAGTGACACGCGTCTGCATGTCGTGACGGATGTAATCGCCGACTTCAAAGTCGAAGATGTTGCCTGCAGGGTCATCGTCAAGAGACCCATTGCTGTTCCACTGAGTGTCCCATGAGAATTGGAACGGCCCGTTAGCGTAAACAAAGCCACCGAGCACCTCGTGGGTAAATGCGCCAACTTCGCCGCGGTCATCTTCAAACGCGCCGAAGATTTCCGACTCGTACTTACGAAGCCATGTGTAGTTCCCACGGAACGATAAGGTGCCCGCATCATCAAAGAACGGAATGGCTGAGGCCACGCTGTTCAGCGCATCGCTACCACCTAGGTCGATCGTATGAGCAACTGCGAAGTCGATACCAGCTGTTTTGAAGAAACCGGAATTGACCTGGCCAGTGTTGACCTCATCGAGTTCACCTTGCGTGGATGCTAGACCTTGATTGTCCCGCACAAGGAAGCCACAGAACTGATTACCTGCGAAATCACCCGACGAGTAGCACTGGTCCAGTGAGAACTGGCGTCCCGGCTGCCCGATGAATCCCGTGATGTCGATATTAAAGTAATCAACCGAGAAAACCGTATTGCCTGCCGCCCCGAAGTCGTGGGTGACGACCAAGCCAGCATTGTAAGACTGTCCAATCTCAGGATCTAGATTCAGATTGCCGACACCGCTAAACCCGCCTGTACCTTGAATTTCATCCTGAGAAAGGACGAAATCGCCGGTCTGGGCAAAACGAACCTGAACTAGTGGGTCTTGCAAACAGGTCGTTACGATCGTCGCATCCGTTTGCGCGTTCAGATTGTTACAAGGATCGTTCACTGTGGCAAAGTTCTCGGTGCCGCCATTGAACAGTTCGCCAATATTTGGCGCCCGCACCGCGCGAGCATATTGGAAGCGAACACGAACATCTTGTACTGGAGACCATTGCGCGTTTCCAGAATAGGCATGAGTACTGCCTATCGTCGAGTAATCTGAGTAACGATAGGCGCCGCCCACCGATAGACTTTCAAAGAACTCTTGATCCTTGATTAACGGGATATCAACCTCGCCAAAGAGCTCGAAAACGTTGAACGCGCCGCGGTTGCCCGAGATCGCATTACCAGAGGTCAAGCCTGCCTGTTGGAGGCCGTCGGGTTGGTTGTCAGAAAACTCACGACGCCATTCCAGGCCAGCCGCAAAGTTAATCTTACCAGCCGGCAGCTCAACGCCGGGCACTGGACCGGCTATAGACGCGCCAAACGTGGTCTGTTCGATGCGCGCATTGATAATGCCGACATGGCGTACAAAATCAGCCGCTTCGGGAGAAATTGCACCTTTGCCAAATATATCGATCGGCACACACCCTTTTGCACGAGCCACTTCATCAACGCACTGCGGCAAGCCAGTGACTATATCAATCTCAGCATCTAGCGCCTGGCGGAAAGCCAGAACGTTTACAGAAGCTTGCGTTTCCTGACTCCGACTTGTTCGACCGTAGTTAATAAAGGTTTCCCAAGAATAGTCATCGAGCAGCGTGCCCTCAAAACCCGTAACCACGCGGAAGGTTTGGCGCAGGGCTTCATTGCCCCGACCACCCAACTCGACAGTCCGGCGTTTGAAGCCAATACTGGTGTCGCCTACGGCAGTAGCAAGGTTAAACAAAGCCGTCGGAACAAACGGGTTGTTAATATCGACACCCTCCGAATCACCTTGTTCAAAAATGTCATCTGACTGGAGCGGTACCGGCTCAAATGCCGTCGATGTAAACGAACTCCCATATGAACCCTCGATAAAGGCGTTCACTGAGAAATTGTCGCCATCGTAAATTTCGTAATCTGCAACTCCGTTCAGACCCCAGCGTTCGATTGGAACGATAATTGTCCGGAAAGGCTGACGGTTGAAACCATCGCCTAGGCCAGGACCATTAAAATTCCCACCATTTGTACTAAATGGCGTGCCGTCTGGATTGAAGCTTGACGCCGTACCTGCGCCCGCATCTTCAATAATGAAGCGACCCTGTGGAGGAAAGCTGGAGAAGAACGGCTCAACAACAGTCGTACAATCTGCAGGATTGCCCGTGAAGAGGCAGAAAGAGATATCATCGACTTGCGTATTCGGCCGGCTTGAAGACGCAATCCCCTGGTTGTTGACATATTCAGCTGAAAGAACCGCATTGCCGCGGCCATCTCCGAAGTTACCCCCAACCGTTAACCGGAAAGAGTATTCTTCATTATCGCCGAATTCAAATGTTTCGCCGTATTGAGACGTGAATTGAACACCTTCGAAATCGTCTTTTAGAATAACGTTAACGACGCCAGCGAGAGCGTCAGAACCGTAGACTGATGATGCGCCACCAGTGACAACCTCGATACGTTCAATCAGATCAACAGGAATCAAGTTGAAGTCGACAATTTGCGTGCCCGGCAGACCGGCGACAATCCGACGGCCATTTTGCATAACTAGCGTGCGACTAGAACCAAGGTTTCTTAGCTCCAAAGTGTTAATCCCACCAGACTGTAGTGTGAAATTCGAGTTGCCGGAAGTAATACCGGAAACACCGAAACTCGGCACTTGACGTAGAATTGAACTGAGGTTGGTTTCCCCAGAAAATGTCAACGCTTCCTGGCCGATCGTCGTAATCGCCGTTGGCGCGTCGAGGTTAGCGTCACGCGCAATGCGCGAGCCTGTAACAATAATCGTATCGCGTGACACTGCCGCATCATCAACAGTGTCAGCCACTGTATCAACACCTTGAGCATAGGCCGGCGCAGTGATTGCGATTAACCCCGTCAAAATTGTCGAGCACAGTAAGCTCTTATTTAAAATAGACTTTCTCATTTACATCCCTCCGATTATGGGTGGAGGAATGCACAATCAGCAAGCGCATACAGCGCCAGTCCATGGCAGACATACTCATTACGTCCCTCCGGTTCGGCGCGGGGCGCTTGTTCGACAGTCCTGCCTCCCGGCTTGATGTGCGCGTCACACATCACGGTAAACCGGCATTAGCAGAATATATCGGCGGAACAGCCCCCGCCTGGCGCGAAGCCAGCGGCGATAATTGAGCGGCGTCAACAAAAGATCGCCAGCGGCGGCTCTTTGAAGGCCGAGCGTGCCAAAATGGCAACAGCAGTCACTGACGCTGGCAACTATTTGGAAATCTTGGTTAATGGGAGGTTAATGGCGTAAAATGCTGCTGTGGTAGCAGGCGCCGTAGATAATCTAGCCAGACGAATACTCAATCATGCTTGTATCTTATGAAAAGACAAGCACCCATTCACGCTCCATGGGGAGAGCTGTGGCAGAAATACAGCCTATAGTCGTGAAGGAACCCTCGCGGTAAGCTCAGTCTAAAGCGTCAGGCCAAAAACGGTCAAACGGTTTCCGGCGCAGGCCTCTGCTTGGGCTATTTTACCGGCGGCCTTGCCTCAATAATCAGCTCGGTCGTATTGACGCTTGAAGCCGCCCTGTATGTAATCCCCGCCGCACCATCGAACACCCAACCAAGCCTGGAACAAAACTATGAAAACCACCCTTGTCTCAGTTGTCGCCATACTGTCAGTCTTCGTCGGAGCCGCTGCTTTTGCACAATCATCTGAAGACCAGGCTATCCGTCAGGCAATAGCCTGCCGCGAAATTAATGATGATTTGGAGCGCCTACGGTGCCTCGACGCTGCGACGGAAAGCCTGTCCGCAATGCGGACTGCTCGTGAAGAGGCCGTCACGGAGCAAAAACAAAACGATCGAGAAAATTTTGGATTGGCCAGCGTTGGTCAGGCTAAAACAGACGACAGCAAAAACAATGACTCTACAGCCAAGCTCAGCGCCGTCGAAATCGAAGAAGACTTTGGCGCCGAGGCCATTCCGGATGTTGTCCTGGAAAAAGAAGAAAAACGTTTGAAAAGTATTACCGCGAAAGTCACCAAAATTGACTTCAATCCATATGGCCAGGTGACGTTGACGCTCGAGAACGGGCAGATATGGCGCCAAGTCGATTCCGATGGTAAAAAGCTCCGTCTTCGCGGCAAAAATCGCACCTACACCGCCAGCGTCAAACGCGGCGCCGTGGGCAGTTACAGACTTACAATTAAAGAACTGAAGCGCTCCATCAGCGTACGCCGTATCAGGTAAGAATTAAGACAATTGATTTTCCAACCACAGAGGCGGTCATGCCAAAATCAAAAAGATATATATCCATCGCCGGAGCCTTTTTCGGGCTTGCCACCAGTGCGGCCGCGAACAGTGTGATCAACCCGGTCGATTATTGCCGGGAAGCCACGAATGGCAAAAAAGACCACATCGCCTGCGTCGAAGCCGCCCTTACCGGCGTCCGGGCAATTTTGGCGACCTCTGGGACGGCGGCGCAAAATACGCTCAATCCAATCGACCATTGCAGGCAAACTGCAGACGGCAAAGAAGAACGCATTGCCTGCATCGAGACAGCCATTGCCGGGTTGTTGGGCGTTGACGCGCCAGTTGTAGCGGCGCCGGCAACACAATCAGACGCACTCCCCAGCGCGCAATTGGCTCCTCAAGCAGGTATGCGCGACACTACTGCAGAAGGTGCCGATGCGGATATTGAAGGCCAGCAGCTTGATGATAAAGCGCCCGTAGGTCTTGGGGCGGAGCAAATCACGCGACGCGTGAAGGCGGAAAAGCACAACAGCGAAAAACCAGACAAAAGAGACTTGTCGCTAGCCGCGGCGGTCGTGGAGTTCGCGACGACATCCGTTGGCGATACGTTGTTCATTCTCGATAACGGCCAGATTTGGCGGAAGAGGCGATCCGAACGCCTGAGAGGCAGGCTTGTCGGCACGCGTGATTATTCGGTTAAAATCTCAAAGAGGGTCTTGGGCGGGTATCGTATGCGCATTAATGAATTGGGCGAATCGGTTGCCGTAGAGCGTGTGAAATAATCCCAAGCAGCGTCATTTACTCAAAAAAAGCGGGACCCTGAGGTCCCGCTTTCAATTTTCAGTTTTATGTGCGCCGACTAGAAGGAAGCGGTGGCGTTAACAAAAAACGACCGTTGAATTTGGTCATACCCAGACGACACGATGCGGCTGCCGCGTGTTGCATTGGATGCACCGCTTAACAATGGCGGTTCTTTGTCAAGTAGGTTGCTCACGCCAGCGGTCACACGAACGGTGTCAGTCACATCCTTGGTTAGGGATAAATCGACATACCAGCGCGATTCCGCCGTACAAACTGACCGGGTCAATTCTGGACCAATCAGGTTAGTGCTTGGCGAGAAGCTCGTGCACGATGATTCAGCCGCGAGCGTCGCTGTTGATGCTCCTGTACCATCAAGATAGCGAGCATTCCCCAGCAATTGCCAACCGTTCCAGGTTAATGCCGCAGTTGAGTTCAATCGCTTCTTGGGAACACCGAAGTCACCCAGCAAGCTATCCGCCGGATCATCTATAAATATCTTTTCAGAACGCTTTGTTTGAATCGTAAGTGCGTTACTGAAAAGCAGATCCACGGGCGAGTCGCCAATAACACCAAGTTCTTTTGCAAATCGGACGTTGATATCAACACCCTGCGATTTTTCCTCACCAATATTGACGAATGACGCGTCTACGCCACCGACAAAGTCGATGGTCGAAAGAACACCGCGCCGCGGAAACACTCTGTCGCAAAATGGGCTTGTAAGGCCTGGCTCATCCCCGAAACATCGAGACAGAATTGTTTCTGGCGCGATCGATCGCACCGTATCTTCGATCTTGATGTCGAAGAATGCAACAGAGATATCAATATCAAAACTATCGGAGATTGGCGGGCTCAATAATAGAGTAGCCGTATAGGATCTCGACGTTTCTGGATCAAGATCGTCGACCGCTCCTCCGACACGCACCGGAATAGTTGTTCCAGCTAGCAAGCCGAGAGACGTAGGATCTGCGCCATTTAGAATACAATTGTCGATTACAGTCTGTGATCGAGTATCCAGTGCGGGAACAAAAACCCCGCCGACGTTTGCGTTGTCAGGCACCGCACATGGATCAGAGTCGGAACCGGTGGAGCTGAATTGATTCCCCAGGAACTGTTCCCGCAGATTCGGAGCCCGGAACGATGTACCATAGGAACCGCTAATCGTTGTCCAGTCGTTTACACGCCAACTAGCTCGGGCGCGATAAGTTTCCTTGCTGCCAAAATTTGATTCATCCGTGAACCTGATCGCACCCTCAATATCGACGTTATCTAAAACAGGGATCAGCACTTCGCCATAGAAGTCGTAGATTGTGCGAGCTCCGCGTGTATTTCCTTCCGTCGCTTGGTTTTCACCCGCATTGAGCGCCTTTGATCCTAGTATTTCAGTTTGCGAATCAATGCGGTCCTTACGCCATTCCCCGCCGAGCGCGACAGCAACATTTTTTTCGGACCACGGCCACGCCATAAGATCGCCACTCACGTAACCGGAAACGAGGCCCTGCTCGACAACCGTTCTATTAAGGCGGTCGGCGATCAGGAATTCAGCCTCTTCGTCTGTCAATCTCCCATCAACACCACCTTCAAAAATACCCGGTGCAAAGAAGTTGACGACCACACAATCACGCGGCTTTTCAAAGCCAGCGCCAGCCGCCGGGTTCAAGAGCCCGCAAGTCAGTTGGCCACTTGCATCAAAACGAAGGGTCGCTTGGGATAATTCAAGCGCCGACGAGTCCAATACAGCCTGGGAAACAAAGCCCACATTGCGGTCATATGATGCAAAGACATCGTAACCCCAACTGTGTTGCGAGAGCCAATTGTCGCCGCCAAAATCGCCACGAATACCCCCAACAAACCTAGACTGGTTGAGCTCGGCGTCAAAAATTTGCGGCAATTGATCGAGCGACACGATTGGCGCAATGAGAAAGAATCCATCAGCACTATTGAATGGATTCAATGGATTGTCGAATAATTGCAGGCTTCCATCCGGATTAACCAACAGATTACCGTTTGCATCCTCCATCGGAATATCTATTGCAACGCCAGGGAATACTTGCTCCGGCACTTTCTGATCTTCCGTCGTTCGTGTGGAGAACAACCCCTCGAAATATAGCTCTGCGGTTCCGCCAACCAAATCGCTGACATCATAAGACCCCATTCCCATAAACGAGTACCGCTCCAGGCCAGACACAAGATGGGACGCCTGGATTTCATCTTCCTCAGAGAAAAACGGTATAAACGGAAAACGACATCCGAGATCCACTTGCTCGACAACATCGCAGCCGGGTTGTAGCGACCCCGTAAAGTTTTCTCCTAATACCTGGGGCAGCGCTCTTGAATCGCTGAAATTCGGTATGCCAATATTAGTAGACCCTGGCGTATAGAACGTTCCGAGAAGATCACCCGTCGCAATCGGAGCCCGAAGTGTCACGATGACATTGTCGAACAATCCCTGCTGGCAAAATGATTGTATTTCACCATTTTCCGCTTCCTGAATACTGCGTGAACATGGAATGCGTGAACCAAGGGTTACCGGGTTTTGTTGAAAATACTCAACCCCGAAAACAAAGTTCGCGCGGTCTGTGCTAGCACCAGCGATAAAACCTACTTGTTTCACTTCGCCGCCGCCTGCTTCGGGAAATGTAAAGTTGGAGGAGATTTCCAATCCTTCAAAGTCATCGCGAAGCTTTAGGTCAACAACACCAGCAACTGCGTCGGCGCCGTAAACTGACGATGCGCCTTCAGTTACGATCGTGATGTTATCAATCAACGAAAAGGGAATAAGGTTTAAATCTGCCTGTGGCGGGCCGCCGCGAACACCACCAGGCCCAAGCCGACGACCATTGAGCAGCACGAGTGTGCGTTCGGGATCAAGACCGCGTAAACCGATATTCGCTGAGCCAACGCCACCCGGTGGTGGCGGTTCAGTCGCGTTACTTGCGCCGGCGCTGGTAAATATATCAAGGTTATTTTGTTGACCGTTGGCGACCGTCGATCGCTGTAACAGATCCGAAATTCCCGTTATACCAACCTCTCGCGCCGCACTAACGTCTAAGTTTTGCAGCGGCGCCGCACTAGAATAAGAATCCCGCGCAATGCGCGACCCAGTAACAACAATGCGATCACCTTCATTGGCGACAACGGAATCATCATCGGCTTGTATGGTTTCAACCGCTTGCGCAAAGGCTGGCCCGGAAAACACTCCCAAACCAGCAACTGCAAACACGCCAGTAAAGACCGTAGAGCGCAGTAGTGTTTTATCCAGAATTGATTTTCTCATTGGTATCCCTCCGATTAAGTTTGGAGGAATATTGGTTCAGCGGGCGCAGCAAACGCCTGTCCATAATGGACTTAATCATTAATATCCCTCCGGTCCGTACGTGCCGCGCAACCAAAACATCCAACTAACGGCGCTTTTTCACACTGGAGTAAAAGCAATGGGAAAAAGTACATGCCGGAAGAGCGACCCACACTTAACCTGAAGCTAATGGCAACCTTCGAGCAGCGTCAACATTGTTAATGCACGCTTCATCGCAGCGCATTGCACATGTACCATATTAGCAACATGAACCAGCCCTTTGTTTGCAATTGCGAAAGTGTTTTAAATAATTGGTAAATGTTTTGTTGTTTCGCACCGCAACAGAGGTATTGATTTAGCTGTATCATCCATCTTTGATATGACTTTTAGCGTGTTTGTTCCTGTTATCGTCAGTTATTGTTCCTTAGAGCTAGTTTGGACGGGTTTGTGATTATACAACATTGCGTGAGGCGCATTACCATTGGGAATACGCTTTCGATGAGTGTTCGCCGCTATGCCGGCGGCGCGAGAACGCCGGTCCTGTGCATTCCGGGCCTGACCCGCAACACCAGCGATTTTGATGATCTCGCGCCAAAGATTGCCGCTACTGGCCGCGACGTTATTACGGTCAGTCTGCGCGGGCGCGGGCGCTCAGACTGGGACACGGACTATCTCAACTACCACCCGGAAACTTACCGCGATGATGTTCTGACAGTCCTCGACGAACTTGGCGTCCCCTCGGCGATTTTTGTCGGCACTTCGCTTGGTGGAATTGTCACGATGGCGACCCACGCATCTTCACCGGAGCGGGTTAAGGCCGCGGTGCTCAACGATATCGGCCCGGAACTGGCGCCGGAGGGGATTGCCCGCATCGCCGGTTATGTCGGCGCGGGCGCCGGCGCCGGTCCGGCAGCCTCGCTTGAAGAGGCCGCGGCGCGCATCCGGGCGATTAACGAGGTTGCTTTCCCGGATGCGAGCGACGCTGAATGGCTGGTGTTCGCCCGGCGCACCTTTCATGAGACCGCAACCGGCGAGTGGGTGTTAGATTACGATCCCAATATCGCCCGCGCGCTTATGGAGCTCGGCCCGGCGCCGGATCTATGGCCGGCGTTTGAAAGCCTTAAAGCAATCTCGACCCTTGTGCTTCGCGGCGGCTTAAGCGATTTGCTGTCGCCGGAAATCGTCGGAAAAATGCGCGCCATCCATTCGGCGTTCGACTATGTGGAAGTTCCACGCATCGGCCATGCACCGATGATGACCGAGCCGGTCGCCTGGGCGGCGCTTGATAAGTTCCTTATGGGGATTGACTAAAGTATCAGGCGATTAACAGGAATCGCCTGATACTTTAGATTCTTTGTCGCGCACCGGCCCGCGCGCGAAGGCGCGCTAACTATAAATTGACCGTCTTCGCGGTCGGAGGCGAAAAACCGGCCTCATCCTGAGCAAAGTCGAAGTGCCCACTCTTTCACCCGGCGCTCTAAGCTGGGCCACGCTAACCGGCGGCGCCATGAATACCGCATTCAGTTTTCGCCGATCCGCGCCAGCGCCCGGCACGCACATCCTCGCCGGCGGCAACCGGATGAGTGCATGGCCAGCAACCGATCGACGGATAGTCTTGCGCGACCAGCGGATGCGCCGGCAAATCGGTCGCCGCAACATAATCGGCGACATCGTCGCTCGACCAGCGGATCAACGGATTGACCTTGATATGCGCGCCGCCAGCCTCAAACGCCGGCAGGTTGATGCGGCCCGCGCCATGAAACTGTTTGCGTCCGGTAATCCAGGCGTCAAAACCGTCCAGCGCGGCGGCTAGCGGCTCGACCTTGCGCAAGGTGCAACAGGCGTCCGCATCGCGTTTCCACAAACCCCCATCGCCGTCATGGGTTTCAACATCTTCCGCCTTCGGACGAATATCGCGAATGTCCGTAAGGCCAAGCTGATTGGCGAGCTTGCGGCGATAGCTGAGCGTTTGCGCGAAATGTTTGCCGGTCTCGAGAAAAATCACCGGAATCGATTTGTCGATTTCTGACACAAGATGCAACAGCGCTGCTGATTCCGCGCCAAAGGACGACACCAGCGCGATGCGCCCCGGGAACTCTGTCTCAATCGCGTGACGCAATATCTCTTGCGCATCCGAACAGGAATATTGCATCGCCAGCCTGCGCGCGTGCAAGTCGCGTTCAGTTTCCGGACGGGTTTCGGCCGGCGCCAGCGTTGCTAAGTTTATATTCATCTAACAAAATCCATTATGCTGCGGCGGGGCGATCAAGACGGCGCCGCCAAACCGGCTCGGCGCGGTCAGCGGCGGGCTGGTAGGCGAAGGAGAATTCCGCCAGCGCCGCCGTCGCGGCGGCCGCATCCTCGCCGGTAAATTCAAACGCATCAAAGCCGCAGCGCGCCATGAACAGCGCCTGATCGCGCAACACATCGCCGCGCGCTCTAATCTCACCAGTATACCCAAACCGTTCGCGCAATAGCCGCGCCTGCGAATAGGCGCGCCCGTCCTTGAAAGTCGGGAACTTTAAAATAATAATCCCGAAGCTGGAGAGATCTTCGGCAAAGTGTTCAACGCCGATATCATTTTCGATGACCAGCGCCGTCGCGTCTGCATGTGCCTGCGGATTATCGCACCAGTCTTCGAGACTGACTTCTTGCAACGGTTCTTCCAGTGCCGGCGCAAAGTCGGATCCAAATAATTTAAGCAGCGGCATAAAGCGCCTCCTTGAAGGGGTCTGCGCCGAGGCGCCGGTAAGTATCGATAAATCGTTCATTGTCCAGACGGTTTTCACGGTAGTAATCGACCAGTCTTTCAACCGCGCCCACAGCATCGCCGGATGAAAGTCCACGGCCGACAATCTCGCCGAGCGAGGCGTCTTCGGCGCCCGAACCGCCAAGCGTGATCTGGTAGAATTCCTCGCCCTTTTTATCGACGCCCAGAATGCCGATATGGCCAACATGGTGATGGCCGCAGGCATTGATGCAGCCGGAAATTTTTATTTTTAACTCGCCAATATCTTCCTGCTGCTCAAGGTCTGCAAACCGCTCTGAAATGCGCTGTGCGATGGGGATCGAGCGGGTGTTGGCAAGCGTGCAATAGTCAAGGCCGGGGCAAGCGATGATGTCGCTGACGAGGCGAATATTGGGGGTCGCCAGTTCTTGCGCCGCAAGCGCTTGCCACACCGCGTAGAGGTCATCCTTTTTGACATGCGGCAGCACCAGATTTTGCTCATGCGTGGCGCGGATTTCATCTTGCGAATATTGCGCCGCTAAATCTGCTACCGCCTCCATCTGCACGTCGGAAATGTCGCCGGGAATGCCGCCAACCGGCTTCAGCGAGATATTGACGATGGCGTAACCGGGCGCTTTATGGGCGAGCGTATTCACCCGAAGCCAGCGGGCAAACGCAGCGTCGTCCTTACGTTTTTGCTCCAGTGCCGCGCTCTCAGCCGACAGGTCTTCAAAATTCGGCGGCGCAAAATAAGTGCGGATACGATCAATTTCTTCTGCTGGAAGATCAATTTCTGACTTGCGGATCGCCGCCCATTCCGCTTCTACCAAATCGGTGAATTTTTGCACGCCGCCGGCATTCACTAAAATTTTGATACGCGCTTTATAGAGATTGTCGCGACGGCCTTCGAGATTATAAACCCGCAGCACCGCCTCCAGATAAGACAGCAAATTCTTCTTCGGTAAAAATTCGCGGATGGTGTGGCCGACATAGGGCGTGCGTCCGAGCCCGCCGCCGACAATGACTTCAAAGCCAATCTCGCCGGCGTCATTTTTATGAATGCGCAAGCCAATATCATGCAGCCGGATTGCAGCGCGATCACTTTGCGATGCGGTGACGGCGATCTTGAACTTGCGCGGCAGGAATGTGAATTCCGGATGAAACGTCGACCACTGGCGGATAACCTCACACCAGATGCGCGGGTCCTCGACCTCGTCAGCCGCAGCGCCGGCAAATTGATCCGATGTCACATTGCGGATGCAATTGCCCGAGGTCTGGATGGCGTGCATTTCAACTTCAGCCAGATCATCGAGAATATCCGGCACATCAACCAGCGCCGGCCAGTTATATTGAATGTTCTGGCGGGTGGTGAAATGGCCGTAGCCTTTGTCGTATTTACGCGCGACATGAGCCAGCTTGCGCATCTGCCGTGACGACAGTGTGCCATAGGGAATGGCGACGCGCAGCATATAGGCGTGAAGCTGGAGATAGAGCCCGTTCATCAACCGCAAAGGCTTGAACTGATCTTCGCTCAGCTCGCCGGAAAGCCGACGCTCAACTTGTCCGCGAAATTGCGCAACCCGTTCGCCAACCAGCGTCGCGTCAAACTCGTCATAACGATACATCAGCCGGCCTCCGGGACAGGGTCAATCGACAGCGCTTTTTCAACCCGTGCAATCCAGGCCCGCACCGAAGGAAAGCCGGAAAGGTCGAACCCGCCCCCATCGGCAAGGCGCGTATAGGCGACGAGGGCAATGTCGGCGAGGGTCAGGCTGTCGCCTGCGAGATAGTCCGTATCCTGAACGGTGCACTCCATCAGCCCGAGCGCTGCTTCGCCGCGCGGCAGCCACTCAGCGTCGATTTTTTCATCCGTATGGCCAAGATAGGCTTTGCGGAAACGCCGCCCGGCAATATAGGGCTCATGTGAATTTTGCTCCCAGAACAACCATTTAAACACGCATGCCCGCTCATACGGATCACTGGGCAGCAAAGCGCCGTTATGGGCTTCGACCAGATAGACCATAATCGCATTGGACTGCGTCAGGATACGCCCGTCGGCGAGCACTGCTGTCGGGACCTGTCCAAACGGATTGATCGCCAGGAATTCATCAGTACGGGTCTCGCCCTTTAAAATATCAAGCGCGACCCAGTCATAATCGAGCCCAAGGTAGTCGGCTGTCCATTTTGTCTTTAGACAATTGCCGCTGATCGGGTCGCCATAGAGTTTAAGCCTGTCGCTCATGCGCAGCACTCCGCCTGCAGACCGAGGTCGCCGCGCACGGTCGGGCCGGCACCGCGAATGGTCTCGCGGATGATGGCGCGACCGGACGGCGTGCCGTCTGCGGTGACATCGATAATGTAGGCGTCGGTAATTTCCCGGACCCGCAACTGCGCGGCGCCAAGCACCGGGGCGATGTCGTCATCGTCAAACCGCGCCGCCTCACTGCGTTGCGTCGTCCACTGATCATCGTCACGGAGATAAACCACCGCGCCGTCGTTGAGACGGTTTCCTGTAATCGCTTTCATGCAACCCTCCTTTGTTCTGCGGCCAACTCCAACAATGTTTCGCCAGCGGCGAGCGCTGCAACCTCGCCAATAACCACCAACGCAGGGCCGGTGATGTGACCCGTCTCAATCAGTGCACTGATGTCGCCAAGTGCGCCTTTGATGATTTTCTGATTGGCGCGGGCGCCATTTTCAATGATCGCTGCCGGGGTCGCGGGGCCGCGCCCATGGGCGATCAGTTGGCTTGAAATTTTCTCCGCGGTCGTAACGCCCATATAGACAACAAGCGTATTTTTAAGCGCGGCAAGAGCGGCCCAATCAAGATCGGGCTCGGTACCGTCCTTGGCGTGGCCGGTGACGAAGGTCACGGCCTGGGCGTAGTCGCGATGAGTAAGCGCCATGCCGGCGGCGGCGGCGCAGCCAGTTGCGGCGGTGATCCCCGGGGTTACAAACACCCCAACCCCGGCGGCGCGCATTGCCTCAAGCTCTTCTCCGCCGCGCCCGAAGATGAACGGATCGCCGCCTTTCAGGCGAACGACATTTTTACCTTCGCGGGCCAGCGTGATCATGGTTTTTTCAATTTCCGCCTGTGGGACAGCATGGGCGGCTTTTGCCTTGCCGACATAAAGCCGCTCCGCATCGCGCCGCGCCAATGATAATATTTCGTCGCTGACAAGGCGGTCGTATAAGATGACGTCGGCGTCTTGTAACAGCCTCAGCGCCTTGATGGTCAAAAGGTCAGGATCGCCGGGGCCAGCGCCGACAATATGCACAACGCCTTCTTGCTCAGCTTGCGGACGATTAACAATTTCAAGCATCGCCTCATGGGCGGCGCACTCATCGCCCTTCAGCACCAGCGCCGCAATCGGGCCGTTGAAAAACGCCTCCCAGAAACCGCGCCGGCGAGCCTCGTCCAGTTTCGCCTTGACGGCGCTGCGATAGCGCCCGGCGAATTCGGCCAGCGCGCCGGCTTTTGCTGGCAACAGCGCTTCAATGTCGGCGCGCAATCTTTTGACCAGAACCGGCGCCGCGCCATCGGACGAGACCGCAATAGTGAGGCGTCCGCGATCAATGATGGACGGGGTGGTAAAATCACAAAGCTCCGGGCGGTCCACAACATTGATGAGGACGCCAGCGGTGCGGGCGATACCGGCCCAGCGCTCAGCTTCGGCCGCATCATCAATCGCGACAAAAACCAGCGCCGCGCCAGCCAGATCCGCGCGCACCGGCGCCGTCTCAATCAGCCGGGCGCTGTCGATAAGTTCATTGCGGGTCGCGGCCTCAATCTGCGGCCAGATCACCAACGGCTCAGCGCCGGCGGCAATAACCAGCCGCGCCTTGCCCAGGGCCGCTGCGCCGCCGCCGATGATAACAGTTTTACAGGTATTAAGGTCGATAAAGGCTGGAAATCTGTTCATGATAGATTTTCTAATGCTATTATTACCAGGACCCTGTTCCTAGGCCGTGTAGGCAAAGCTAGTTTTGCAACAGCAAGGCCTCAACCGATTATTTTTTAGGGCTTTGATAGGTTTTCTGAAACAGCCCATAAAAGCCTAGGTTTTCTAGGGTTTTAGATTTTCTGATATAAATTCACTTCCTTGTGATTGTGGAATATATTTATTGTATATAGGGTAGCTATTGTAAATACCCGGCTTGGAAATCGGAAATGAGGCTGAAATGAAGAAAATACCTCCCCTTAACGCTTTGCGCGTCTTCGAAGCGGCGGCTCGCCACTTAAGTTTTACTAAGGCTGCGGAGGAGCTGCATGTGACACCCGGCGCGGTGAGTCAGCAGATTAAGGCGCTTGAAGATTTTCTACAGACGCCAGTGTTTCGCCGCGAAAAGCGCTCGCTGCTGTTGACCGATGAGGCCCAGGCGAGCTTGCCGGTGTTGCGCGAAGGCTTCGACAAGCTGGCGGAAGCTGGAAAAATTCTCGCGGCCAAGTCTGACACTGGCCGTCTGACCGTCTCGGTGGCGCCGTCCTTTGCATCGAAATGGCTGGTCCCGCGGCTCGACCGGTTTCAGAGTGATCATCCGGAAATTGACGTTTGGGTGTCGGCGGACATGGATGTGGTTGATTTCGCAGTTCACGATGTCGATCTCGCGATCCGTTATGGCAGCGGGCATTATCCGGGGCTGATCGTCGATCACCTGATGGCTGAAAAAATTGTCCCGGTCTGCAGCCCGCATCTGCTGACCGGCGACAATCCGCTAAAGGCGCCGGAGGGCCTTACCGCGCACACGCTGCTGCATGATTCCAGCACTGATAAGGATGAAAGCTGTCCAACCTGGCCGATGTGGCTGAAGGCCGCAGGAGTGTGCCACAAGCAAGGCGACCGTGGTCTGAAATTCAACCAGTCAAGCCTGGTGATTGAGGCGGCGGTTGCCGGCAAAGGCGTGGCGCTGGCCAAGGCGGCGCTGGCCCTGGCTGACCTTGAAGCCGGGCGGCTGGTCATCCCGTTCGACATGACGACGCCGACGGAGTTTGCCTATTACATCGTTCATCCACCGTCCAAAACGTCTTCGCCGACGGTCAAAGCATTTGCCGCGTGGCTTAAAAATGAAGCTGTGACGAGTATTGATGCGAGCGGCGTACAGGAAGCTGCCGCATAAGCTCGGGCTACACCAAAAAAAGATGCGCCCGCGCTTGATTGGGGGGGAAGTCAAGCGCAGGCGCTGATAAGCGGTTTCGGGGGGGGAGGAGAAAACAACCGCTTTCGTAATAGCAAGTGGCGTTTGCGGCGCGCTTTTCAAGCGTAGAAACTTTACCTTTTACTCAGACTGCGCCGAAAAGCGATCAAGAAAGCGTGATCTATTTCTATGCGGGCTATGTTGCCGCAACCGCTTTTTTGCCGCTTAACTGGTCAAGACAATCGCAAATCGCTTCAAACACCAGCAAGGTCGAGGCGTGGCGTTGCGGGTAGTTGCGAATGGTTTCCAAGAGCGCCAGATCGCGCCAGCGCGCACCCGATGGCGGCGGCCCGTCCTCCTTCAGCATCGCGCGCATTTGATCGCGCAATTGGTAGAGTTCGTCGACGGATGCGCCGGCAATATTGCGCGCAACGATGGAAGCGGCGGCCTGACCAAGAGCGCAAGCGCGCGCCGCCATGCCGAATTCGGCGACGGCGGCGTCCTTAAGCGTTAAATCGACCTCAATTTCCGAGCCACAGATGCGGCTTACTTTTTTCGCCGAAGCGTCCGGCGCGGCGAGCCGGCGCGCCAACGGGATCGCCGCCGCCGCGTCCAGTATGCCGCCGGAATAAAGATCGCTGATCATGGTCACAACATGGGCAGTAGACACGACGAAGGCAATATTGGTTCTTAGTCACGGGGGATCGGCTGCACGACAGCGGCGCCTTCGCGCGCGGACCGCGAAGGCGTCAGGTAATTATCTGCGCCCCTTCGGGCGCGGGCCGGCGCGCAACAAAGAATCTGGACCATCGGGCGATTCCTATTAATCGCCCGATGGTCTAGAACATGACGCCCGTTACCGGCAACATTGTGAGCCACAGCACGCAAGCAACAATCAACATACCGCCGCCAGCAAGGCGCCCTGACAATGGCGAACGTATCTGACTGCCGGTCATGCTCCGCAGTCCCACAGATGGAAACAACAGATACAGGCCGGCCTTTGCCACCCACAACCATCCGAGCATTGTGAACAGGGCAAAGCCACCTTCATATATTCTGTGAAATCCAACGATAAGCAGCCCTGGCCACAGGTGCAGCAACGCGTTTGTTATGACGCCGGCTTGTCCCTTTTCAGCCAGGCCAGAG
>JAJFGE010000037.1 GCA_021776295.1 Hyphococcus sp.
ATGCTGATCCCGATGTGCGTCGACCTTCTGTCTACGGATGATGTCCATCGCGCCGACTGGACCGCTTTCGCCACCGGCGCCATCATCAGCGTTCTGGCCGGCGGCGGCGCGGCAGCGGCGAGCTGGGGCCCTATCCACCAGATAAACATTCGTGAGGGCTTTCTTCTGACCGCCGCAAGCTGGCTGGCGCTTGTGGTGTTTGCAGCCATTCCGCTCGCCAATGGCGCGCTTGGCCTCACCTATGTGGACGCCTTTTTCGAGGCGATGTCGGGGCTGACCACAACCGGCGCCACGGTTGTCACCGGACTGGATGACGCCCCGCCTGGGGCGCTGTTATGGCGCTCTATGCTGCAATGGTTCGGCGGCGTCGGCGTCGTCATCATGGCGTTTGCCGTACTTCCGGCGCTTAAAGTCGGCGGCATGCAGATTTTTAAAAATGAAGCCTGGGACACATCAGAAAAGTTCATCGCTAACGCCACACAATATTCCGTAGCGCTTTCGCTCATCTATGTTTTTTTGACGACGTTATGTTTCCTTAGCCTGTGGGCTTTCGGCATGCCGCCCTGGCATGCGCTCAACCATGCACTCACGACCGTCGCAACCGGCGGGTTTTCTACCCGCGACGCTTCGCTCGGCGCATTCCTGACGGTGGGGCGGGCGCCGCTTGACCTTGTGGTCACGATTTTCATGCTGCTTGGCAGTCTGCCGTTTGGGATTATCCTCATTGCCGTGATGCGCGGCGTCTGGAAACGTCTGTTTACGGATAGCCAAATTCGCTTCTTTATGGGTTTGATCATCGCCTTGACCGGACTTATCGCGCTTTACGCCTTTCGCCAGCTCGACATTTCCGTGTTCACGGCGCTGAGGCTGGCGGTTTTCAACGTCACATCGATCATGACCGGGACCGGCTTTACTACATCCGACTATGACGCCTGGGGCCCTGTAGCGATTGCATTTTTCTTCTGCATCATGTTCATCGGCGGCTGTGCTGGCTCGACCTCCTGCGGGATGAAAGTCTTCCGCTTTCAAGTCGCGCTCGCTGCACTGATGGTCTATGCACGCCGCCTTGCCCATCCAAACGCGGTTTTCGTCGCGCGCTATAATGGCCGCCCTTTAACTGACGATGTCTTTGTTTCGGTGCTCAGTTTTTTCTTTGTCTATTTCGCAATTTTCGCAACCATCGCCGTCCTGTTATCCGGCCTTGGCCTTGATACGCTGACGGCGCTTTCCGCGGCCGGTTCGGCGATCGCTAATGTCGGGCCCGGACTTGGCGACATTGTCGGGCCGGCCGGCAACTACGCCTCGCTGCCTGATATGGCAAAGCTCCTATTGTCCGCCGGCATGATGCTCGGCCGGCTTGAATTTTTCACTATTCTCGTGATTTTGTCGCCAGCCTTTTGGCGTGGCTAAGGCTTTAAACGGCGATCAGACGGATAGCATTAACCACGCTTACCCCGCCCAGGCCTGGCTGTAAGCCCGGCGTCTCTACCGGCTTGACTTACCGGCCTTCAAATAGGATTTTCTGACGGGGAATCTGTGGGGAATGACTTTGTCTGGTTCAGGATATTTTACCCGGCTTGGGGCGGTGCTGTTTACCGCGGCGCTGTTGGTGGCAACCATCATGTACCCCACCGCCGGCCGCAATACGGTTGAACGCGCCAGGATGGTCGCCGCGGCAGTGGAGACAACGCCGATCTCAGCGCGCGATTGTGCGATTGGCGAGCCGGCGTTTAGCGGTCCCTTCGCCGCCATTGACGATGTCCTTAGCGTGTCTCCGCTTGGCGGCGTCACCGCGCCGGGGGAAGTCTTGCCCGCGCCCTATATCCGCATCAACACCCGCCGCGCCAATCAGGGCTTCAAGCGCCGGACAACCACCGCGCTGGCGCCCGCCAAAGCCGACATCGTCGCGCTGGAGCGTAAAATCGACCGCGACAGCGATGGCGGCGTGCGCGGTTTTTCCTGGACGGTGCATTTGCGCTCCTGCAAAAACATTTCATTTTACTATGACCGCCTCGACACTCTCGACGACGCCATCATCACCCGCGCCGGCGGTATTGAGAGATTTGAAGAATTTGGCGGCCCTGACCATATCGCCGTTGAAACGCAAATTCGCGTCAACAAAGGCGATGCGATTGGCGCTGCGGACGGGTTTAATGTCGGCCTGCATGATTTGGCGACCTCGCCTGCGGCGTTTGAGCGGCCTGAACGCTACAGCGCCAACCCTTACGCCCGCGCTGCCGTATTTGACGCGCCGCCAACACTGCTCAAGGCGATCACCCCGGACACCAGCCGCGCGCGCTGCCCGATTGATTATCTGCCCAAGGATGAACAACCCCTATGGGCGGCAAAGCTCGGCGACAGCTGGGGCATCCGCCGCGCCAAAGGCGCTGACGCCTGCCGCACGGCGGTGACAGATGAAAAAGGCGCCGCTCATGGCGTCTGGTTTACTGATGCAGCGCATAATGCGGCGACCACAAAGGTCAGCGCCGTGGTGCTCGCCGCCGACGCCATCGCGCCCGGCCGGCTTATCTTCTCGCTGCATGGGCGGCTGACGTCGCTGACGCCGGACCTGGTTGGCCTCGCGCCGTTTATGGATGCTGAGCGCGAAGCGGCGGTGAAGGATTTCCTCACCTTTGAGCAAGGCGACGGGCGCATCAACACCGCCTTTAGCGAAGTTCGCGACGGCACGGTTTATTGTTATGAAAAACTGCGCGCCAACTTCCTCGGCCCGCTGATTAACGGCGTCGTCGTCCTCGAACGCCAAAGCGGCGAAGCCGGCCCCGCGCTGTTAAAAATAGAAGCCCGCAGCGATGCGCTGTCTTGCATTGACCTTGATGAACCATGGGCTTTTTCGGGCAATGAAACGGTGTTTTACAGATAGGCGCAGCATACCCGCCCTTCGCCAAGCTTATCAGGCGCCCACGCACCAAGAGCCGTGCGCGCCGTTGACCGCAAGACCTTCGGCGACCAGCGCTTCGCCAAGGTCAGCTCCCGCCGCCTCGATGCGGGCGACTACGCGGCCGGCATATTTGCCGTAAGCGACATCGCGCAAGACTGCCTCGCCATTGCTTAAAAACGCTTCGACGAAGATTTTTGCTTCGCGTGCGCGCGCTTTTTCCGCTGCGCATTTCGGACGGAACAGTTCCGGCGCATCAATCCCCGCCACCCGAACTGAGATGACCAACTCCTGATCAATCCATATCTGTGCGCGCATCTTAACCGTATCGCCGTCAATCACCCGTTCAACGCTGGCGGCCACCGGACCCTTTAAAGCCGGCCCGGCCCAGGCGGGCGCAATAAGGGCGGAGGTTAGAAAAAGCGTAAAACACGCCGCCGGGCAAAAGAAATATCGCATACACGCATAGGTAGCATGTTTATAGCTTATTCTCAATATAGTTGTAGGTCTTTTCTTCGGTTAAAAATCCACCGCCCGACCGCCGCGCTCCCAATCGCCAAATCGGGTGGGCTCCGCGCCCCTTGGCCCGCCGAGTTCTTTGGCGGCCTGAGGCCCGCCGGCCCGAGGCCCGTCAGCCTGGGTTTCGGCCGCGGTTTGGCGACGAATTTCCGCCTCTTTGAGCGCACGCTGCGCCGCCGGCGTTAACGCTTTGCCCGCTGGCATCGTATCCGGCGCTTCATTGTCTTGGTCCGCCATATTGAACCCGCCTGTCTGCGCCACATATAAAACCCGATAATGGTTTGCAGGCAAGCAACTTTAAAAAAGGTCTCAAAGATGCTGAATTCACTCCGCACCGGCGCTTTACTCGCCGCCCTGACGGCGCTGTTTATGGGCGTTGGTTTTTTGCTCGGCGGCGGTGTTGGCATGGCGATCGCGTTTGTGTTCGCGGCGGGAACCAATCTTTGGGCCTATTGGAACTCCGACAAGATGGTTTTGCGGATGTATCGCGCCCAGGAGGTTGACCCCGATCAGGCATCCGGCGCGGTGCGGCGCTACGCTTTAATCGTGCGCGCGCTGGCTGATAATGCGCGCCTTCCGGCGCCAAAAATTTACATCATCGAAAACGACCAGCCCAACGCCTTCGCCACCGGGCGCAATCCGGAAAACGCCGCCGTCGCGGCGACTACCGGGCTGTTGCACGTTTTAACCGAAAACGAGCTTGCCGGCGTGATGGCGCATGAGCTGGCGCATGTGAAAAACCGCGACACGCTGACCATGACGATCACCGCGACCATCGCCGGGGCGATTACTATGCTCGCCAATTTTGCGCTGTTTTTTCGCGGCGGCAATCGCGGCGCCGGCGGCATCATTGGCGCCCTCGCCATTATGATTCTCGCGCCGATGGCGGCGGCGCTGGTGCAAATGGCGATCAGCCGCGGGCGCGAATATGAGGCTGACCGCATGGGCGCTGAAATCTGCGGCCGGCCGGACTGGCTCGCCTCGGCGCTGGCGAAAATCTCGACAGGCGCAGCGCGCATTCCCAACGCCACCGCTGAGCGCCACCCCGAAACCGGACAGCTGATGATTATCAATCCGCTTACCGGCGCCGGCCGGGATAAATTGTTTTCAACCCATCCGGCGACCCAGAACCGGATCGACCGGCTGCTGGCGATGAACACTCTTGGCAGCGTGGTCATGGACCCGGATGGGCCGTCCGTATTCGAAGGAAAACGCCGCGGGCCCTGGGGCTAATCATAAATTAAAGCGCGTCAAAAAGATCAGGCGCGAGCGCGCCTTCGATTTTTAACAGGCGTTGTTTGGTGATGGTCCCGCCCGGCGCTGAAAACCCGGTCATTAAACCGCCGGCGCCGACAATGCGATGACAGGGCGCAAGGATCGGAAACGGATTACGCCCCAGCGCCTGGCCCACACGCCGCGACAGCGCAACATCGCCAAGCGCATTAGCCAAATCGCCATAGGTTTTTGTCTCGCCCGGTTTGATAGCCAGCGTCAGCGCGATGACATCGCGGTCAAAATCAGCGATCCCCTCCATATCAAATTTTACATAGTCGAACCCGCGCGGCTCGCCGTTAAACAGCGCGACGATATCGTCAATCACCCGGCGGATATGCGCTGGCGGCGGCATTTCAACCGCGCCCGCGGCGCGGCGCCTCAGTTGCGCAACCGTGCCAGCATCGTCAGCTTCAGGAAAGCTGACGGCAACAATCCCGGCGTCGCCCCAGGCAAGGCCGCAACGCCCCAGCGCCGTATCAAACAGTGTGAAAAAATAATCCGTCATGGCGGGCTTATAGCATGCCCGAAAGGGCAACGCCGCCCGGTTTTTGCGACTATGTCGACATGGCGCGTAACCGCACCTAGCGCGGACCGGACTGACCGCCGATCCGATCTTTCAGATGGGAAAGTTCCTCGCGCAGCCTTTCTGCGGGAAAGCGCTTTTTCTTCGCTGATCGGCGGTCATTTTCGTCCATCGCATATTCAATTTTGCGCACCCGCTCCAGCGTCAGCTCAAGCAGTTGGCGATTATAGGCGATGAGGTCGGCGATCAGCGCGAACAACGCACAGACACCGCCAACCAGAAACAAAACCCCGCCGAGGATCAGCGATTGAATCATCCCGGCGCCATCGCCGAGAAAATAATGCACCAGGAAACGCACAATCGGCGCCATGCCAACCGCCATCAACACAACCCCAAGCGCGAGAAATATCTTCAGCGGCTCATACATCGCGTAAGCACGCAACATCGTCCGGCCGGTGCGTGACAGAAATTGCGGCACCGAACGGAACAACCTTGACGGCCGTTCGACCTTATTGGTTCTAATTGGTATGGAAACGATTGCCCGCCGCTTGCGTCCCGCCTGAATGAGGGTCTCGGTGGTATAGGAAAATGTCGAGCGCACCGTCACACCCATCGCCGCCTGGCGGGTATAGGCGCGAAATCCACTGACCGCATCGGCCACTTCAACCCCGGCAAGCCCGCTCACGGCGCGGCTGCCGAATTTTTGCAGCAGACGCTTTAACGGCGAGAAATGCGCAATCTCCGCCGGCCGGCGGTCGCCGACAACGATATCGGCATCGCCTGCAATCAAGGGCGCAATCAGCTTTGGAATGTCGCGGCCGCAATATTGATTGTCGCCATCGGTATTGACGATGAAGTCAGCGCCAAGCGAAAGACAAGCATCGAGCCCCCTCTGAAAGGACTGCGCCAAGCCGATATTTTTCGGGTTCGAAACCACATGGTCGGCGCCGCTTGCCTTAGCAACCTCCACCGTGCGGTCGGTCGACCCGTCATCGATCACCAAAATCTCAACCTGGTCGATACCATCAATCTGGCGCGGAATATCGCCAACCGCCTCAGCGAGCGTTGCCTCCTCATTAAAACAGGGAATTTGGACGATTAGCTTGGTCATGGCTCACTCTCAGATTGCCCCCTCATCTAAGAGGAACAGGGCAAACAGAGCGTTAAGAATTTCACAGCCACTATGGCGTATCGCTTGAGCCTGCCATGAATAAAAATGTGCTGTTCATAACCCGGAAGTGGCCGCCCGCCGTTGGCGGCATGGAAACCTATTGCACCGAGCTGGTCGCGGCGATGAAATCACAGATTAACCTTTCGGTGGAGGCTTTGCCGGGGCGTGAAAATGGCGCGCCGCCGACTGTGCTCGCGCTTATCGGTTTCGGCCTGCGCTCCCTTGTCGGGCTTGCCGGCGCGCGGCCTCAATATGACATCATTCACGCCGCCGATATGGCGATTTGGCCGTTGGCGCTGGCGGCGTCGATGCGCAGGCCAGGCGCCAAAGTCATTCTGTCGGCGCATGGCACAGATGTCGCTTTGGCTATCCGGCGCGGGATATGGCCGCTCCTTTATCGCTTTTATTTGCGGCTTGGGGCGCAGCTCCTGCGCAAAAGCACGGTGCTTGCAAATTCACGAGCAACCGCAACGCTTCTCGAACACCACGGCTTTGACCATCGGGAAGTTATTCCACTCGCAGCGCAAGCGGCGCCAGCTTCCCCGCGACCGCCACAACCTTATTTGCTATTCGTTGGTAGGCTGACGAAACAAAAGGGCTGTCGCTGGTTCATCGAAAATGTATTACCCAATTTACCAGAAGGCCTTTCGCTTCGAGTTGTCGGCCCGGTCATTGATGCTTCGGAAAAAACTGTCCTTGCCGCCCCGCGTATTTCCTATCATGGGCCGGTCCGGGGTGAGAAACTGGCGCAGTTGCGAGGCAATGCGCTCGCCGTCGTCATTCCAAACATTGATAGCGATCCGACTTATTTCGAAGGCTTCGGTCTGGCGGCGACGGAGGCTTCCGCTGCGGGCGGCGTTGCGCTGGCGGCTAATGTTTTTGGCCTGCGGGACGCTGTGAT
>JAJFGE010000038.1 GCA_021776295.1 Hyphococcus sp.
GCTTCACTTGCAGCCTCTTCGCTCGCAGCTGCCGCAGCATCGCCGGCTGCTGCATCAACCGTATCAGCGGCGTCACTCGCAACCTCCTCCGCGGCGTCGACAACCTCTGCCGCAACCTCTTCGACGGCATCACCTGCCATCGTCTCAGCCGCATCCATCGCCTCGTCAGCCAAGCCGTCGCTTGCCTGCGCTGTATCGCTCACCTCTTCAGCAGCTCCGGCAAGCTCCTCACCAGCTGTCGCAGCATCTGTGGCGCCGGCAGCAGCGCCATCGGTTGCCTCGGCGGCGTCTGTTGCATC
This sequence comes from Hyphococcus sp., assembly GCA_021776295.1. GTDB lineage: Bacteria > Pseudomonadota > Alphaproteobacteria > Caulobacterales > Parvularculaceae > Hyphococcus. Next base: position 300 of record JAJFGE010000038.1, read on the forward strand.
GCCAGTCGCTTCCGCAGCCGTATCAACCGCATCGCCCGCATCCGGCGCGACAGGGCGGGTTAATTTCGTCAGCCCAATAATCACCGCCAGTGCAACGGCGATGACGAGTATCAATCTAAACATGATGGCCCTTCTTTCTGTCTACCCACTCTTCACGCTGATAATATGGAGCGTCCCTAGACCATTGGACGATTTCTTTTCATCGCCCAATCAACTAGGTTCTTTGCAGCGCGTCAGATTTTGCGAAAAACCGTTTCCCACTTTTTCGCCTGACGCTATACCCCGCGCGCGACACCGGAAACTACCGGATTTTCGGGCATTGGTAAATAACTTCTTGGTTGCAATACCGCCTGCAAAACTGCTGGTTTGTCGCAGGCGCGCAGTATTTGCCTCTTGCTGTTGCTGGCGCAGCCCCTTATCGATCAGCGTTTTATGGCGACTGCGAGGCGGCGCTGGCGGAGATATCATGACGGAAAACGCAGTTTTTCTCGGCAAAAGCAAACGCCCTGAATATCTCGATCTGAAATACGCCAATCGCCATGGGCTGATCGCCGGCGCCACCGGTACAGGTAAAACCGTCACGCTACAGATTATCGCCGAAGGCCTGTCTGATGCGGGCGTGCCGGTGTTTGTCGCCGACGTGAAGGGCGATTTGTCCGGCGTGTCGCAGCCTGTAAAGATGAAAGACTTTCTCACTAAGCGCGCGAAAGTGGTCGGGCTCGAGCCCTATGAGCCGGACGCCTATCCGGTGTGCTTTTGGGATTTGTTCGGCAAACAAGGACATCCTATTCGCACGACCATAACGGAAATGGGCCCGTTGCTGTTGGCGGCTCTGTTGGGGCTCAACGACACTCAGGAAGGCGTTTTGGCGCTCGCCTTTCGTCTCGCTGACGATGAGGGGCTGTTGCTTTTGGATTTGAAGGATTTGCGCGCGCTGCTGGTCGAGGTGGCAAACCGGTCAAAGGAATTGTCGGCTGAATATGGCCATGTTTCAAAAGCCAGCGTCGGCGCCATTCAGCGGCGCTTGCTGGCGCTGGAAGAACAGGGCGCCGACAAGTTTTTTGGCGAGCCAGCGCTCGAACTTGATGATTTTTTGCGCACCGATGAAACCGGCGCGGGCATCATCAACATCCTCGCCGCCGATAAACTTATGCAGACGCCGAAACTCTACGCCACATTCTTGTTGTGGCTGTTGTCGGAGCTGTTTGAGGAACTGCCGGAAATCGGCGATCCGGATAAGCCCAAACTGGTGTTCTTTTTTGACGAGGCGCATTTATTGTTCAACGAGGCGCCAAAGGCGTTGCTTAAAAAGGTTGAACAAGTTGTTCGCCTGATCCGTTCCAAAGGCGTCAGCGTATTTTTCGTGACGCAAAACCCGCTTGACGTGCCGGACAGCGTTTCCAGCCAGCTCGGCAATCGCGTCCAACATGCGCTGCGCGCCTATACGCCGCGCGAGCAGCGGGTTGTCCGCGCCGCGGCGGAGACCTTTCGCGCCAACCCCGATTTCAAAACCGTTGACGTTATTACCGAGCTTGGGATTGGCGAGGCGCTGGTCTCAACCCTGGCCAGCAAAGGCGCGCCCGGCATTGTCCAGCAAACGCTGATCCGCCCGCCAGCCTCGCGCATGGGTCCGGTCACCAAAGCCGAGCGCCGGGCGGTGCTTCAAATGTCTGAGATGGCCGATAAATATGATCATGCCATCGACCGTCAGTCCGCCTATGAAGTGTTGCATGACCGCGCCGAGGCCATTGCCATGCGCGAGGAAAAAGCACGTCAGCGCGCTGAAAAAGAAAAAGCTCGGGCGCCAACGCGCAGAGCCCCGCGCCGAGCGCCGAGACGGCGACGGTCGAACCGGCAGACCGTCAGCGAAGCGGCGTTTAAAACCGCCGCGCGTACGCTCGCGCGCGAACTTGTACGCGGGCTGCTTGGCACGTTGAAACGCCGGTAAGCATCGCAAATGGATTCTGAACAAACACCGCCTGAGCCGTCCGAGCAAAGAATTTTTGCAACCGTCGTCGGCGGTACGGTAGTGATGGGGCTTGCTGCCATTGTGCTGGGCTGGCTGATCGGAACGCCCATCGCGTCGCAATTGTCGCCCTCCATGGATGCGGTTCTGGTTGGCGTCATTGCGACACTGCCGCTTGCACTCTTCCTGTGGTGGTTTTCCAACACGCAAAACCCAACCCTTGCCGAGTTCCGTCACAGTCAGATTAAATTTTTCGCTGAAATCGGTTTTGAGTTCACCCTGCCGCGCATCATTGTGATGGCGATTGTCGCCGGGGTCGCGGAGGAGTTTTTATTTCGCGGCGTATTGCAAAGCTGGATTAGCGGGTTTGCGCCGGTTGTTGTCGCGCTCATCGCCTCCAACATCATATTCGGCTTGCTGCACATGCGCACCGTGCTCTATGCGGTGATTGCCGGCCTGGTCGGCGTCTATCTTGGCGGTGTTTATATTTATACAGATAGTTTGCTGGCGCCGATAATCACCCATGGGCTTTATGACTATGTGGCGCTGATTTACACCAAACGCGCTATTGATGCGTATCGGCAGGTCGATAGCCCGGTTGCTTAGAGCATTTCCGGATAAGTGTGACGCGTTGAAAGCTATTCACTTTCAACTCCGATAGAAATGCGGCAAACAAAGAATCTAGAGCAAATCCGTGATTCAAATTAACTCGGATTAGCTCTAGCTTCGGCTAAGTCCGAAAAGCCGTCTCCAGCGCTTCTTCGATGATCGGATAGCCCAGATTGTCCGGAATGGTGACATATTTCTTGCCGTCGCGCTCGATGATTTCAGGTTGCACCAGCTCTATTGTCCGTTCGCCGGCAAAAGCAATGGCGGCGTCGGCGCTCTGTCTGGCGCCGAGCAACTCAACATTGCGAGAT
>JAJFGE010000039.1 GCA_021776295.1 Hyphococcus sp.
TGGGAATTTTTCGTTAGCCCAGATTGGCGTGGTAGCTACGATTATTGCGACAATATCAAATCTCGCTGTAGTAAGCGTATTTACTGTATTTAAGATTGGTGATTTTGGTGAAGCAACCAAGCGTTGGACACGCTGTATGGATAGTCGATTTGCGTGGGTTGTTGCTTTGGGGGCAGAAGTATTGAAATTAGCGGCTGGATCTATTCCTAAACTGCTTGTAGGAGGGCAGTCGGCCAATCCCGGAGCAAGTTCATTTACCAGTTTGGCTCGACAGTTGTCAGTAAAAGGAATTGGTCGTCCATTTACAAAACAGTTTGCTGATTGGCTAAAAGGGAAGGTAGGAATTTTCAGGGGCACAGGTATAAAACCTGTTGGAGCATTTAATGCTATTTACGCAGGGGCGTCAGCATATGTACTATATAACGCTGTAAGTTGCGCAATAATTGCACGTCGGGGAAGATAGGAGGCTGAAGATGAGATTATGGATGAGTAAAGCTGAGAAAATGATGAAAAAAAATTATGAGAATCGTAAAGATATTGATTTAGAATCCCTCTTTAAAGCTAACTACGAAAACGAAGCATCTTACGAATATTTCTATAAAGCATGGAAAGCGATATCTTCAGCTCTTAATTATCCTAGAATGAGATGCATGCGAGTTGAAGATCGACTTGAAGATTTGATGAGGACTAATAACTCTAGTTTTTTTTATTCAGAGTTCGATGATGAATATGAGGTGATTTCGTTTATAGATATTAACTTAGGAGGTACCAATTTATTTTATCTTGCAGTTGATTCGAAACTCCAGATCGAGACGGTCGATGACATTCTGCGTTTTATATTAAAAGAACGAGGGAACACCATGCCAACGAAGCGCCCAATTGTTAGCGAATCTTGATGCCTACTTCTTTGGATGGTTGCGCCTTGAGTTCCGGTCCCTGCTATCCAGACATACCAACACAAGATTCCGCCTCCTCTATGTGATATTTCCACCGCAAATAGAATATTTGTCGAGGATTATCAAAATCGTTAAAGCATACAACCCCCTCGGGCGGCGCGTGAAACGCATTTTACCCGAAAACCAGCAGGAAACATTTGCCTACGACGCTGTCGGTAGTTTAATAAACAGGACGGATTTTAATGGCAATACTACAACCTTTGCCTACGACGTGATGAACCGGCTTCTATCGGAAACACCGGATGCGGCAGCCTTCCCGGGTGGGGCGGCGATTACCTTTACCTACACCGACAACGGCCAGCGGGCCACCATGACGGACGAAAATGGGCTCACCACTTTCACCTACGATGAGCGGGACCGGTTGCTCACAAAGGCCACCCCGGATGGGACGTTGACCTATTCTTATGATGCAGCGGGTAACTTGTTGAGCACGAGCAGTTCCAATACCAATGGGGTGGCGGTCAGCTATCAATATGACGTCCTCAATCGGCTCTCAGCGGCGGGCGATGAGAACTTTACGCCTCCGGCCACCCATACCTACGGCTATGATGATGTAGGAAACCTGGAAAACCTTGAATATGCCAACGGGGTCACTCACTTCTGGTCCTACGATGATCGCAACCGCCTGGAGAACCTCGTCGTGACCGATGTCAGCGACATCGCGATCGCCAGTTTCAATTACGCCCTCGATCTGGTCGGCAACCGCACGCAAATGGCGGAACTTTCCGGGCGCGTGGTCGATTACACCTATGACAAGCTCTACCGCCTGACGGATGAAGTGATCAGCGGAGGAGTTGGGCCGACGGGAGCCGTCAATTATCAATACGACGCCGTCGGCAACCGATTAAACCGGATATCGACTCTGGCTGGGCAAACCAATCAGGCTTTCGTCTACGACGCCAACGACCGCATCCTGACAGACACTTTCGACGCCAACGGCAACACTATCGCCTCCGGTGGCAATACGGACGAATACGACTTCAAAAACCGCCTCATTCGCCGCACCGAAATCAACGGTACTACTATCGACATTATTTACGACGGAGACGGCAACCGCGTGGCAAAAACAGTCACCCCTTTGGGCGGCCCATCCGTCACAACCAGATACCTCGTCGATACTAACAACCTGACCGGCTTTGCTCAGGTGCTTGAAGAAATCGAAAGCGGTGCGGTAATCCGGGTTTACACCTACGGCCTCGACCTCATAAGTGTAGATCAATTGAACGGCGTTACCTTCGAAATCAGCTACTACCTTTACGACGGATTAGGCTCCGTCCGCGGCCTGACCGACCTCAACAGCAACCTGACCGACACCTATGATTTCGACGCTTACGGCAATCTGTTATTTCAAGCAGGAAACGGTACACCCAACACCTACCTCTTCGCAGGCGAGCAGTTCGACGAAAATTTAGGAATGTATTACCTCCGCGCCAGATATTTGAATACAGATTCTGGACGCTTCCACACAGTAGATTCATTTGAAGGATCAAATCGTGATCCAATTAGCTTGCACAAGTACCTTTATGTTAGTGCCAACCCGGTAAACAATATTGATCCAAGTGGATTTTTTCAACTTGTTGAGGCACAAGTCGCGATATCGGTGGGTGTTACTTTCGCAGTAAACTTGGCTGTTGTACAACAAGTACTTACAATAAATAATATATCGAAATCTATACGGATTCAACGTGAATTTCAAAAAATCCAAGATGATTGCGGAAGATTTGCTTGCGTTGATTTTGCACAAGATGCTGAGAGCTTTTTGGAGAAAGAAGGTTTGAAGAAAAACCGAGATTGGGAATTCATTGTTTACGAAGCGCCATTTAATGTCCTTCGAAACGATGAAATATTTGCTGTTGAGGGGTTTGGAATTTTCGGATCAAAGCCACCGGATGGTTCAAGGAAAGTCTCAGAAAATGGTAGGCATGCCGGTATTATCACAAAGGTACGCGGTGAAGTTTCATTTAACCTGGTTTCAGACAACAATATTCTCTTTGTGTCAGAATCAGCTTGGGTTAACGGTTATGAGGTAATTCCAAATCTTTTACCTTTAATTATGACAATAAATGAAGCTGCTCTGAGAGGTTTTGGTAAAATTGAAAAAAGGAATAATCTTTAATATGATTTATGAACCGTCATCCTTAGTAAAGTATTTAAAAGCTAATCGGGAATTTGATGTATTTTACAGTTTAGAAAGCCTGAATATCTTTCATGAAGGTTTCATTCGCAGTTACTTCTTATTGGGACTAGAATATGATGATTTTTTAATTATGTCCAAATGCATGGATGACTTTTCAAAGTATATAGCTTTAAAATACAAGATCACTCTCTCCATCTCGTTTTACAGTATTCTCAACCTCCAAACTTCGAATAATCTTGAAGCAGTTGATCTTTTTTTGGCCGAGTATGATACTTTTTGGAATAAATTTGGGGAAAAGTATCAGCCAGTAACGATATCGGTCCCAAAAGTTTCAGATCCATTAGTGTGGTATGACGAATTTATTCTGCTAGATAGGATGGGGGTTCGATTTTTGGGCGAGCAAAGCTTAACGGCAATCAATTGTTACATTTCAGGTATAGAATTTGGCTTCAAAATGTTTATGCCCGAGGGCCATTTTGAACCAAATTTCGAAGATTTTTCAAAATGGCTTGCTGTAAAATGCCGAAGAAATTGCAATAGAGAGATAAATTATTCAAGATTAATTAAATATCAACTTGCATGCAATGAGGCTGACGGTTATCGACAATTTTTGAGTCTGCTCAAGGAATATCAAAACAGAAAAACTAATCAAACCCAATAAGGGGATACGAAAAAGGAATAAATAAATAGCTGCCCACGACTCCCTCGGGCGGCGCACGAAGCGGATTTTACCAGGCGGGCAGGAAGAAACATTTGCCTACAACGCTGTCGGTAGTTTAATAAGCAGGACGGATTTTAATGGCAATACCACCACCTTTGCCTACGGCGTGATGAACCGGCTTCTATCGGAAACACCGGATGCGGCAGCCTTCCCGGGTGGGGCGGCGATTACCTTTACCTACACCGACAACGGCCAGCGGGCCACCATGATGGACGAAAACGGTCTGACAACTTTCACCTACGATGAGCGGGACAGGTTGCTTTCCAAGGCAACTCCGGACGGGACACTTGTTTACACCTATGATGCGGCGGGCAATTTGTTGAGCACAACCAGTTCCAATGTCAACGGGGTAGCGGTCAGCTATCAATACGATGTTCTAAACCGGCTCTCGGCAGCGGGCGACGAGAATTTTACTCCGCCCGCGACGCATACCTACGGCTATGACGCGGTCGGCAACCTCGATAATGTGGTTTATGCCAACGGGGTCACCCATTTCTGGTCCTACGATAATCGCAACCGCCTGGAGAACCTGGTAGTGACCGATGTCAGCGACATTGCGATCGCCAGTTTCAATTACGCCCTCGATCTGGTCGGCAACCGGACGCAGATGGCGGAGCTTTCCGGGCGGGTGGTCGATTACGCCTATGACAAGCTCTATCGCCTGACGGATGAAGTCATCAGCAGCGGGGTTGGGCCGACCGGGGCCGTCAATTATCAATACGACGCCGTCGGCAACCGCCTGAATCGGACTTCAACTTTGGCCGGCCAAACCAACCAGGCCTTCGGTTACGACGACAACGACCGCATCCTCACCGACACCTTTGACAACAATGGCAACACCATCGCCTCCGACGACAATACGGACGAATACGATTTCAAAAACCGCCTAGTTCGTCGGACCAAGACCGACGGCACAACCATCGACATCATTTACGACGGCGGCGGCAACCGCGTGGCAAAAACCGTTACGCCCCTGGGCGGCCCATCCGTCACCACCAAATACCTCGTCGACACCAACAACCTGACCGGCTTCGCCCAGGTTTTTGAGGAAATCGAAAACGGAACAGTTGTCAGTGTCTACACCTACGCCCTCGACCTGATTTCAATTGACCAGGATGTGGGCGGCCAATTCGAGATCAGCTACTACCTTTACGACGGATTAGGCTCCGTCCGCGGCCTGACCGACCTCAACAGCAACCTGACCGACACCTACACCTACGACGCCTTCGGCAACCCCCTAACCGTCACCGGCCTCACCCCCAACAACTACCGCTTTACCGGCGAGCAATTAGACCCCAATCTCGGCCTCTACTTCCTCCGAGCCCGCTACCTCAACACCCAAACCGGCCGCTTCCACACACTGGACACCTTCGGGGGACGCAGAGGTGAGCCGTTTAGTCTTCATAAATATCTTTACGCGAATGCGAATCCTGTTATGTTTATCGATCCTAGCGGTAAATTACAATTGTCAGAGATTTCTGGAGCATTAAACCTTGCAGTAAGGTTTACTGCTAGATTAGCAAAACCTGTTATAAGGCTAGGCCGAAAAGTTTTCAATAAATATGGAAAATTTATTGCAAAGCGTTGTGCCAACATTCGTGATTTATACAAGGCGGCTCAATTATCGGCTAAAGCATTTCCCAGTAAACTTCCAGGGCAATCATTAAGTTTTTATGAAATAGGTAGAAGTTTTAAAATTGCAGAAGCAGAGGGCCGCAGATTCTATTTATTAATAAAATGTGATCGCTTTATGAAGTTCCATCCAGATCCAAAAAGGCGACCCAAAAGGCCACTTAAAGTTGTAATTCGAGGCCATGAGATTGCATTGCGTGAGGCCAATAAGTCTATAGACAATTATAACAAAAAGATTAGATTACTCAGTATTCTGAATTAGACTTATGAAAATTAAAGAATGGAACTATGATGAAAATTCTTTCATCCGATTAATTAGCGTCGAAATAAAGGAAAAGGAACGCGAATACATCGAAATAGACGGAGAAGAATATTATTGGCAAGATGGTGTTGAACAAGGTGATTTGTTAATTCCTTTAACAACTGGAAAATTTCCTATCAGAAACTTTGATTCATATATAATTGGTTTAGATGATGTTCTTATCTGTTATATCGCAAAATTAATAGACCGTTGTGGAATAGTAATGGTTTATCTTTCATCTCTATATCAGTATGCTGTCTCAAAAAAAAAGGATTATTTTGGAGATGATTATTCGGGAGTTAGCTTAGCAATTTGTATGATGTGGATGAAGGATAAATCGTTACGAGAATATTATCTACCTTTCCTTTACAGTGTGTATATAAATTCAACTCTCTTTTCAGAACTGTCGGTGTTTAGTTGGGTTGCATTACTCTGGATTCAAGAGCGATTTCCGAATGATGCGCGATTAATTCCAGAAGTTGAAAAGAACAAATATTCCCAAGAGGAAGTTGAAAGAAAATATGACGAATTAATAAATGAAGATTGTGAGCATTTTTGGTCTAAGGTTTTTGATGAGATTAAAATTCTAGATAGCGGGCACTCCGGCAACAAGGAGGATGCTAGTTGAAGGCCAATCTTTATAGAGAAGTGAGGGCACACCCATAGCCGGTGGCATGCCAACTTTTAGGAATAGGCCGTACGAAGCTCCTCAGGGCGTGCGCCAGTCGGCCACCGCCCCTGACCATCAGGACGCTTCAACACACGGGCCCTCCTACATCCAGTGCTG
>JAJFGE010000040.1 GCA_021776295.1 Hyphococcus sp.
TTTTGTTCCCGGGAAATTTTGAGGGGTTCTCAATTCCTGGTGTCAAAAGAATCGGGACGTCGATGGCGCGTCTGTCGGTTGTCCCTCCGGTTGGTCGGGGCGCGTCCCTCGCGCCTCGACCATTTATCGACGGTAGCGCATTTTCTCTACGACCGCAACGACGCCCTGTTTAGGGTGTGACTTATTGGGTGCAGGGGGGTCGGCAATCTTATTCTCCTCTAAAGACGTGGAGCTGACCGTTGTTTCGACAGCGGGGTGTGGGGATCGGTCGATTGGTAGGTTAACCGGCGCCGGCGCATAGGATCTGGTTTGTGCAGTAGTTAAGCGCCGCCTTCGCTGATGTCGCTCAAAACATCCTCGCGCAGAATAATAATCCGATCATCGCGGCGGTCGACGATTTCTTCCGTTTCCCATGCGCGCAATTGGCGGTTGACGCTCTCGCGTAAAAGCCCCGCATGAGCGCCCAGCGTCGACTGCGACAGCGGCAGATCGATCATAACACCGTCATCGGTTTGCGCGCCGTTAGAACGGGCGAGCCGCAATAATGTTCGGGCTAGCCGCGGCGCGGCGGCAAGCAGTGCAGCGTCCTCTACCATTTCCGAGGTCGTGCGAAGGCGCTTACACAAGATCTCGATAATTTTAAGCGCCGTCGACGGATTATTCTCCAGGACTGTCATGAATGCGTTGCGGGTGAGTTCCAGAACCCGCGAAGCCTCAATGACCTGCGCCGATGCTGTGCGCGCACCGCCATCCAGCACCGTAAGCTCGCCGATCACATCGCCAGGCCCCATAAACGCCAGCACGCATTCTTTTCCGTTGGCCGCGAGCGAGGTAATTTTGATCTGCCCGGAAAGCACCATCAACATGCTGCCGCCTGGATCGCCTTCGTGAAAAATAGGCGCGCGGCTTTTGTAGATTTTGGGTTTGGCGGCACGCAATAAATTATCAAACGTCGCCTCGTCCAGCTCACGAAACAGCGGGTTGTTTTTCAGCTCCCATTTAAGGCTATCGTTGAGGCCGCTCATATGAGTGTCTTATTCTATTGCTGCGGACTATGGCAATGCTATTGCCAAGCCCATCCCCAAGCAGCAACAAGGCCCGGAGACTTTCTCTCCAGGCCTTGTTTCGCAGTGATGTTGGCGCGTCTAGTCTTCGTCGCTCGGCGCGGCCTGACCGCTTGTGGCGGCTTCAAATTCGGCCGCTGAGCCATAGTCCCGCGCCGAGCCGCCTTGAGGGGTAATCACCAGCGTCGGCGGGGCGACCTGGATCATCCTGCCACTATTGTTGGAGCTGGGGATGGACAAGATGGTCGCTTCGGTGCGGGGTTGCGTTTGGACGCCATTGACCGGCTGCGCCGTTGTTTGACGCATCGCTCCGCAGGTTCGGCACTCTTCCTGACGGACCTCGCCAGTGGACAGGGCGCCACGCGTAGTCAGTTGGCTGCGCGGAACCTCAACACCGTACGATCCAGAACGTTCGCCATTAGCGGCGGCGCTATTGTTCGTAGCCGAAGCATTAGCAGGTTCGCGCATGTTCTCTTGCGCTCGCCCGCCTGCAGGCGTGGTCGCGCTGGAGGTTTTCGTTGAACCATAGGCAGGTTTCTTGGGCTTCCCCTCAACTTCAGCAGAGGCAGGTTGAGTGGTTTCGTTCTGCGTTTTGTAACCATAGCCGTCAGCCGAAGAGTGATCATCGTTCTGGTCGTCCTGTGGTTTGCGCTCGACGCGATCGACAGCGTCGCGCACAGCATCTTCAGCTTCGCTGCCATCAAACCCGGGCTGGCCAGTGATCCAGCGATCCCGAGCAATTTTATCATGGTTCGGCGTGCCGTGGACCGGATATCCGTTACCATACGGGCCATAGCCGCTGCTGTTGGAGCCGCCGTTGAAAGTCGGCGCGGTGTTGCGTGCGTTACGAAGCGCATCGTCAAGCGAGCCACCAGTGGTGTTTCCCGGAAGCGACATCGACGATTTTTTCGGGTCGTCGCATTTGCTGACTTTCATGTCTTTCAGCGCCCAATAGACTTTGTGGGCGACGTCTTGCTGCTTGCTCCAATATTCGTTTTGCGCGCGGGCATCAAGCAGGGCTTCATATTCCGGCCCGCGCGGATTGGTGGTTGTGTTATCGACGAACAGCTTTTGGCCGAGCGCGACCATGCGTTTGCCCCATTCGCTGCGATTGTGGGCGGCGACTTCCCGGGCCTTTGCGGCTCTGGCGATCAACGCTTGCAGCTCTTCCCAAGTGCAGACTTTTTCGGGAACTTGCGGCAGGTCGTAAGGTTTCAGGTCCGGCACAGGAATGTCGTTCGACAACTGGCCAAAGCCAGGGATGAGACGGCCGATTTCCGTCGCGCCGCCAGCGCCTGAGCAATCTTCAACTGTGATGGCTTTAGCTTTGGCCAAGATGGCCTCGGCCTGGGCTTTTATTTTCACCCACTTGGCGGCCTCAAGGCGAGCCTCATTACGAGCGCCTTCCATATTGGTGATCGTCGCAGCTGCAACGCCCTCTTTGTGATAGAGAAGGTCGAGATTACTGGCGATCTGATCTAGCCGATAGTTCCACTGCGATAGGTTATACGCAGCGTTAGAAAGTTCCGTGCTGGCTGCCATGACGAAGCTGTCTTTGACTTCCTGGAAGCATGTTTTGGTGATGTTGACCTTGATCAGCTCCACCTCTTTCAGTGAGACATTGCCGATTTTCTTATAAACGTCAGGAAATGCGGTTGCACCGAGGGTGCCGCCTTGCCACGCGGCGCCAAGGCAATCAACGACTGGTATGTTATCGGCTTGAGCGTGTAGAGCGTCGAGCGTATCGACAACGCCTCTCCATTTGCGCATGGCGGCCTTGGCTTTTTGAATGTTTGCATCGAGTTTTTTCAAGGCGGCGTCATAAGCGCGCATTTGCGCGGTTTGATTGTCCATCATCTCGCGGTCGCCGGACTTCGCCGCAGCATCAGCGGCTTTATAGGCAGCGTCCTTCTTCTGCGCGACACTGCTTTTTTGCGCTTTGAGGCTCTCAGAGAGTACGCGCGCTGTAACTGCATTTTTGCGTGCGACGCCGCGCAGCTCATAAAGCATGTGTTTCAGGGCGCGCCGCTCATCTTCGTAACAAAATTGTTTCGGCAATGTCGGGACCTTAACATCGGCATATTCTGCGGTCATGACTATTTCTGTGAGTGGGTTAATTACCACGAAAGCTTTTTTAGGCGGCTGAGCCGATGTTCCGCTTTGCCCGCAGGGGCGCGTCGGCGCGGCGCTCAGTTTTTTGGCTTTCTTTCCCCGCGCGAGGTTGATATCGCGCCTGAGGTTATTGAACGGTCTAAAGAAAGAACCATCGACAATAGTTCCGGTGCCGCCCGGTATCTCCTGATCAAGCGCCGTACGTGCGGCCTGGTTGCGCGTGATTGTCGTGGTCAAAATACGCCGGATGTTGGAAACGCCGCGCATCTCCTGCGCCGCTCTGTCAGAAAGATTTTTGAGAGCGGTCTCGTCGGCTCTCTTATCCTGGCGGTGGATTGGCTTGCAATAAGAACCTTTAATTTTGAACGCCTCAATTTGTGATTTTATCTGTGTCAGTGCGACTTCATGCTGATGCAACTGTGCTAACCTGGCTTTCGCGCGACCGGATGCTCCATCGGCAAAAGCCGGCGCTGTGGCGGCCGCAAGGACCAGCACTGACAAAAGGGCGGTTGTAAATTTTTTGTTGAACGGTTTCATTTTAAAACCTCCGTATCGTGAGTTTATGGATGTAAGTGGGGTTGTTTCGGCGCGTTGTGTGGCGATGTTCATGGCGAATGTTCCTTTGTGAAAAAAGCAACCGCCCGGAGCCAGCAGCTCCGGGCGGCCCGGGGCTATTACTCAGCCCCGTACGCTCCCCCAAGCTGGGCGATTTGCGTATTGGAATAGGTGAGGACGTCTCCGGCTTCCGGCGCGGTGATGGCGCTGAAAGTGGCGCGGGCATATTGTTCTGCAACACTTGCGACAACCGCGCTGCCGATTTCAGCCTTTTCGATGCCAAGGACGGCGCCGGTAATCGGGTCGTTAATTTGGTCAACGATGCGATAAATTTTCAAGGTGTCGCCGGGCTGCAATCCGGCGTCGGCGCCGACATTGACATAAAGTGTGTCGTCGCGAACCTGCGCCACATGAGCAGACCAAGAGCGGTTTTGCAGACCATGCGAGATGCGGTCGGAGGCTTCGGCGATAGCTTCGCGCGCGGCTTTTCCGAGCGGCGTATTCTTGAACGTGTTGGCGGCGGCATTGTAACCGCTTTTTGCCGCCGAGATGGCTATAGACTTGCTTTTGATTTTACGCTTGACCGAAAAGCTGTCGACGACTTCGCCGGTGGTGGAATCTATCACCTGAAAGTCGATTGAGATGCGGCCGGTGCGCGATTGCGGGCTGATGCCGCCGAGAACGCCGCCGACTGTGCCGCCGAGAGAAATCCCGCCGCCTTTTTCTGAAAGCGTGAAATCGGTAACCGAACCGCGCACAAGATATTGTGCGCCGAGCAGTTGACCGGGCATAGCCGTGCGGGCGGCGGTGAGACCGCTGGAGGAGAGCTGTTGCTCATAAAGCGCGGCGTCGAGATGGCTGCGATTGGCGAGGCGGAACTGGTCGGTTTGGGAAAGTTCCGTTTCGAGCATAGCCGCGAGGCCGCCGCCAGCTTCCCATTCGCCATATTGATAGAGGAATGAGCCGTTGGCGGTGAAATCAATCACGGCAATGGATTTTTTCGGGCCAAGGCGGGTTTGTGAGTGGGAAACCTCAATCGCCGCGCCGTCAGGGGCCTGTTTGGCGGTGACCGGTGCGGTCATTATGCCGGCTGCCACGATGGCGATGGCGGCGTAGGAGGCGGATTTTAAAAAACTCGGTTTATTCAAAGTGTTAGCGGGCATTTCTTCTCTCCGTTGAATGGGCGCCAGACGGCGTCTTGTGAATTACCGGGAGAAGTTAGGCGCGGGTGGGCGATCTGCCTGTGAGCCAGCGCACAGGGTTAACTGGTTTATCGAATTTAACCGTGATTTACGGCCCAAGCGGCGACGTGACGGGCCTTGGCGATGGGGCTATAGTTAAAAATGAAGCGAAAACGCCGAGCCCTGGGCTGGTGTGGAATTGGGCGAAATGACCAGATTTCGATTAATGATCGCCGCCGTGATGACTGCGATTTCCAGCGGCGCGGGCGCGCAAGACCGTCCGCTGGCGCTGGTTGAACATGTCGATGCGCCGGAAGCTGCGGTGCAGCCATTCGATTATGTCTATGTCAACGACAAGATCGATTTGCGCCCCGGCGGCGAGTTGCGTCTTGCCTATTTTGACAGATGCATTGTCGAGATTTTCACTGGCGGCGTCATCAAGCTGAAAGACGATGAGGTAAAAATCTCCAAAGGTGGCGCGTCAGTGCAACAGGCGCGACCATGCCAGACCGCGGCGTTGTCTGTGTCTGCGGATGCAAGAGAAGCGGGGGTTTCAGTTAAACGCGTGACGCCGTTTTCCGGCGCAGACTGGCAGGAGGTTTCCGTTGCCGTGATGACGCCGCGCTTTATCTGGCCGCGCGATAAAAAAGTATCAGCTGGCGCCTCCCTCAGCGTCTATCTTCTGGAAGCCGAACCGGAGGAGCTTGTCTGGCAAGGCGCCGTTGACGGCAACTACCTGGTCTATCCGGATGATGCGCCGGCGCTGATCCCAGGTCTGCCCTATCGGGTGGTTGTCTCGTTTGGCGCCAAACGCCAGACCTCGGCAGTGTTCTCGATTGACCCGCAGTTGGAACTCCCCGACGGCCTGTTGACCACAGCGGTGCCCCTTGGGCTTTAAGGCTCCGAGCGAGGCCGCATTTAGCCAGCGTGCGCAGCGATATCGCTTTCCTGTAGCAATCGGGCTTTGCGTTACAATCGCACTCTTGGCCGCTCTGCCGTCGGCGGCGTATTTCGTGCGGTTTGGCGGCGACTTCCTAACCCCGCTTGCAGCAAGATTTTATCAGCAGTCAGATGAATTCACGGACGCGCCTGTCGCGCTGGTGGTGATTGATGAAATCACCCACCAGACGCCGCCTTTTTCTGAAACACCGGAAGTTGCCTGGACGCCGTTTCTGGGCGAGGTGATGGTAGCGATTGCCGCCGCTGAGCCTGCGGTCATCGGCCTTGATATGATTTTTCCAAAGTCGATTGCCGGCCGCAATATCGCACCTGGCTATGATCGCGCATTTCTACAGGCGCTGGCGAAAATCAGTGCGGATGACAGACTGGTGCTTGCCGAGGTGCGGCTCTCCGATACGCCGATCCGGCCTTACACGGGGCAGGAAATTGCGGTTGGCGGGCCGGAGAATATTCGTCCCGTGCATCTAACGCCCGACCGCGACAATGTTGTGCGCCGTCATCCGGCGGTGCTGGCGCTGGAAAATGGCGACCGGGTCGCATCATTTGCCGCAGAGTTAAGCGCGCGTAGCGGCGCTGAGCCGAGCGATGATATCTTGATTGACTATATCACCCCGGCGGAACAGTTTCCGACCTACCGGTTTTCAGACCTTTACGCCTGCATAGAGCGGGGCGATAGCGCCATCTTTGAACAGTTTCGCGGCAAGGCCGTGGTAATCGGCACGGCGCTTGATATTGAAGACCGCCATATTGGCGCCAACCGTCTGCAACGCGATAAAACGCCGAAGATTTTGGGTGTTGCTTGCGGGCCCGGCGCCGGCGAGGCTGCACCGGCGATTTATCGCGCCTCAATGCCCGGCGTTTTTGTTGAAGCACGCGCGGTCTATACGTTTTTGAAGGCGACGGCGCCGCAAATACCGCAGGCGTGGGTTATTTTTCTCAGCACACTGATTTATATGGCAAGCCTCAGCTACACCTATTTTCGCCTCGGTCCGGCGGCTGGGTTCTCGTTTTTTGGCGCCAGCGCGGCGGGGCTGTGGGTGGTAAGCGCCGCCCTTCTGGCGCGTGGCGTTTTGGCGCCAATCCTGCCATGGATTATCGGCGGCGGCCTTTTATATGTCATTGTCTACAGCTACCGCGTCATCTTGGAGGACCAGTCCAAGCGCTGGGTGATGCACGCCTTTGAGCATTATCTGAACCCGGCTCTGGTTAGTCAGCTAGCGGAGCACCCTGAAGCGCTAAGGCTTGGCGGCGAGCGCCGGCGCGTGGCGGTGTTGTTTGCTGATCTTGCGGGCTTTACGACCACAGCTGAGCAAATGGCCGACCGCCCGGAAGCGCTGGTTGCCCATCTCAATCGCTTTTTTCAGATTATGACAGAAAACATTGAGGCGCATGATGGTTATGTTGATAAATTTATCGGCGATGCGGTGATGGGTGTTTGGGGCGCGCCGGCTTCGGTTGATGAGCCGGAACGTTGCGCGCTGAGCGCAGCGCTCGCCTGCGTGGAGGCGGTTGACGCCTATAATGTCGCCGCCAGTGATGGAATGGCGATAAAGATGCGCATCGGCGTCAGCGCCGGCGAGGTTATCGCCGGTAATCTCGGCTCAAAAGACCGCTTCAACTACACCGTGATCGGCGATGCAGTGAACCGCGCCGCAAGGCTTGAGCAGAAAAACAAGCAATGGAAGACGCAAATTTTGCTGGATACATCCATCGCCGACCACTTGCCAGCTGAGATCGGTGTCAGGTTCATAGAAGAAACGCAATTGCATGGCCAAGCGCAAATGACAAAAATCTATACGCCGGTGAAAATATAAATGAGCGCAAATGCTATGCTGCGTGGGCGGATTTGCGCTTTTTTCCGGGATTTGGCATTGTCGGTGATGATGATGGGGAGAAATGTTGATGCAGTCGGCTAAAGCAAAAATTTCGCGCCGCGCTCTCGCCTCAGGAATTGTCGGATTATCACTCGGCGCAAGTATCGCGCCCGCGCAGGCCCAATTCCGGCTCGACCTTGGCAAGATTAAAGATATCGGCCGTATGTTGAAAAGCGTCAATCTCGACGAAGATGACGAGATTGAATTGGGCAATTCATTGTTTGGCGCGCTTATTCAGACAATGGGCGGGATATACCGAAACTCCGATGCGCAATCGGCGGTGACATCGATTGCCCGCAGATTGTTTGAGACCAGTGCGCGCAAAGCCTTTGGTTGGGAAGCGGTGATCGTTGACAATAACGAGGTTAATGCATGGGCGCTGCCCGGCGGTAAGGTTGGCGTCAATAAGGGGTTGCTGCGTTATGTCGATAGTGAAGACGAACTGGCGGCGGTGATTGCTCATGAGATGGGCCATGTGGAGTTCAGTCACGCGGCAAAGGAAATGCGCAAGAAAGCTTTTTATTCCGGCCTTTCGACTGCAGCGCAGGCGGCCGCGGTTGCGGCGGTCGACAAAGACGCCCGCATTGGTACGGGCGCCGGTATGAAATCCATCTCCATGCCGATGATGCGGCTTGTGACAGCGGGTTATTCCAGAGACCTTGAGGCGCAAGCCGATATGAACATCATCGATGTTTTTTCCAAGACCGGCTATAATGTGATGCGCGGCGCCGGGTTTTATCAAACTCTGCTTGATATTGTGCCGCGCAAAGCCAAAGGCACAACGTCATTATTTGCCGGCCACCCGCAAACCACAAAGCGCCTGGCGGCATTGCAGGAAGCGGGCGCCAATGCGCCGCAACCGGACAAACTTTTCAACCCCGACTATTACGCCTTGAAAGCCTCTTTCCCGACACGGAAAATATATAAGCGAACGGCGAGTTAACGCCGTTCGCTTATCGCTTCATTCAGCGCTGATTACGGGTTCAGCACCACCTCGATTTTTTTCTCCTCGCCAGATTTCAACGACATGTTGACGCGAGTAATCTCTCCGCCATAGCGCACAGCGATAATGAAGTCGCCCTCGGGAAGGATGATAATAGGTTCGGCCGAGCCTGTGTAAGTGATCTGTTTTTCGGTTCCTTCAAGATCGCCTGTCGGCTGGTAAACCCACCAGTAAAGACCGCTAGTCAGAGCCTGCCCGCCTTGGGTCTGATATGCGTTGAGTTTCACGCGGCCCGAGTTTTGGACGATCAATTTGTCGGTGAGGACGCCGGGCTTGATGGTGACGGGCGTATCCTTGAACGCGACGCCATGGCGCGAGCGCAAGAGATAATCGCCAGCTGGCAGGCGGAAGATATCCTTCGCAGAGCCTGAATAGGTGACCGTTTTGCGGTTGCCTTCAAGATCCATATTCGGCTCAAACACCCAGTAATACATGTCTTTATCAAGGGGCGCTCCGCCTTCGCTCATTGTTGTGGCGACACGGAGGTAACCGGCGTTCATGTCGAAAGTGAGGTCGGTGAGCTCGCCTGGCTTGATGGTGACCGTTTTCTCAGCAAAAGCGTTGCCGTGGCGTGCGCGGACAAGATAATCGCCAGCGGACAGGCGGAAAATTTCTTCCGCCGACCCGGAATACGTAACCGTCTTGCGGTTGCCTTCAAGGTCCGTATTCGGCTCAAACACCCAAAAGTACATATTGTCTTTAAGGATATCGCCGCCTTGGGTCGCCGCCGCGTTCACGCGGAAATTTCCTGCGTTGAGGTTGAGTACAAGATCCGTCAGTTTTCCCGGCTCAACCGTCACCTCCGTGTCAGCGAAAGCCACGCCGTAACGCCCGACAATCTGATAATTGCGCGCCGGTAGTTCAAGGATATCGGTTGCGCTGCCGGTATAGGTGACGTTCTTGCGATTGCCTTCGATATCCTGCTCGGTCTCGTTGACCCACCAGAACATGTGGTCCTCAACAATATCGCAAGTCTCGCAAAGTTTGGCGCTCACTCTTACGCCTTGCGGGCCTTCATTTATGGGCTCGGGTTCTGCTTGCGCGACGATCTGCACCGTCTCGGCAAGTGCTGTAGTCAACTCATTGGCGTTGCTTGCGCTAATGAAACGCCCGCCGGTATTTTTTGCAAGGCAAGAAAGCCCAGCTTTTTCTTCTTCGGTAATATCAAAGCCAACGACGTGGGTCGTAAAATCAACGCCCGCCGCTTCCAGCTCGCTAGCCAGCGCGCAAGGGTCAGCATTGCAGGTCTCCAATCCGTCGCTCACCAAAATGACGGTGGCTTTTTCTTCCGTATACTTCAACGCCTCAGCCGCCTTGCGCACGGATGCGGAAATTGGGGTTTTGCCTTTCGGGTTAATCGCGTTGACTTTTGACATGACCGCTGCACGGTCTACGGGGCCGACATCGATTAGCGTTTCGATATCGTCGCACGAGCCTTTCACGCGGTGACCATAGGCCATTACGCCGAGCTGGAGGTTTGGGCTCCATCCATCGAGAAGCCCGCCAATAACGTCGCGGGCAATTTCTATTTTTGCAACGCCGTCGATCTGTCCCCACATGCTGCCGGAGCCGTCAAGAACCATCATCACCGATTGCGGTTCGGTTTGCGGCGCGTCTTGTGCGCTTGCCGGGGCGAGGGCAGATGCGATTGCGGCGCCGGCCGCGAGAATTGTTTTGCGGATAATGTTTTTGGGTTGTCGCATAGTGTTCACCTTGTTGAATGTAGTTGGGTCGAATAAAGTTGGCTGAAAATCTAAACTCAAATGCGAACTATCATGATGGCGCCGGCGCCCCTGTGCGTGCGATCACATGCCGGGACGGGCTGAAAAGTAAACGCTGCGAAAATATCAGATGCGGTTCTCCCCAGATCCTTGCGCCCATATCGTCTCATATATCGCGATTGCCGCCTCACCGCCATGAAACTGGCGCGCCGATGTAGCGACCTGTTGCCGCGACATTAATAAACTATTGGATTTTAAGCATAATTCCTAATGGTAAAACTAACCATCAGGGCCTGTGCGCCAGATCACAGCTGGTCTTCATTCGTCTGCCTAAGGTCGTTTCAACATCAAAAACGACTTTAGGAGAGACAAAATGTTGGAACTTATGTTGATCGCTTTCATCGCAACCACAATGAGCCTCGGCGTATCCAGTTTCTTCGTTCCGGCGATTGCAAAGCACAACGTCCATTAACGCCAGCGCTGCCTTGGCAAAGCCGGATGATTAAGCCAGACTCGCTTGACGGATTAGCAATAGCAAAGATTGTTTATGGCCAGTGCGGCGACGGCTTTTGACGGCGACATACGCGGACAGATAGAAAAGGGGCCGATGACCACGTTCCAGCTGGTAGCGCTTAGCATCTGCTGGACTATCAACATGCTGGACGGTTTTGATGTTCTGGCGATTGCGTTTACCGCGCCGGAAGTCTCGCGTGAATGGGGGTTGAAGCCTACTGAGCTTGGCATTGTTTTCAGTGCTGGTCTGTTTGGCATGATGGCGGGCGCTTTGTTGCTGGCGCCGCTCGGTGATTATTTTGGCCGTCGTCTGACTATTCTTGGCGGGTTGGCGACAATCACCGGCGGCATGATCGCGACCGCTTATGTTGATGGCCTGTATGCGATGGTAGTGATGCGGGTCATCACTGGTCTTGGCATTGGCGCCATTCTCGCCAGCCTGACCACCATGACGGCGGAGTACTCGTCTAACCGGCGGCGTAACCTCGCCATCAGTTTCATGCATGCCGGCTATCCGATTGGCGCGATCATCGGCGGGCTGATCTCTGTTTATTTAATCCACGCTTTCGGTTGGCGGTCGGTGTTTATCTTTGGCGGCGCGGCCTCGGCGATCATGATGCCGCTGGTTTATTTCCTGCTGCCGGAATCGGTGAATTATCTGCTCGACAAGCAACCGCGCAACGCATTGCGTGATGCCAACGCCATCGCTGCGCGGTGCAAATTGCCGCCGTTGGAAAGCCTTCCCGATAGGCCGTCGTCAGACAAGGCGCCGCGGATCAGTGTGGCGGCGTTGTTCTCGCGCGACTATCTGGCGCCGACCTTGGCGCTGTGGCTGGCGTTCTTCCTTTCCATGGTAGCGCTCTATTTCCTCTTAAGCTGGACGCCGAAAGTGATTGTCAATGCTGGCTTGTCCGCCGATCAGGGGCGGTTTGCGGGTGTTTTGATGAACGCCGGCGGTGCGGTGGCGATGACGCTTCTTGGGTGGTTGTCAGCGAAGTTCGGCCTGCAACGATTGATACAGATCTATTTTTTGGTGTCCGCCGTGATGATTATGGTTTTCGCAACCGCGCCTTTGCCGACCGGCTTGTTGATGGTCTTCGCCTTCCTCATGGGCAGCGTCATGGCCGGGTTGGTGGGGCTTTATTCTGTGGCGGCGCGGCTCTATCCGACGCAAATTCGCAATACCGGCGTCGGTTGGGCGATTGGCGTCGGGCGCTGGGGCGCGGTTCTTAGTCCCGCCGCGGCGGGCTGGATGATTGCCGCTGAGCTTGACCGGTGGACATATTTTCTGGCGCTGGCGACGGCGCCTGCGATTCTTGCCGCCATCGCCGTCGGGTTTATCAGACTGCGTGAATAAATCAATCCGTATACGAAGATAATGAAAATTACTTGGCGCCGGCCTTCACCGCATATTGCCAGGCGAGCACCGCAAGCGGTCTGATTTGCTTGCCCATTTCAATCGCTTGCGGCGAGGATGCGTTGCCCTGAAGTGCGCGGGCGTATACGCCCTGGGCGATGGAGCCGAGCCTGAACATATTATAGGCAAGGCAAAATTCGAGATCGGGAACGCCCTCGCGGCCGGTCTGGTTGCAATATCGCGCGGCTGCATCCTCCAGACTCGGAATGCCAAGCGCCTCGATATCCACACCCGCAAGACCGCCGCGTACGGAAGGCGGGAAGTGCCAGACCATCAGAAAGTAGGTAAAGTCCGCAAGCGGATGACCGAGCGTTGATAATTCCCAATCCAGAACCGCCAGTGCTTTGGCTTGTGTCGGGTGCATGATGACATTGTCGAACCGGAAATCACCGTGGACAATAGAGGTTGCGTCATCAGCGGGAATGGCGGTGGGCAGCCATTTTATCAACGCGTCCATCTCTTGGATTTTTTCCGTTTCCGCCGCCTGATATTGTTTTGACCAGCGGCCGATTTGGCGCTCGAAATAATTGCCAGGCTTGCCATAATCGCCAAGGCCCGCCGCGACATAGTCAATCTGGTGCAGTTGGGCCAGCGTATCGATCAGCGCATTATAAAGCGGCGCGCGGTCTTCGCGGCTGACCTCCGGCAGGCTCGCATCCCAAAAGATCCGGCCCTCGACAAAATCCATGATGAAAAACGCCGTGCCGATAATTTCCGGGTCTTGGCACAGTGCATAAGTCTTCGGCGCCGGAAAACCTTCGCCGCCAAGCGCCGTCATCACCTTATATTCACGGTCAACGGCATGGGCGGAGGGCAGGAGCTTGCCCGGTGGTTTGCGCCGCAGGACATATTTCGTTGCCGGCGTGGTCAGCAAATAGGTTGGGTTGGATTGCCCACCCTTGAATTTTTCAACCGTGATCGGCCCTTCAAAGCCATCCACATGGGCGCGCATATAGGCGGCGAGCGCGGCCTCGTCGAATTTCAGGTGGTCGGGCGTTGCGGCGACGCCGGTAAAATCGGCAGCTGGATCGGACGACATTGAAAAGGCTCCTTCAGGCGGCGCGGAAATGTTCGCCAATCATTAGCACGCCAATGATGATAAAGCCGATGCCGGCGAGCAGTTTCAATGGCGCCATGGTGAGATATCGCTCTGCCATCGCGCCCAGCAGGACTGCCAGACCGGTCGATGCAATCAGTGCGAGCGATGCGCTGGCAAAGACTAGAGATTTTGGGCGGCCGTCTTCGGCGGCGAAAAGCACGGTGGCAAGCTGGGTTTTGTCACCAAGCTCGGCGAGGAAAATACTGAAAAACACTGTCAAAAAAGCGCTCATGACAAGTCCGTTCCGATATTGGCATGAAAATCAAAGAATGCGTTCAAAACCCGGTCCGGCGCTTCCGTATGCGGATAGTGGCCAATATCATCAAGCAACACCGCGTCAGCGCTGGCAATCTCCTGGCGGTAATAGTCATAAAGATGGCGCCCTGAGACCGGATCGGCGCCGCCGTCGATGAGCCGAATCGGCGCGCGCGCCTCGTGCAGCGCGCCGACCCAGCGCTGGCGATTGTGTTTGCGCTCGGGGATATAGTGCAGAAGTTTATGGAGCACTTTTTGGCCGTCATGTTGGCGGATCAGCGACCAGTGGCCGTCAATTTCAAGGTCTGAGGCTTTGGTCTGCGGTCCGAATATCTGATCGAAGGTGTTGCGAAACTTATCGCGGGTCATCAACGCGCCAAGCAAAAAGCCGAGCGGCGTCAGACCCAGTCGCTGGATCGGGCGCGGCCGATGTTGTTCTGGAAACAAACCGCCATTTAAAAAACACATCGATTTGATGGCGAAACTTAAAGTCCCTTCATTGTGACGGGCGAGCAATTCCTGCCCGACGGTGTTGCCATAATCATGGACAAATAAGTGCGCCTCGCTAATGGCGAGCTGCGCCAGTAAAGCTTCCTGAAGATCCGCCTGGCGGTTTATGGCGTAGTCGAATGATTTCGGTTTGTCGGACAGGCCAAAGCCGAGCATGTCGAGGGCTATGAGGTTGAATTTTTCTTCCAGCTCCGGCCACATCGCCGTCCAGTCCCAGGACGATGTCGGATAGCCGTGGATCAAGAGCAGCCAGGGTTTGTTGTTTGTAGGGCCTTCCTGTGTAGCGGCGGCGCTTGTCCAATAGGCGATTTTGTGGCCATTGGCGTCAAAATATTGCGCTTGCGCGCACCATTGATCGAGATGCATCATAAGGCCGCCCCACCAATGTCACGGCGACAAAACCCTTGCGGCCAATCGATCGCATCAACCCCGCGATAGGCGCGCGCAATCGCCTCGCGCAAGCTTGCGCCGGTTGCTGTGATGTTCAAAACCCGCCCGCCATTGGCGACCAGCGCGCCGTCTTGTTCGCGGGTTCCCGCATGGAACACAACCACGCCCGGCAAGTCATTGGCGGCGGCGACGCCGCGGATGGTCGATCCTTTTTCATAGCCGCCCGGATATCCTTCCGCCGCCATCACCATCAGCGCCGCAGCGTCCTCGCTCCAGTCAAAGCCTTGGCCTTCCAGCTTGCCGCACGCCGCCGCATAGAGGACGGGCAGCAAATCGCTCCTCAAACGCCGCATCATGATCTGACATTCCGGATCGCCAAACCGGGCGTTAAACTCAACCAGGCGCGGGCGCTCGTTTTCTATCATCAGCCCGGCATAGAGAACGCCGACATAGGGCGCGCCGCGCCGCGCCATTTCCGCGACCACCGGTTCGATGATGTCGTTCATGGTTCGCTGATAAACGGCCTCGGTGAACACGGGAGCGGGGGAGTAGGCGCCCATGCCGCCGGTATTCGGGCCCTTGTCGCCATCATAGGCGCGCTTGTGGTCGCGCGCGGCGATCATCGGCAAAATCGTAACGCCGTCGGTAATGGCGAAAAAGCTCGCTTCCTCGCCGGTCATAAATTCCTCAATCACAATCGCCGCGCTGGCCTCGCCAAACCGTCCGGCGAGCATCTCGTCGATGGCGGCGTCAGCCTCAACGAGGGTGTCTGCGATCACCACGCCCTTGCCGGCCGCGAGCCCGTCGGCCTTGATGACGTAGGGCGGGGTTTGGTCGCGCAAGAATGCCTTCGCCTCGGCGGCGCCGGTAAACCGCCCATAGGCGGCGGTCGGCGCGCCGGCGGCGGCGCAGACTTCTTTCATGAAGCTTTTGGAGGTCTCCAGCCTTGCGGCGGCTTTGTCGGGGCCGAAACAGGCGATTCCTGCGGCGCGCAGCGCGTCGCCAAGCCCGGCGGCCAGCGGCGCTTCCGGTCCGACGATCACAAGATCGACATTATTGTCCTTAGAAAAGGATACGAGCTTTTTCGTGTCATTTTCTGGTATGGTCAAAGTCTCGCCGATGTGATTGAGACCTGTATTGCCAGGCGACATAAAAAGCTTTGACATTTCGGGACTTTGCGCGATTTTCCATCCTAGCGCATGTTCCCGGCCGCCGCCGCCGATCAACAGGACTTTCACTTGAGCCACCTCCTCTATTCGTCCTCCGCGTTTAAGCGCCCCCATGTCAGGGATCAATGGCGCAGGGATCAATGCCAGGCCGCATGACGGAAAACGCCGATCCTCCGCCGGATAAAAACGGCGCGCAAAAAGCGCATGCCGGGCTCACGCCGCTGCGCGCCTTTGCTTCTATGCGCCGGTTGTGGCGGCGGATCTACGGCCCGTTTGATCGCACCAGCGCGCGGATCCTCGATGCCCTTGCCGCCAGTGACCGCCGCCGCAAGACATCGGCGGTGGTCATTGCGATTTCCATCAATCTGATTGTGTTGACGGCGCTGTCGGTGTTTGGGCGGGTGCGTATCTGGGTCCCAGCAGCGCCGGGGGCCTCCATCAACGTCACCCTGGTTGAAATTCCCCGCCTGGACCTGCCGGAATTGCGCGATCCGGAAATAAACCCGCAACCAGAGCCTGAACCGGAGCCTGAACCCATACCGGAGCCGGAACTTATTGAAGAACCGGAACCAGAGCCGGAACCCGAGCCTGAGCCTGAGCCTGAGCCTGAGCCTGAGCCAGAACCAGAACCAGAACTTAATCTCGACCTTGAGCCGGCTTTTGCGCCGCCGGCAGAAGACCCCGAGCCGCTGATCCTCGATGCTGCGGATGCGGCGCAAGATGATCTGACTTTGCCGGCGCCGCAGGAAGACATCGTCGAACAGGCGCCGGTGGAGGATGACCCCGAGCCGTTGCTTGCCGTTGAACCGGAACGCCGCCAGGAGGCCGGCCTCGACGAATTCCTCGGCGACGATGACGATGATGGCGAGGACAATGCAGGCGATGACGGCGCCGATGACGAGGGCGATGACGAGGGCGCCGATGAAGAACCGGAAGATGAGCAGGCCGGCGAAGACGAGCCTGACGAGCAACCTCAAAACGACGATATCTTCGATCAGGCGCCGACCTTTTCCGGCCGCCGCTTCGTCAGGCCGCTGGTGCAATTGCCGCTTGGCGAGGCGCCGATTGATACCGGCTCGTCCGGTGTGGTGGCGATTTTTTGCCCGGAAGAGTTTGAGGACGAAGACAAAGCCGCCGAATGCGCCGGACGGCGTGAGCTCTTCTCCGGCTGGCGGCCGGGCGATTCCGGCGAGGATTACTCTCGCGCGATTGAGCTTATGCGCGACGCCCGCAAGGGCGGCCGCACCGGGCCGGAGCTTGACAAGCTAATTGGCCGGGCGAGTGCGCGCCGCCTTGAAGATGAGCGCCGCATTGAGCAGCTGCGCGACTTCCGTCGCCCTGCCGCCGGGGCCAATTCAATCGCTGAAAGCGCCGACGATAACCTCATGGTCGGCGTTGAAGGCAATCGCCCCAATATCGGCCCGTCTGACCCAATACCAGGTTGGGCGCTGCGCGAGGATCCTAACCTGACGTTAAAGGATATCGAGGAGCTGGAAAAAGCCCTCGAAGAGGCCGAAAAGAACAAGTAGACTTCTTCCGTATAGCGACCAATAGCATCCTCACGCCGCGGCACGCCTATGCCCGAGCGTATCGAGGGGAGGTTACGGCGACCTCACGTGTGAAAACCCGCAATGCCGCCAAAAAATTCACAATGTCAAAGAGCCCATGCGAGCGAGCTTTACGCTCCTCACACATGAACGCCGGAAAGGACTGGATGGGGTTTTGCGATGCGCCGGCTTTGCGGCGCCAAATCGCCTGTTTCAAAAATCGCATTTCGACGTTGGGGGGAGTATAGGACCGCCGGAATGCGTGAGGATAACTTTTCACCAGTCAAATGGGGTTGGGCCCCCATTTGACAAAATTTGTGACGTAAAGCCGTATGCCGCGCACGTTTTGCGAGAAAAATTCATATAGAAACAACTTCAACGGAAAATTTGTCGCGTGCGGCGTACCAAAAGAGAAAAATGCATGTCCGCGCAGCTGCGTTTGCTTCGCAAACGGTCAGCGCGAACTATGGAAGACTACCCTCTCAGGGTTGTAAAATCAAAGATTCGATTCGTGTTGTGGTTGTTTGGATTTGCGCCGTTTTCGTTCGACGTCATCCCGTGTGCCGCGCGGCATGAAATGCCGCGCTGCTAGCACGGGATCGCCATCGGCATGTCCAACCCGCGGCGACAGATCCCGGACCAGCGAAACAGTATTTCATACCGCATCGCATCCACTGGTGTCCGGTTTAAGTTAGTGGACTGGTTGCACGACATTGATTCTACTCGTTTCCAAGCATTTAGCGATGTTTTGGACACGAATGGAGATCAACGTCATGCGCCATCAAAATAGCGTGTTTCATCAATTGACCA
>JAJFGE010000005.1 GCA_021776295.1 Hyphococcus sp.
ATCACCCCACGATTACTGAACCTACTCCCAGGAGAGAAATAACATGAGCATGTCGCTTTGGTTGGTCATTTTGGCCGGCTTGGCAGCCATCGGATATGGCGCCTTCACCATCAATTCCGTCCTGTCGATGCCCGCGGGCAATGACCGGATGAAAGAAATCGCCGCCGCTATTCAAGAAGGCGCAACGGCGTATCTCTATCGTCAGTACATAACCATCGCGATTGTCGGCGGGTTGACTTTTTTGGTCTTGCTGGCGGCTTTCGGCCAGTTGATACCGGCGATCGGTTTTGCCATCGGCGCCATTCTTTCCGGTGCGGCGGGCTTTATCGGCATGCAGGTGTCGGTGCGTGCTAATGTTCGCACCGCGCAAGCGGCAAGCGAAAGTCTTGGCAAAGGTCTTTCGGTGGCTTTCCGCTCCGGTGCGGTCACCGGCATGTTGGTTGCCGGATTCGCGTTGATCGGTATTGCCGGCTATTATGCCATTTTAACGGAAGGCCTTGGCCACGCGCCAGAAAGCCGCGACGTCGTCACGGGTCTGATCGCACTGTCGCTTGGCGCTTCCTTGATTTCCGTGTTCGCCCGTCTTGGCGGCGGCATCTTCACCAAAGGCGCAGACGTTGGCGGCGATCTTGTCGGCAAAGTTGAAGCTGGCATCCCTGAAGATGATCCGCGCAATCCGGCGACCATCGCCGACAATGTTGGCGACAATGTTGGCGACTGCGCCGGCATGGCCGCCGACCTATTTGAAACTTATGTCGTCACGCTGGCGGCGACCATGGTGCTCGGCTCGATCCTGTTCACTGCAAACGCCGCCAACTTCATGTTCTACCCGCTGGCCATCGGCGCGGTATGCATCATCACCTCGATTATCGGCGCCTATTTCGTCAATCTCAGCAAAGGCTCGACCAACATCATGGGCGCGCTTTACAAAGGCCTTGTCGTCACCGGCGTTTTGTCACTGGTTGCGATTGCGATCGTCACCTATCAGATCTTTGGCTTCGGCGAGACCATTGGCGAGACTGCTGGCGGCGCCTCATTTACCGGCCTCAGCCTGTTCATCTGCGGCGCGCTTGGTCTGGTCATCACCGGGCTGATCGTCTGGATCACAGAATATTACACCGGCACGAATTTCCGCCCGGTCCAGTCGGTGGCGAAAGCCTCTGAGTCCGGCCACGGCACCAATGTCATTCAGGGCCTTGCGGTCTCCATGGAGTCGACCGCCCTGCCGGCCCTGGTGATTGTGGTTGGCATCGTCATCACTTCAAACCTCGCCGGGCTTTACGGGATTGCAACGGCAGTAACGACCATGCTGGCGCTTGCCGGCATGATTGTTGCGCTCGACGCCTTTGGCCCGGTCACCGACAATGCCGGCGGCATCGCCGAAATGGCGAAGCTTGATGAAGGGGTTCGCAAAACCACCGATGCGCTCGATGCGGTGGGCAACACCACGAAAGCCGTCACCAAAGGCTATGCAATCGGCTCAGCCGGGCTTGGCGCTTTGGTGCTATTTGCTGCGTATACAGAAGACATCAAACATTTTGTCGCACATCCGTCGGAGTTTCCGTTCTTTGCCGATGTGGCGGTCGACTTCTCATTGTCCAACCCATACGTCGTTGTTGGCCTGTTCATTGGCGGGCTTTTGCCATACCTGTTCGGGTCGATGGCGATGCAGGCGGTGGGCCGCGCAGCGGGCGCCGTTGTTGAAGAGGTGCGCAAGCAGTTCCGCGAAGACCCGGGCATCATGGCGGGCACGTCCAAGCCCAATTATGGCCGCACGGTCGATATGCTGACGCGTGCTGCGATTAAGGAAATGATCGTGCCGTCGATGTTGCCGATCTTGTCGCCGCTGGTATTGTATTTTATAATCAACATGGTTGCCGATAAATCGGCGGCGCTGTCGGCTGTCGGCGCGATGTTGATGGGCGTAATTGTCACCGGCCTGTTCCTGGCGCTTTCCATGACCGCCGGCGGCGGCGCCTGGGACAACGCCAAAAAATATATCGAGGACGGCAACTTTGGCGGCAAGGGCTCTGAGGCCCACAAAGCCGCCATCACCGGCGACACGGTAGGCGATCCCTACAAGGACACCGCCGGTCCCGCCGTCAACCCGATGATCAAGATCACCAATATCGTGGCTCTGCTGTTGCTGGCGTTCCTCGCCGGATAGCATTGCAGCGCTAATCAAAAATAAAAAAGGGCCGCTCATTTGCGGCCCTTTTTTATTGCTCCTGCGCCAGCTAAACAAACCTTACGCCTCGCAGGTGATCCGCGTCGGCGCCAATCCGAGGACAGACAAATGACGGCGAGTGATTTTGCGGCGGTGATTTTCGACTGTGACGGGGTGCTGGTCGATAGCGAAGCCTTGGGTCTTGATCAGTCTATAGCGTATCTGTGCGAGCATGGGTTTGACTGGACGCCAGCGGACCTTGTGCGGTTGTTTACCGGGTTGCGCGATGATGTGTTTTTTGACCGTCTGGGAGAAGAATATTTCGCCATCAATGGGCGCGCGCCTGAGGCGGCGTTCTTTGACGGGTTGCTGGCGGTGCGGCGGTCGCGCCGCGATGAGCTGCTGCCGGTTCCCGGCGCGCAAACCGCGCTCGCCGCGATTCCCTTGCCGGTAGCGGTTGCATCCTCCTCGCGCACGCAATTTCTGGTCAGCAAATTAAAACGCACCGGCCTTTACCGGTTTTTCGACCCGCATATTTATTCCGCCGACCGCGTCGCTGACGGCAAACCGGCGCCGGATATTTTTCTTTATACGGCGCAGAAAATCGCTGCCGACCCAGCGCGTTGTCTGGTCATTGAGGACAGCGAAAACGGCGTTTTGGCGGGCTGCGCTGCGGGGATGACGGTTTGGGGGTTTGTTGGCGGCGGCCATTGCTATGACGGCCACGGGGCGGCGCTGGCGCGCGCTGGCGCCGTGCGCATCGTCGATAATTTCGTTGACCTCGCCTCAATGCTTGACGCTTGAGCCGATGAGCGCGAGGCTCCACGCATGAATTTTGGTTCTGACAATTGGGCCGGCGCCGCGCCAGAAATAATCGATGCTATCGCGCGCGCCAATGACGGCCCGGCGCCGGCCTATGGCGGTGACGATTTGACGGCGCGGGTTGAAGCGCGGTTTTCGGACCTGTTTGAGACCGATTGCGCGGTTTATTTTGTCGCCACCGGCGGCGCTGCAAACGGTCTGGCGCTGTCGGTGATGACCCCGCCTTACGGCATGGTTTTGTGCCACGAGCAAAGCCATGTGCAGATGGATGAATGCGCCGGCCCGGAATTTTTTACCGGCGGTGCGAAGCTCTTGCCAATTGCCGGCGAGGCCGGAAAATTGACCCTGCAGGGCGTCACAACAGCGCTTGCCGGTTTTCCTCATCGCCCGCCCCATGGCGCGCCGGAGCGGGTTTTGTCGCTGACGCAAGCCAGTGAATGCGGCACGGTTTATTCCGCTGACGAAGTAAAGGCGCTTTGCGATTTTGCCCACGCAACTGATTTGAAAGTTCACATGGATGGCGCCCGGTTTGCCAATGCGGTGGCGTCTATTGGCGCCTCCCCGGCTGAGTTAAGCTGGCGGGCGGGCGTTGATGTTTTATGTTTCGGGGCGACGAAAAACGGCTGCCTTGCCGCCGAGGCGGTGATTTTTTTCGACAAGGCCATGGCGAAAGATTTCGAATTCCGCCGCAAACGCGCCGGGCATTTATGGTCAAAGATGCGCTTTATCGCCGCTCAGTTCGATGCTTATCTCGCCGATGACTTCTGGCTGAAGCTGGCGCGCCACGCCAACGCTATGGCCGCACAATTATCAAACAGGCTTAGTGCGATAGGCGGCGTTGAGGTTTCATACCCGACCGAAATCAATCAGGTTTTTGCGCGCTTTCCAGAGGTCGTTGCCGATAAATTAAAAGACCAGGGCGCAATTTTTTTCCCATGGGTGACGCCAGGCGATCCGGCAAACGGCAACATGCACCGGCTGGTGACATCGTTTAAAACCACGCCTCAGGAAGTTGATGCTTTTGTGAAAGCTGTTGCCGACGCAGCGCGCTCTTAGCTATCGTGCATGCTTAGCGCGACGGGTCTTCGCGCCACCATGGCCGTGTGTAATAGGCAAACAGGGCGAAAAATCCAAACACGGCGACAAGCGTGAGCCAGCCGATCCAGGCCTGCTCCATCATCAAGGCGCCAACGCTGACAAAGGCGAAAATTGGCGGCGCCATGCCGACCGCCGATGTCCAAAGATAGGTGCGAAACTTCACCGGGCTGAGCCCGGAGCCATAATTAACCACCGTATAGGGAACAAACGGGACCATCCGCACCAGCAGAAGGAAAATCGCGCCGCGCTGGTTCACCTGTTTTTCAAACCGCGCCAATGTCTTTTTCGGCAACAGGCGGTTGACGATTGGCCGGCCCAGCAATCTTGCCAGGTAAAACGCCAGCGCGGCGGCAATCATCGCGCCAATCCAGGTCAACACAAAACCTTCCAACCGGCCGAAAGCGGCGCCATTGGCGACCGCGATGGTTTCCGCAGGCAGCGGCAAAAATGACACCACCACCATCGCACCGACAGCAACCAGTGGCGCCCAAGGCCCCATTTGGTCAATAAGCGCCCGGTATTTTTCCGGGTCCATGAAGATAGACCAGAATTCAGCGTCGAATAATTCCATGATGATGCGAATCTAACCCATAAACGCCGCCGCAGCATTAAGGCAGGGCCGGTTTGCGGCAAGATGTCAAGCGGTGAATGGTGCGCGTGACGTGATGGGCCGAACCGGCGGGCATGCGTTATAGCCAACCGTCGGCCTCGCGGCGGATGATGGTTTGGAGAATACCGACCATCTCCGGCGCATCATTGAGACAGGCAATGGTTTTAAACTGCGCGCCGCCCGCCGCCAGAAACGTCTGCCGCAAGGCGATATCGATTTCTGAAAGCGTTTCGATGCAATCAGCGACAAAGCCCGGCGTGATGACGGCGATGTTTTTAACCCCCGCGCCGGCAAGCTTCAGAACCGTCGCCTCTGTCGCCGGCGCCAGCCATTGGCCGCGCCCGAATTTCGACTGGAACGTCATCGGCGCATAATCTTCCGCCCACCCCATTTCCGCGCGCAACAACTGTGCCGTCTCGCTGCAATGGGCGTAATAGGGATCGCCAGCATCGACATAGCGTTGCGGCAGGCCATGAAACGAAATAATCACCCGCTCCGGCGCGGCCTCGCCAAGCTCTCCGCGCGCAACACTGGCAAGCGCCTCGATATAGGCGGGCTCGCCTGGAAAAGCCGATGCGGTCCTGACCTCTGGCCGCCAGGCGATGTCTTTCAGAGCTTTCGTGACCGCGTCGGCGACGCTTGCCGTCGTGGTCGCGGAATATTGCGGATATAGCGGGACAATTAAAAGCCGGCCGCAGCCCTGATCGCGCAAAGCGTCGATGCGGCTGGCGGGTGATGGCTGGCCATAGCGCATCGCCCAATCGATGACCGTATCATCGCCGAAAGCCTTGGCGACAGCTTGCGCCTGCATCCGCGTATGATAGCGCAACGGGCTTTCATTACTCTCTATACGCCATATTTTACTATAATCCCTCGCTGTCGCCTTGGGGCGAATGTTGAGGATAAGCCCATGAAGGATTGGCAGCCATAAAATGCGCGGCATATCGACTATGCGCGGATCGCTCAGAAACTCCCCAAGATAGCGCCGCACGGCGCCCGGCGTCGGCGCATCCGGGGTGCCGAGATTAACCAGCAACACGCCGAGCCGGCCTTGCGGGTGTTCGGGCGGCGTATAGGTATCCTGCTGAGTGATATCGGGCCCCTGTTCGCGCAGTATTCGTCGCCGCGTTTCAATAAACCCAGCGGCAGTGCTTTTGCGCTAATGCGCAGGAAAAATGAAGAGCAAATCGGAGATGCTTATGATGCGCCCGGCCCGCTGCGAGGGGTATAGCGCGCGGCCTTGTCTTTTGCGCGGTAGCGAGCCTCGTCCTGGAGGCGGAATTTGCGGCGCATGCGGTCGGCCTCTCCAAGGGCGCGGAACGCCGGGGCTAGTTCTGGCGGCGTTCGTCCATCTTGCGCATCGCGGCGTTCATGAGCGCGCATCGCCAGCCGGGTTTTGATGCGATAGGATGCGCGCGGAGCGTCCGGTTTGGCGGTCTCAGGGTCTTGCGACAAAGCCAGAAGGCCGCGGGCGCCGTCGTCGCCGGCGGCGGCATTTTTGATATACCATGCCAGGACAACAGCGAAGGTCGCCAAAATAGCGATGAATTCAAGTGCTTCCAATGTTAACGTCCCTGCATGGGGGCCGCTCCCCCGGTTTTGCTGTTTATGCTGCAATTGCCGTGCAACTTGGCTTCGTTTCATGACCTTAACCCGCTCCTGCGCTGGCAACATATTGCCGCTTGCCGCAGGGAGGGATGACCATCGATTAGGACGGACAAAAATAATACGAATACGGTGCATATTTGAAAATGCGCTTTATGGCCAAAGCCACCCACTGCTGCGTGACCTTGACGGGTGCGGTCAAAAAATGCTCGATGCCGGATATGACCTATGCTGGAAAATGGGCGCTGATTACCGGTGCATCGGCGGGGATCGGTGCGGTCTTTGCTAAAGCTTTGGCGTCGCGCGGCGCCAATCTCGTTGTTGTCGCCCGGCGTGAAGACCGGCTTCGCGCGCTCGCCGATGAGTTGAAGGCGGCGCACGCAATTGATGTGCGGATCATCGCCGCTGACCTTGCTGCTGACGACGCACCGGACACAGTTTTCGCGCGGCTGAAAGCCGACGGCGTTAATATCGATATTCTGGTCAACAATGCCGGCTTCGGCATGCCCGGCGTTTACACCGAGAACGGCTGGCAGGCGCATCGCGACTTTATTGAGCTGATGGTCACCGGCTATGCGCATCTGACGCATCTGTTTCTACCGGGCATGTTGGTGCGCGGCTATGGCCGCATCATTCAGGTCTCATCGGTCGCCGGCCTTGTCGCCGGCTCGTCCGGCCATACGCTTTACGGCGCCTCAAAGGCGTTTCTCGTCAGCTTCGCGCAATCGCTGGCGGCCGAATGCGACGGCAAGGGGGTTAATATCACAGCGCTGTGTCCGGGCTTTACCTATTCAGAGTTCTACGACGTTAATGACACGCGCGGGCTGGTCTCCGCATTACCGAAATACATGTTTATGGCGCCCGAACCGGTGGTTGAAGGCGCGCTTGATGCGGTTGAAAAAGGCCATGTGGTTTATGTGCCGGGCGCGTGGAACAAATTCGTCGTATGGCTGATGAAGGCCCTGCCAAGGCCCTGGGGCGCCGCGATAGTGCGCGGTCAATCGAAGAGTTTCAGGCGCGGAGACTAGAGCAAAATGCGTTAAATGCGAATCGCGCATTTTGCTCTAGATTCTTTCGTAGTCGCATCGCGCGACGCGAAAACCGTTGCACACTTTTCGCTCGATGCTCTAAACGCAAAGTTTCTGGATGTTGCCGGCCCTCACCCCGCCTTTTGCGCCCACGTCCGGTGTTCCTGGTCCAGCCCGTAGGCGGCCATGGCAGCGAGAACAACGACATCGCCGACACGGGCGCCGACCTGGGCGATTTGCACGGAGTGTTCTAGCCCGATAAGCACCGGGCCGATCACGGTTGCGCCGCCAAGTTCGCCGACCAGCTTTGTGGAAATTCCGGCCGAGTGAACGCCTGGCGTGATCAAGACATTGGCTTCGCCTTTAAGGCGTGAGAACGGGTAAATCGAGCGGACTTGTTCGTTTAAGGCCATGCGCGGCGTCATTTCACCCTCATATTCAAAATCGACATCACGGCGGCGGTCGAGAATTTCAACCGCGCCGGAAACCCGGCGCGAATGTTCCGTATCGGGATTGCCAAAATTGGAATAGGAAACAAAGGCGAGTTTTGGCTCAAAAGACAACCGTCGCACAGCATGCGCGACCTGCATGGCGATGTCGGCGAGGTCTTTTGCGCTGGGCAGTTCGGTAACGCTGGTGTCAGCGACGAACAAAGTGCGGTTCTTGGTCAGGAGAATAGACATTCCGATCATCCGCTCGCCGGGGCGCGGATCGATGACCATGCGGGTGTTGCCAAGCGCGACGTCGTAATGGCGGGTGACGCCGGTCACCATGCCGTCAGCGTGGCCATGCGCCAGCATGCAGGCGGCAAAAACATTGCGGTCGGTGTTGATCAGGCGCTGGGCGTCGCGGCGAAGATAGCCTTTTCTCTGCATCCGGCTGTAGAGGTGGTCAGTATAGACCGGGTTGTTGTCAGAAAGCCGGGCGTTGTGAATTTCAAACTCGCAATCACGCGCCATGCCGAGCGCGGCGATCCTTTTTT
This sequence comes from Hyphococcus sp., assembly GCA_021776295.1. Taxonomy (GTDB): domain Bacteria; phylum Pseudomonadota; class Alphaproteobacteria; order Caulobacterales; family Parvularculaceae; genus Hyphococcus. The sequence goes on from JAJFGE010000005.1 coordinate 8,313, forward strand.
TAATTTCGTCTTCGCGGCCGATCAGGATGGCGCGGCCGAGGCCTTCCTGTTGAAAGCCATGGGCGGCGCGAATAACCGTTTCCTCTTCGCCTTCAGCAAATACAATCCGCTTAGGCTCTTCATGGGCGCGCAAGGTGGCTTGTACTTTTTGGAGGAACGAGGCTGAGGGATTAAGCCGCGCGGCGAGGGTTTGTTTGTAGCCGCGAAGGTCTTCAACCGGGCGCCTTGCAACGCCGCTATCGCCAGCCGCTTTTGCGACCGCCGGCGGGATTTCAGAAATTAATCGCGGGTCGAACGGCGCCGGGATAATGTAGCCTGGGCCATATTGCAGACGCTTGCCATAGGCGGCGGCGACTTCATCGGGAACGTCGGCGCGGGCTAGTTTCGCCAGCGCCTCGGCGCAAGCGATTTTCATCTCTTCGTTGATGGTGCGCGCCCGCGCATCGAGCGCGCCGCGGAAAATGTAAGGAAAGCCGAGGACGTTATTGACCTGGTTCGGGTAATCCGACCTGCCGGTGGCGATGATGGCGTCCTTGCGCACCGCCTCGATTTCCTCCGGCAGGATTTCCGGCGTCGGATTGGACATAACGAAGATGATCGGGTTCTTCGCCATCGATTTGACCATCGGTTGCGTGACCGCGCCGGCGACCGAAAGACCGATGCAGACATCGGCCCCGTCCATCGCCTCGACTAAGGTGCGTTTGTCGGTTTCCACAGCATGGGCGGAGCGCCACTGGTCCATGCCGTCCGGCCGGCCTTTGTACAGAACGCCCTTTCGTCCGCATACCAACACATTTTCATGACGAACGCCCATCGCCTTAATCAGGCCGACCACCGACAGCGCCGCCGAACCGGCGCCGGCGACAGCGACTTTGGCTTCTTTTATTGACTTGCCGGCAATATCGAGCGCGTTGATGAGCCCCGCTGCGGTAATGATCGCGGTGCCGTGCTGGTCGTCGTGAAATACCGGAATATCCATCAGCTCTTTCAGCCGCTGCTCGATGATAAAGCTTTGCGGCGCGGCGATATCTTCAAGGTTGATGCCGCCAAAGCTGGGCCCGAGATATTTCACCGCATCGATAAATTCGTCCGGGTCTTTGGTGTCAATTTCGATATCGATGGAATCAATGTCGGCAAAGCGCTTGAACAGGACCGATTTGCCCTCCATCACCGGCTTGGCGGCGAGCGCGCCAAGATCGCCCATGCCGAGAATGGCCGTCCCGTTGGTGATGACCGCGACCATGTTGCCCTTGGCGGTGTAATCATAGGCGGCGTCCGGGTCGTCGGCGATCCTTTGCACCGGAACGGCGACGCCGGGCGAATAGGCCAGCGATAAATCGCGCTGGGTGGCCATCGGTTTGGTCGGCGTGACTTCCAGCTTGCCGGGCTTGCCGCGGCTGTGAAAGAGAAGCGCTTCCTCGTCGGTGAATTTTGTGGTGTTGTCGTCCATCTTATTTTCCCGCGCAAATTGCCTATCTAGAGCGTGT
>JAJFGE010000041.1 GCA_021776295.1 Hyphococcus sp.
CGATTTTCTTGCCGACGCCATGGGCGCGCGAAATCGCCGTCACATCCTGCGCCGCCACCGCATCATAAAGCTCGTCCGGGCGCAAAATCTGCAACATGGCCAGCGCATGTTTGGCGCCGACGCCCTGCACGGTTTGCAACAGGCGAAAACACTGCCGCTCAGCTTCGTTTTCAAAGCCATAAAGCCGGATCATATCCTCGCGCACAATCGTCTCTATAGAGAGCGTTGCCGCCTCGCCGACAGCCAGGCGTTGCAATGTGCGCGATGCGGCGTAAGCCTCATAGCCGACGCCCATGACATCGATCAGCACGGTGTCCTCGCCTATCGAAACAACGGTCCCTTTAAGCCTGCCGATCATGACGCCGCCTCCAACCGCCTGACGCCCGCATGGTGCGCATGACAGATCGCCACCGCCAGCGCGTCAGCTTCGTCAGCCGCCAGCTCGCCGCATGCCGGCAATAACACCTTGACCATCGCCATCACCTGTCGCTTGTCGGCATGGCCGCGCCCGACCACCGATTTTTTGACCGAATTGGCGGCATATTCCGCCACCGGCAGACCGCCAAGCGCCGGCGCCAGCAGCGCCACGCCGCGCGCCTGACCCAGCACCAGCGCATCGCGCGGGCTGGCGTTAACGAAGGTCTCCTCGACCGCCGCCTCGTGGGGCGCATGTTCTTCAATCAGCACCCGCAGGGCGGTAAAAATATGCGCGAGCTTTTGTGCATGAGCATCCCCGCGCTTTGGCCGGATCACACCCGAAGCCGCATAACTCAGCCGCGGGCCAGCGCAGTCGATCACCCCCCAGCCGGTCGCCGCCGAGCCCGGATCGATCCCGAAAATTCGAATCACCTGGTTCATCGCCCTAGCGATAAGGCGTTTCGCGCGAGAACGAAACGGGAATCTTGCTTGTGGGGCCGGAATTTGAGATTAGCGTAACAAGCTTTCACGAAAACAATAAAACGTAGTAGTGGGTAATAATGTCAGAAATTAAGCTGAATGAAATAGATTTTTCTAATCAACGTGCGCTGCAATTTACGTCAGCATTTTATTGGAGACTACTTGCGGGATTTCTTTTTCTCAGTTGGGTTGTGAACATTTTTTTGATGTTTACAAGCTTTTTGGGATTCGGCGAGTTGGCCATACTTTCTGATCTCGCTCAGAATTTACTACGCATTGCGCTCAGCACAATCCTGTTTGCCGCAACAGCGTTCGGTGTGCTGTATATTCTGTTGGGCTCCCCGATAAAAGACTTTGCTATTGTGTTAACCTCGATAGAGCAGACAACATCCGGTGAGTTGGAGCCTTCTTTAAATAATGTTTTTCCCGTTTGGCTTTCGATAGCTTGGAGGCTGGTAGGCGCTTATTTATTGGTGAGTTTGCTTGTCGCTGTCGTTCAAATGCTAAACATAGGAGCCGATGGCTTACCGCGCATCGGCATCCTGCAAGCCGGGCTAACATCATTAATCTTAACCGCGAGCCTGCTTTATCCCGCTCTGTTCATCGTGCTACGGAACATTGCGAACCGTCGTTTTCGTCACATTAGAACTATGATTGTCGATAACGAATAAACTGGCAAACCGAAACGAGCGCCTGTTACATTCCTAGTATTGTCACAAGTCGTTTCCGGAGGGTTTTCGTATTTTCTGCGATATCATCGGTGATAGCCTCATTAGCCAACGCCCGCTCAACCCAAACCAGCGCCTGGCGTGCATCTTTCGTCCTACCGTCGCCTTCGCTCAGCGCCACCGCAAAGAGGAACTGGCCTTGGGCATTGCCGGCCTTGGCGGCGCGCTCAAACCAGTCCGCGGCAACTTCCTCACCGGCGCCGGCGCGGCCTTCATGGGTCAGGAGGCCCATGGCCACCATCGCGTCCGGCATGCCCTCCGTCGCCGCCGCGCGCATCCAGCGGGCGGTTTTTTCAGGCTTCGGCGCCCCGAGCAGTTCTGAATCATAAAGCAGTGCCAGGTTGAACTGCGACAGCGCATGGCCTTGTTCCGCCGCCTGTTCAAACAAGCGCGCGGCCATTGCATAGCCTTGCGGCTTGCCCTGTCCGGTTAAATAGATCGCGCCCAGATTATATTGCGCGTCGGCGTCGCTCGCCGCTGCGGCTTGTTCAAAATACTCGATGGCTTTTTGGATGTCCTTTGGAAAAAACAGGCCCTGCGCATACATCACGCCGAGCTGGGCTTTGGCGCCGGCATGGCTGCGCCCGGCGGCAAGCTTGTACCAGCCGGCGGCGCGTTCGAGATTGCGTTTGACGCCGTCGCCGGTGAAAGCCAGATCGCCAAGCGCATATTGCGAATCCGCCTGGCCCTGATTGGCGGCCTTACTGTAATAGGCCAGCGCGCGCGCCATGTCGCGCGGAACGCCAAGCCCGTTTTCATAGATGTATCCCAGCAAATGTTGCGCATCCGCATCGCCAGCTTCCGCCAACGGCGCGGCAATCTCACGCGACTGGGTGAACTCGTCGGCCTTCAAATGCTGAAATGCGGTGCGCACCGCCGCGACATTGTCCTCCGCAGCCCAGGCAAATGTAATGAGCGCGAATAGGACAAGGAATGAATATGTAAGCGGGCTTTGCATGCGTAATCATAAGTTACGCCGTTTCGATGAACTGCGCTAGCGCGCTGTCACCAGTTGCGAAGCCATAGCGGTTTTTGCAGCCGCTTCCGCCGCCGCATTCACACCTTCCAGATACGCCGCAGAAAACGTCGCCGCCACCAGAAGCACGCCGCCGATAATAACGATCCAGTTGAGTTTCATCGCGCTTCGATCCTTGTCTCACCGCCGTTTCGGATAACGGCTATGAGAGTGGTGCAAGGATCGTTCCGATTAGGTTACCCAATATGGTTAAGCCGCGACGATGGCCGCTTCAAAGGCCTTAATCGCGGAGGCGGGGCCATCATCCGCGCCCCACACTGCCGACGACACGGCGAGAAAATCTGCCCCGGCGCGGACCAGCGGTGCGCAATTTTCCGGCGTGACCCCGCCTATCGCAACGCTTGGCGTCGTGGTGGCGAACGCCCACCATTGGAGAATATCTTTATCCGCCAGCGCCGCTGCTTGTTTGGTCTTGGTCGGAAAGAAAGCGCCAAAGGCGACATAATCGGCGCCCGCCTCGCCGGCGATGACGCCTAGATGTTTCGAATTGTGACACGTAACGCCGATCACTGCATCATCGCCAAGCAGGGCGCGCGCCTTTCCATAAGGCGCATCGGACTGGCCGATATGAACCCCGTCGGCGCCGGCTTTGAGCGCGAGGTCGGGCCGGTCATTGATCAGGAAAGTCGCATCATATTTGCGCGCGATCGGCAATAGCGCACCCGCCGCCGCCAGCACATCGTCATCGGCTGGCGCGCCGCCGCCTTTGTGTTTCAGCCGTAACTGAACGCAGGCAATGGCGCCCGCATCCATCGCTTCGGTCAACCGGTCTGCAAATCGCGCAAGCTCGGCAATTTGTGGCGGAGTGATGAGATAAAGTTGGCAGTCCTCGCTCATGGGCGAGATCTATAATCCAGGGAGCGTTGAAATGCGAGGACGCAAACCCTGCCGGGCGGCGGCATAAATTACAGCGCCGGTTCCGGATTGTGCAGGCTTTCACGTTCGCTCTGGGTGTGTTTGACTTTCGGCTTGAGCAGGTTGTCTTTCACTTCATCCGGGATCGCATTATAAAACACAGGCTCTGTGATGTTCATCCGCCGGCGCACTTCGGCAAGCTGTAACGGCAACATTTCTTCAACGTCAAATTCCGGCACCCACGCCGCCCCGCGCACATTGCGGCGCGCTTCAGCCAACGCCTTTAACACGGGCGCTGAGGGCTGCTCAAGTTTTTGCGCAATCGCGCCAATAAACACGATGAAACCGAAGCCGCGCGTGCGGGTATGGGCGCGGCTGAAGATAAGGTTGCAAAGCTCGCCCAAAGCGTCGCGGCCATAGCCGGACAACACATGCCAAAGATCGTGGGAAACATCGAGATGCAGGAAGAGACGACGATAGTCTTCGAACTGGGTTTCCCCGCGAAAATCAATGCCGGCCTCGTTGGCCGCATCAATCAGCCCTTCCGATGTCAGGTTTTCACCTTCCATAAAGTCGAGATAGACGCGGCCAAGGCTGCCTTCGGGAAGCGCACGCAACGCCTCGTGGTCACTCAAAATGTTTTCCAACCTAACTGGCTCAGTAATGACGCGCCGGCCATAAGGCGTGGCGACAAATCGGGCGAATAATCGTTTAGCGGCGCCGCCGGACAGCGCCTGCACGATCTCAAACACCTGGCGCGTATCTTCTTTATTGCGCACCAGACGCCACACCGAAACCAGCGCATGAAGCGGCCGGATTGGCGGCGTCGGCGGGGCTGGAAATCCCGCAATCCACTCGATTTTATCGGCCGGAACCTCTTCCACAGGCGCGGTCGGATCGGGCATAGCGGGCTCACTTCCTCATGTTACCGGATAGCATTACACTGAGCAGTTTACTTCGCTTAATGTCGCCGCTGCGTAAGGGAATTACAAGGCCTGCTTTGAAATTTTTCCGAGGGAAGAATTTCGCGGAGGCAGCGCTGGCTGTTTCGGCTGCATCAGAGCTTTCCCAAACTTGTGCGCATTTCTTATTTCGTGGGCAAGCCCCCCTCCGTCAGCTTCGCTGACACCTCCCCCGTTATCACGGGGGAGGAATATAGGTTGTGCTTGAGACAGGCCTTTTCTTCCCCCGTTTACGGGGGAGGTGGCCGCGTAGCGGTCGAAGGGGGTGGGCCTAAAGACGCGGCAAACGCCTCGCCCAAACCTAACCCGCCGTCTCCAGCCCTTCGGACCAGTCGCCCAGTTGTGCAAGGCTGTTCATCTTCGCACGGTGCGCGAAAGCGGCTTGCGCGGCGGCGACATTTTCCGCCTTGCCGCCCCATGCTTTCAGCGGCGCTGACTGCAAAGCGCGGCCATAGGAAAATGACACCGCCCACGGCATCTGGTCTTTATACTCCGCATTCATCGCATTGAGATGCGCGGTGGCTTCACTGTCGGACTGGCCACCGGACAGGAAGACGATGCCCGGCAGCGCCGCCGGGACGCTGGCGCGCAACACCCGGACGGTCATCTCGGCAACTTCATCAACGCTTGCTTGCTTCGCGCATTTTTTGCCGGCGATCACCATATTCGGTTTAAGAATTGCTCCCTCAAGCGCGACGTCTTGCGCATAAAGCTCGTCAAATAGCGACTTCAGTGTGAACTCAGTGACGTCATAACAGCGGTCGATGTCATGATCGCCATCCATCAACACTTCCGGCTCGACAATCGGGACTATATTGGCTTCCTGGCATAGCGCCGCATAGCGCGCCAGCGCATGGACATTCGCCGATATACAGTATCCGGACGGAATCTCGTCGCCGGCAATATCGATCACCGCGCGCCATTTCGCGAAGCGGGCGCCAAGATTGTAATATTCGTTAAGGCGGTCACGCAGACCATCGAGGCCGTCGGTGACCTTTTCTCCAACCGCTCCGGCGAGCGGATGGGCGCCCTTATCGACCTTAATGCCGGGAATGGCGCCGGCGTCTTCAATCAGTCTGACCAGCGCGGTCCCGTCCGCCGCTTTCTGGCGGATGGTTTCGTCAAATAATATCACGCCGGAAATATGCTCGCGCATCGCAACGTCGGTGCGGAACAGCATTTCGCGATAGTCGCGGCGATTGTCTTCGGTCGATTGCGTATCGATCGCATCGAAACGCTTCTTGATGGTGCCGGACGATTCGTCTGCCGCAAGAATGCCCTTACCGGGCGCCGCCATGTTAGTTGCTATATTATTTAGCGCCGTCAAATCCATGTTCTACGCCCCATCTGTTTATTTTGTCGCCGACGCTTCAAGCGCGGCGACCCCCGGCAATACCTTGCCTTCAAGCCATTCAAGGAATGCGCCGCCCGCCGTCGACACATAGGTAAAATCTTTAACCACATCAGCGGCGGCGAGCGCGGCCACCGTGTCGCCGCCGCCGGCGACGGCGACCAGACCCTCTTCCTTAACGCGCCGGGCCGCAAAGCGCGCCGCCTCGACCGTTGCGGTGTCAAACGGTTTGATTTCAAACGCGCCGAGCGGTCCGTTCCAGACCAGAGTTTTCGCGCTCTCAATCTTTGCGGCAATAAGATCGGTGGTCTCTGGTCCAAGGTCGAGGATCATTTCATCGGCAGCGACGCCGTCCGGCGCGCGCACTTCACGGTCGGCGCCCTCGGCAAATTCCTTGGCGACCACCACATCGACCGGCAAGACGAGATCGCACTCCGATTGCTTGGCTTGCGCGATAATTTCCCGAGCGGTCGCGGCAAGGTCCGGCTCACACAATGATTTGCCGACGCTGTGGCCTTGGGCATATAAAAATGTGTTGGCCATGCCGCCGCCGACCGCCAAAATATCGGCGCGGCTGACAAGGTTGAGCAGCAGTTCAATTTTGGTTGAGACTTTTGCGCCGCCAACCACCGTCATCATCGGCCGCACCGGTTCGGAGAGCGCAGCTTTCAGATAATCAAGCTCGCGCTGCATCGCCCGGCCGGCCGCAGACGGCAGCACATACGCAATCCCCACCGTCGAGGCATGGGCGCGATGCGCCGCCGAAAATGCATCATTGACGTAGGTGTCCCCAAGCTCGGCAAGCTGGCGGGCGAATGCAAAATCATTCTGCTCTTCACCCAGATGAAAACGAGTATTTTCCAACAGCGCCACATCGCCATCGATTAGGCGCTTGACCACTTTACGGGCCGCATCGCCGATGCAATCCTCAGCAAATTCAACCGGCCCGCCAAGCTTGTCGCTCAAAACTTTGCGCACCGGCTTTAGCGTCAGCGCCGGATCGGGTTTGCCCTTGGGCCGGCCATAATGCGACAGCAGCAGCGTTTTGGCGCCTTTTTTCGACAGCTCCTGAATGGTCGGCAAGGCGCGGTCGATGCGGGTGGCGTCGGTCACCACGCCATCCTTCATCGGCACATTGAAATCGACCCGCACCAGCACGGTTTTGCCGGCGACATCGAGATCATCAAGCGTTCGGTAAGCAGCCACGCCAGCCTCTAAAGATGTTTCGCCATTTCCAGCGCCGTATCGGTCATCCGCGTTGAAAAGCCCCATTCATTGTCATACCAGGCCAAAACGCGCACCAGCCTGCCGTCCATGACTTGGGTTTGCGGGAGGGCAAAGGTGGATGAGTGCGGATCATGGTTGAAATCCGATGACACCAGCGGCTTGTCGGTGACGGCGAGAATGCCGCGCAGAGCGCTGTTTGAAGCCTCAACCATGGCGTTGTTGATTTCCTCAACGGTGGTTTCGCGTATCGGCGTAAACACCAGATCGATCACCGAGACATTGGCTGTCGGCACGCGGATCGACGAGCCGTCGAGCTTGCCGTTGAGTTCCGGCAGCACAATCCCCACAGCTTTCGCCGCGCCGGTCGATGTCGGGATCATGTTGGCCGCCGCGCCCCTGGCGCGGTAAAGGTCTTTATGCAGCGTATCGAGCGTCGGCTGATCGCCGGTATAGGAGTGGATGGTGGTCATATAGCCATGCTCGATGCCGACCGTGTCGTTCAGGATTTTTGCAACCGGCGCGAGGCAGTTGGTAGTGCAAGACGCGTTGGAGACGACAACATCATCCGACGTCAAGGCGCCATGATTGACGCCGAAAACGATGGTCTTATCGGCGCCGGAAGCCGGCGCGGACACTAAAACCCGCTTGGCGCCAGCGTCGAGATGCATCGCCGCCTTGTCGCGCGTGGCAAAAATGCCGGTACATTCAAATACGACATCAACGCCCATCTCGCCCCAGGGCAGTTTCGTCGGATCGCGTTCAGCGATCACCTTGATCGGGCCCATGCCGACATCGATGGTGTCATTGGCGACCCTTACTTCATGAGAAAAGCGTCCGTGTACGGAGTCATACTGAACGAGATGCGCATTCGTATTCACAGGACCAAGATCGTTGATCGCAACGACATCTACGCCCTTGCGGCCAGTCTCAACAATCGAGCGCAAAGCCAGCCGCCCTATCCGTCCAAAACCGTTAATTGCAATTTTCAACGCCATCAATTTCTCCTAACCAATCAATCTTTTCACTTCACCGACAACCGCGTCCGTGGTGATGCCGAAATGTTTGTATAAATCCGCCGCCGGCGCCGAGCCGCCAAAACCGGTCATGCCGATAAACCCATCTTTAAGCCGCAGGAACTGGTCCCAGCCCTGACGGATCGCAGCCTCTACGCCGACGCGCGGCTTGTCGCCAAGAACTTCCAGCCGGTAGCTCTCGGTTTGCATCGCAAACAGCTCAAACGACGGCGCGCTGACGACGCGTGCTTTGACGCCCTCATCCGCCAGCCTCGCCCGAGCCGCCATCGCGATTTCAACCTCAGAGCCGGTGGCGATAATGGTTGCGTCATAAGCCTCATCATCGGCGATAATATAGGCGCCGTGGGCGGAAAGGTTTTTATCTTCCTCACTAAGGCGCGCCGGCTCCAGCGCCTGGCGGGTCAATGCAATCACCGAAGGCGTTGCAATATTCTTCAGCGCCACCTCCCAGCACTCGGCGGTCTCCACCGCATCACAGGGGCGAAACACATTGAGATTGGGGATCGCACGCAAGCTCGCCAGATGCTCAACCGGTTGGTGGGTGGGCCCGTCCTCGCCAAGGCCGATGGAATCGTGGGTCATCACATATACGGCGCGCAACCCCATCAGCGCTGCAAGCCGTATGGACGGGCGGCAATAATCGGCAAACACCATAAACGCGCCGCCATAAGGAACCACGCCGCCATGCAGCGCCATGCCGTTCATCGCCGCCGCCATGCCGTGCTCGCGAATGCCGTAATGAAGATAGCGACCGGCGTAATTATCCGCATCGAGAATATCGAGACCCTTGGTCTTGGTGTTGTTCGAACCGGTAAGGTCGGCTGAGCCGCCAATCGTCTCATCAATAGCGCCGTTGACAACCTCCAGCGCCATTTCAGAGGCTTTGCGGGTTGCAACTTTTTTCGGCTCATTGACCAGCGCGATTTTGTGCGCACGGATCGCTGGCGACAGGCTGCCGGCGTAATCGCCCGCAAGCGCGACGCGTAGAGCCTCGCAATTGGCGTCGCTCTTGAAGCGTTCTTCCCATGCATTGCGAACAGCTTGCCCGCGCACACCAGCCTCGCGCCAGGCGCCCAAGACCGGTTCGGGAATGTCAAACGGCGGATGCGGCCAGTCGAGCGCTTTGCGGGCGCCGGCGATTTCATCGGCGCCCAGAGGCGCGCCATGAGCAGCGGCTTTGCCGCTTTTGGTTGGCGCACCAAAGCCAATCTGGGTTTTGCAGGCGATCAGCGTCGGACGGTCAGAGCCGCGCGCCGCTTCAAGCGCGGCGGCAATGGCGCTCCGGTCATGGCCATCAACCCGCGCTGTCGCCCAGCCCGAAGCGGCAAAGCGCTCAAGCTGGTTGGTTGAGTCAGAAAGCGAAATCGGCCCGTCAATCGAAATATCATTATCGTCGAACAGAACAGTCAGCTTGCGGAGCTTCAAATGGCCGGCGAGCGAAATCGCCTCCTGGCTAATCCCCTCCATCAAGCAACCGTCGCCAGCGATGACATAGGTGTGGTGATCGACCAACGCGTCGCCGAACCGCGCATTTAAATGCGCCTCGGCGAGCGCCATGCCGACGGCGTTGCCGAGCCCTTGGCCGAGCGGGCCGGTAGTGGTCTCAACCGCCGGCGCATGGCCATATTCCGGATGCCCCGCGGTCTTCGCGCCAAACTGGCGGAAATTTTTGATGTCCTCAATCGACATGCCCTTATAGCCGAGGAGATAGCCGAGCGAATAAATCAACATCGAGCCGTGGCCGGCGGACAATATGAAGCGGTCGCGATCCGGCCAGGAGGGATCGCCCGCGTCAAATTTCAAAAACTCGGTGAATAAAATGGTCGCGACATCGGCCATGCCCATGGGCATGCCCGGATGGCCGGATTTGGCTTTTTCCACAGCGTCCATGGAAAGCGCCCGGATTGCGTTTGCCATCTGCGAAAAATCGACGCCGGCAGGCGGGGTTCCAGACATCTAAATTCCTCTGATACCGGGACAAAACCGGGACAATATGTTCGCCGCTTCATGCATCGGGGCGGATTACGGGTCAAGGGGCGCAAATCGTTCTTCAGCCCGCGCCTCCACAGCGCTGGACAGAATCAACCGCGCCCGTCAGATTGGCGTTGTTCACCGCCCTAACCTGAATAGGCGCCCTTATGTCTGTGATAGAAAAAGCCGTTATAGACCTCGCCAATGCGCTCGATACTCTTGAAGCCAAACTCGACGGTAAGTTTGACGACCGCGCCGCCAGCAGCGACGAAATTGTCGCCGCCCGCCGTCAGGCCCAAACCGCGCGCGCGCATGCGGAAACCGCCGCCCAAGGCGTCGGCGCGGCGATCAGCTACATAAAAGCGCTGCTCGACAACAACCCGGCAAACGGAAAAGGCTGAAACCATGGCCCAGGTGGAAATTCAACTGAACGGGCGCGAATTCCGGATCACATGTGATGACGGTCAGGAAGCGCGCCTGCATGAGCTGGCCGCATATTTTGACCGGCATGTCTCAGAGCTAGCCAAAGAGCTCGGGCAAATCGGCGACGCCAGGCTAATGCTCTTGTCAGCGCTGACGGTTTGCGACGAATTGTTTGAGACCAAGGCGCGCATAGCCGATCTTGAAGAGGCAACCGACAGCCTTGACCCGGACACCGCCGGCGCCGCCAGCCGCGCCATTGAAGCTGCGGTAGCCCGCGTCAACGAAATCGGCGATCGCCTCGAAGAGGCGTAAGTTACTTAATCACCGGCAATGACTGGGCGCGTTCCTCATCAAGATAACGCACCGCCGCCGGCTGGATCGAGCGGTCTTCAAATTCAAACAGCAACGGATTGCCAGTGGGGATTTCGACATGGACGATGTCGTCATCAGAGACGTTCAATAAGAGTTTCACCAACGCGCGCAATGAATTGCCATGGGCGGCGATGATCAGGGACTTGCCCTCATTTAACTGCGGTGCAATCTCGGCTTCAAAATAGGGCGCGACCCGCTCCAGCGTCAGTTGCAGCGATTCAGCCGCAGGCACATCGATCCCGAGCGCCCGGTAGCATGGATCATTCTCCATATTATAGGGATGGTCCGACGGCATCGGCGGCGGCGGCGTCGAATAGCTGCGCCGCCAGATTTGCACCTGTTCGGGCCCATGTTTTTCCGCGGTTTCTTTTTTGTTGAGGCCCGTGAGCGCGCCATAATGGCGTTCATTAAGCCGCCAGGAACGCGTCACCGGCAGCCACATGCGGTCCATTTCATCAAGCATGATCCACAAAGTGCGGATGGCGCGTTTTTGAACAGAGGTATGGCAGGCGTCAAATTCCGCACCGGTCGCCCGCAACAACGTGCCGGCTTTTTCCGCCTCTTGGCGGCCTTTGTCAGTGATATCGACATCGACCCAGCCGGTAAACCGGTTGTCGAGATTCCACTGGCTCTGGCCGTGGCGAACCAACGCAAGGCGCGTCATTTATCTCTCCTCGTAAAGTTTCATCTATTTAGGGGTTACGCAGCGCGTTGGCTAGGCGCACATAGGCGATAGACTATGCGTAGTTTTCCAGGATTTAGTGATGACCAAACCCTCCAAAGCAGCGCTGGCGATCCATGGCGGCGCCGGCGCCCGCGCCGGCCGTGATTATTCAAAAGCCGAGGCGCATCTTCTGGGTCTTGCCGCGCGCGGACAGGAATTATTGCGCAGCGGCGCCGAAGCGGTTGATGTGGTCGAACTTCTGGTCCGCGACATGGAGCGCTCGGGGCTCTATATCGCCGGCAAGGGCGCTGCGCCAAATGCTGCCGGTTACGCCGAACTTGACGCTTCGATCATGACCAGTAGGCCCGGCGTCTTGCACCGCCAAGCGGGCTCCATCGCGGCGGTGAAACATCTCGTCAGCCCGATTGAGGCGGCGCGCGCCATCATGGATGAAACACCCCACGTTATGCTGGTCGGGCGCGGCGCGGAAAATTTCTGCCGTGCACGGAATTTTGACTTTGTCGATAACCCGGACGCATATTATGTGGTTCCGGTCGGCGTCTTGCCGGAAGAAATGACCCAGGCCGAACTTGGCCATGGCACTGTCGGCGCGGTCGCCCGCGATGAGCAAGGCGGGCTTGCCGCTGCAACCTCCACCGGCGGCGTCTTCGGCAAGCTTGAAGGCCGGGTCGGCGACACGCCGCTGATCGGTTCGGGCAGCTGGGCCGACGAACATGTCGCCGCGTCCTGCACCGGGCTTGGCGAATATTTTATCCTCGCCGGCGGCGCCCAGGATGTCGCGAGCCGGGTGCGCTATCAGGGCGCCGATTTGCATCAGGCGACAGCCGGCCTCATCAAAGACGTCGCCCGGCTTGGTGGCGATGGCGGGGTGATCGCGGTTTCAGACGACGGCGATGTCGC
>JAJFGE010000042.1 GCA_021776295.1 Hyphococcus sp.
TGCGATAGGCGATGTCTTTGCCGGAGGTCGATGGTTCCCATCCATCTCCATTCCGGCAATCCAGACAGGCAAGCTTTTGAATCTCTTTTCTTTTGCGCTGGATCACCGGAATAAATCCGGTGATGACACGGCGTGGGAATAATGGGTTGAACGCTGCTTAAAGCGCGAGCATTTTCTAAACCGGACACCAGAGGAACAAGTCCGGCAAAGACAAGTAGGAGGGTTCACCGCCGCAAACTGATTGAAATGACTCTGTTGGTTTTGGAGCGGGCTCTAAGATGCTTTTTTCTCGATATTTTTCGCACCCGCCTCTGACAACAGCAAATCCTTGTCGGCGCGCAGCGCGCGCGGGGCGGCCTCAATCGGGCTTAGCTCGGCAATCGGCTCTTGCGCGCCGGGCAGTTCATAATCGGCGAATTTGCGCGCCCGCGGCAGGACCCGGCCCTCAACATTGGCGATGACGTCATTATATTGCTTCACGCTACGCTCAATCGACCGTCCGAGCCCGGATAAATTATCGCCCATACGCTTGAGGCTGTCATAGAGATCTTTCGCCATCGCGGCGATGGCTTCGGCGTTTTCGTTCATCTTTTCCTGGCGCCAGTTGAGCGCGGCTGATTTTAACATCGCGATTAAAATCGTCGGCGTTGCAATCAGGATTTTGCGGTCAAACGCATCTTGATAAAGCTGCGGGCGCGCCTCCAGCGCGGCGGAGAAATAATTCTCTCCGGGCAGGAACATAACCACATAATCAAGCGCGCCGCGCAACGAAGCGGCATAGTCTTTCGATGACAGGGCTTTGACGTGGTTCCAGACATCGTCGGCATGACGCGCAAGACACGCCGCGCGCGCATCATCACTGTCGGCCTCCATCGCATCGAGATAGGCGCCGAGCGAGACTTTGGAATCCACCACCACAACCCGCCCGCCCGGAAGCCGCACGACGAGATCGGGCTGTTTGCGTTTGTCGCCGTCGCTATGGGAGGCCTGTTCGGTGAAATCGACATAAGCGGCCATGCCGGCGATCTCTACAACATTGTGCAACTGCTCCTCACCCCAGCGGCCGCGGGTTTTCGGTCCGGCGCGCAGCGCGGAGGCGAGCTTTTGCGCCTCAAGGCGCACAGTCTGCGTAGACTTTGAAAGCTCGCCAATATGGCTGGCCATCTCGCCGCGGGATTTTTGTTGTTCGTCACGAAGCTCAGACAGGCCTTTTTCATAACGCACCAGCGTCTCACTGACCGGCTTCAAGAGATCATCCAGCGCCTTGCGGCGGCGCTGACCGTCGGCGTCTGCACTCTCCTGATAGCGCTCAAATGTATCTTTGGTTCGTGTAAAGAACGCCTTATGGGCATTGTCGAGCATCTCCGCCGTCGTCGCCTTGAATTCCGCATCAAGACGGGCGTTGATTTCACCAAGCGCTTTTTCACGCTCTTCAAGCTTGGCTTTCTCCGCGGCGAGCCCGACCTCCAAAGTCTCGCGGCGGGCGCGCTCATCTACAAGATCCTGGCCAATCGCATCCGCCGTATCGGCGCGCGCCTCAACACTGGCGAGGCGGATGCGCGATTGCTGCAACCGCCGCGACAGGCGTACGGTCTGGGTAATCGAAACCGCAAGGGTCACCCCCAAAAAGAGAACTAGCCAGAACGCGGGCGCATCCGGCGTCAGGCCGGCATCGGTGAGGAAAGTTGTCATCATAGGCCGAAGAATAGCACGATTCGTGGTTTGTTCGCTTTTCTCATTTTCCCAAGCTGGCGGCCACACCTCGATAATCCTTTGTTTAGCCCTCGCGCCTAGTTTTGCAGAGCTGTGAAGCCGGCTCACTTGCTCATAAATGAGGACATCCCAAGCATGGCTGCGGTCGATATGAGCCTCAAGATTGACTGGGGGAAATACCGCCCGACAAGGGCGGTGCTGTGGCGCTCTATTGGCGCCTGGGCGGGGATTTCGCTGGCGACGACGCTATTGATGTATGTGCTGGTCCTGTCTGGGCGAAGCGATGCTGTGATCGGCGGCGATTTCACCGCGTTTCACACCGCCGCAAAAGCCGCGCTTGAGGGCGCGGCGGCGCAAATCTATGACCCGGCTTTTTTCCAGACGCTGCTGCCGGCGGCGGCGCTTACTGGCGAGGGAACGCTGAGCTGGCAATATCCGCCGACTTATCTTTTATTGATGACGCCATTTGCGGCGCTACCTTATTTTCTCGCCTTCACTCTCTGGTCGACGGCGACAGCGGCGGGCTATTACGCCGCCGCGCGGCCAATCATCCGGGACCGGTTGATTTTATTCGCCATTATTGCAGGCCCCGCCAGCTTTGCCGCCTATATCACCGGGCAGAACGGGTTCCTCACCGCAATCTTGCTGCTCGCCGCTTGCGCCTTGCCTAACAAGCGTCCGCTGCTGGCCGGCATTGCCGCCGGCCTCCTCACCATCAAGCCGCATCTCGGACTGCTCATCCCGATTGCCTATCTTGCCGCCGGCTGCTGGAGAGCGTTTGGCGCCGCGGCCATAACCTCCATCGGACTTGCTCTTGTCAGCCTTGCCGCCTTCGGCGCGGAGCCTTGGGCGGCGTTTGCAACCGCCGTGTTTGAAACCTCCGGCCGGGTCGAGGCGGGAATTATGCCGCTGGCAAAAATGGCGACGCCCTATAGCGCGGCGTTGTTTGCCGGGGCGCCGGCGCTCATCGCTTACCTTGTCTATGCGGCAAGCCTTGGCGCGAGCGCCGCATTTGTCTGGTTCGCGTGGCGGCGTATTGGCGACCCGTTATTGCGTGCAGCAGCGCTTATCTCCTGTGTCCTCATGGCCGCGCCTTATGGGTTTTACTATGAGCTCATTATACTGACATTTCCGGGCGCGGTGATTGTGATGCGCGGACTGGAGCGCGGCTGGCTCAAATATGAGCGCCCCGCCCTTGCGCTCGCCTATAGCCTGCCCGCCTTCGCCACTACGTTTTCCGATTTCCGGCACGGGCTCAGCCTCGGCTTTATCGTGACGCTGATTATTTTTGGCTTAGTGCTGCGCCGGGCGATGCATGAAACGCCGAAGCTTTTTCAGATCGGCCGGAATCCAGTCAAACAGGCCGCCGCGCCTTCATAGCCGCAGCCAACGTTCCCTCATCAAGATAGTCAAGCTCGCCGCCGACCGGCACGCCCTGGGACAATCGCGTGACCGAGACATTGGCGCCTTCGAGATGTTCGGTGAGGTAATGCGCCGTAGTCTGACCATCCACAGTCGCGGCCAGCGCCAACACAATTTCGGTGACATTGTCTTCACGCGCGCGCATCACCAGCCCGCCAATATTCAAATCATCCGGCCCAATCCCGTCGAGCGGCGACAGCAACCCGCCCAGCACATGATAGCGCCCGTTATGGGCGCCGGCGCGCTCCAGCGCCCAGAGGTCAGCCACATCCTGCACCACGCACAACACCGATTGCGGCCGGGCGGCGTCAGCGCATACCGCACAAGGGTCAATCGAGTCCCAATTGCCGCACACAGAACAGGCGGTGACTTTGCTGGCCGCGTCATCGAGCGCGAAGGCCAGGGGACGCATCACCGGCTCACGCTTCTTCAGCAAATAAAGCACCGCACGCTTGGCCGAGCGCGGTCCCAGCCCCGGCATTTTGGCGAGCAGGTCAATCAGGCGTTGTAACTCAGGGCCGATGGGGGAAGCGGGCATGGGTTCTGATAGCCGGAGTTTTATTGCGCCGCCAGCGGGCGTTTTACAAAAATTGTCTCGCCCCCGGCCTCCGGATGGCGCGGGATCAAAAATGTCAGCGCCAGTGAGCCGCAAGCCAACACCGCACCGAGGAGAAATACCAGCGCCGGGCTCACCAGCCAGACCAGGCCGAAACTCACCGGCATTATAACTGCCGCCACATGATTGATAGTAAAGGCAATGCCCGCCGTGCCGGCCATGTCGGCGGGGTCGGCGATTTTCTGGAAATAGGTTTTGATCGCAATCGCCATCGCGAAGAACGCATGATCGACAATGTAAAGCCCGGCCGCCGCCCATGGGTTAGACACAAACGCATAAGCGACGAAGACGCCGATCAGCCCGATATATTCAAACCGCAACGCATGGCGCTCGCCAAACCGGCCAATCAGTGCGCCAATTTTTGGCGCAAAGATAAGATTGAAGCCAGTATTGATGAGGAACAAAAGCGCAATTTCATGCACCTCATAGCCAAACTTTTGCACCATCAGAAGCGCGGCAAAGACGGTGAAAATCTGTCGCCGGGCGCCGGACATGAAGGTCAGCGCGTAATATAACCAATAGCGCCGCCGCACGATCAGCTTTTTGTGCTGCGGGGTTTTCTCTTTGAAATAGGCAAACCGGCGCCAGACATAGATTACGATCACAAGCGTCATCGCGCCAAACAGTGCAAACACCGCTTCAAAACTGAGCGCGAAACTTTTCCAGACCAGGGCAATCAATGCGTAAACCGCAAGCTGCGCGCCGGCGGCGACCGCGATTAGCCTGCCCAACAGCTTCGGCGCCTCCGCCTTGGGTAGCCACTGCAATTGCAATGACTGATTGACGGTCTCGAAATAATGAAACCCGATCGACATTATGAAAGTGGTCAGCAAAAACCCCGTAACCGTCGGGAAAAAACCGGTGATCCCCACCCAGACGCCGAGCACCGCCAGCGAGATTAACGCCAATGTCTG
Source organism: Hyphococcus sp. (assembly GCA_021776295.1). Taxonomy (GTDB): domain Bacteria; phylum Pseudomonadota; class Alphaproteobacteria; order Caulobacterales; family Parvularculaceae; genus Hyphococcus. The sequence continues at coordinate 4,666 of JAJFGE010000042.1, forward strand.
CTCGCGCATCAACAGCAAGACGTAGATCACCAGAAAAGCGAGAAAGCCGGGAATTTCGCGGATGGTCTCCTGCAAACCAATCTCGGCGCCGGTCATGCCAATGCCGTCAACCGCGAAGTTTTTCGCCAGCGTGTACCAAGCCGCAAAGGAAAGCTGCGTCGCCGCCGTCATCAGGGCGAGCGCCATAAACGGGGAACGGTCAGCGGTGAAGTTTTTTATGTGTTGAATTGGAGTACCTATGATCGGCTGACATTTGCGGTGCTTTTGAATATTTTGGCTTACGCCACTGCCGAAGATAACGCCAGCCGTGTCAGGGACCGGTCGTGTATCGGTTTGAAACAACAAGCCGCAATTATTCCCTTCCCTTGAATTGGCTAAGGGATTCACACGCCTCATATCGTCGCTTAAGGAAGCCCAAGCGCCAGCGCATGATGCAACGCCGTAAAAGCCCCGGTAATCCCCCCGAAAATTAGGGGTTTGAACAAGTAGAATTTTCTCGCCAAGATAACAGAGGAGATTCTGAATGAAGAAATCAAGATTTAGCGACGCTGAGATCATGAGTATTCTGCGTCAGGCTGAAGGCGGTGTGCCGG
>JAJFGE010000043.1 GCA_021776295.1 Hyphococcus sp.
TTTGGATGAAATCCGCAAAGTTGCGGCAGTTGGTAACCGCGTGCTTGTTACCACACTGACCAAACGCATGGCCGAAGACCTGACCGAATACCTGCACGAACAAGGCATTCGCGTGCGCTATATGCATTCCGACATCGACACTCTGGAGCGCATCGAGATCATTCGCGACTTGCGCCTTGGCGCGTTTGACGTGTTGGTCGGCATCAACCTGTTGCGCGAGGGGCTCGATATTCCTGAATGCCGGCTGGTCGCCATCCTCGACGCTGACAAGGAAGGGTTTTTGCGTTCCGAGACCTCGCTGATCCAGACCATCGGCCGCGCCGCGCGCAATGTTGATGGCCGGGTTATTCTCTATGCGGACCGTATCACCGGGTCCATGGAGCGGGCGATTGGCGAGACCGACCGGCGGCGCGAAAAACAACTCGCCCACAACAAAGCCCATGGCATCACGCCCGAAAGCACCAAAGCCGCCATCGCCGACATCGCCAGCTCAGACGACGAAGGCAAAAAAGCCGCCGCCGGGCAAACATTTGTAGGGCATAGAGGGTTCAAAGCCGCCCGCGCCGGCGCCGGCCTCGGCGAAGACAGCCAGGACTTCCTCGCCGCAAGTGGGGGAGCTGGACACAACCTAAAAGCCCACCTCGCCGCCCTGGAAAAACAAATGCGCGACGCCGCCGGGAATCTGGAATTCGAGGAGGCTGGAAGGATTCGCGATGAGATTAGAAGGTTGCAAGAGGTTGAGCTGGCGGTGGCGGATGACCCGCTGGCAAGGCAGTCGGTGATTGATGCGCGGGTTGAGGTGGCGAGTGAGGGGAGGATTAAGAAGAGCGAGGGGACGGTTAGTAATGTGCGGAGTAAGCCTCGGGGCGGAAGGAAGCGCGGGCGCTAACATATTTTACGCCGTGCCCAAAAATCGTAGTTGTAGTGTTTTGCGAATCACCGATTGAGTTAATGATCCCGTTTTGTTCTGCCAAAATGGAGCTATGAAGAACTCAGAAAGTAAATCTCTTCGCAACGTTAGGAGGCTGATATTTCAGCCATAAATAATTTCGGCCCATTTATTGGGAAACCGTACGACGAACAAACCCAAGATTGGAAATCCTGGATCAAGGCGGGAAACCGCCCAGAACTTCATCGAGCAGTGCGTGACGTTAAGGTTCGCCCTCCTCACAAAGCCGAACCATTTGTTATCGCAAGAGTGTCTCACAATAAGAAATGGGATGACCAGACACCTATCCAATGCAACGTCTGCAAAAACCCCAACAAGTTTTTGAACGAAGGATTCGTGGCGGCATACCCGGACGGATGGCTATACATTCTGGGGCCAGATTGCGGAAAAGACGAGCATAGAAGATTGGTACGATTTGCTATTCGCGATCATCTTTATCGCGAGGCGGAACAATATGCCGATGGAGCGCTGGTGCAGATCATCGAACAGTTCGATGAATGGAAAGCCTATTATGCTAATGTCCACAACGCAGCTAAACTACTTTTTGCTTATCACAAGCGCTTTAAAAAATGTGCTCCCAATAGTTTTGCACAGCTTTGCACGGCAAGAAAAACTGGTGGCAGTTTGGAAGTCGTGATTAGGGAAGCAGGGTATAGCGACGCAGGATACTATAGCGATGCGATAACCGAAACGGTTAGCGCTCTTCGAGGTAGCAATTTTTTTAATGGTAGTTCGCCGGGGATGAAATCGATGCGGAGTGCACAAGAAATATTAGAAGTCATATTGGGCCCGGACGAAATAGTCGAATCCTTCTGGGATCAAGTTTGTAATGCCGCCGATGATGATCAGCGTCAAAAGCTGCTTGACCACATCAATGAAGGATTGCGCGCCCTGCGCGTATCTCACGACGAAATCGAAAATGCACGGCAGGCACTCGAATACGAAAACTTCAGAGTACTAGAAAAATGGGGAGCAGACTCACGAAACCACACAGGGTTTTCAGTTAAGCTAAGTCAGAAAGACAACGCAATTTTTGCATCGTTTGGTCTGGATGACTTTCAGTGCGTCAGAGTTGAATTATCTGACTTGAATGCCTTGTGCTTTGGAAAGCAGGATGAATTTAAACGAGAGTAGCCCCCTCCGTCGGCTTCGCCGCCACCTCCCCCGTGAACGGGGGAGGAATTAGGTTGAGCTTGTTGCAAGCTCCTTCTTCCCCCGCCCGCGCGCGAAGGTGCGCAAACTGAAATGTCGGGGGGTCAAAAGTATACTTTTGACGGCCGCGTAGCGGTCGAGGGGGGGCTACTGCTGTGTGCTCTCCGCTTGCTTGGCGCGCACCGAATTCATCGCGGCATCGAGAATGGTTTCTAATACACCATCAATATTCTCATACACCTCATTGTTCCAGAATCGCAGAACCTCAAAACCTTCCGCAGTTAAATATGCATCGCATTTCTCATCCCGTTTTGGCGCTTCGCCGACTGCGTGCTGATCACCGTCAAGCTCAATCACAAGCTTGGTTTCAAGACATGCAAAATCAACAATGTAAGGACCTATCGTGTGCTGACGACGAAAGCGGAAACCACCGAGTTCGCTGCGGCGAATGAAATACCATAGGCGTTGTTCTGCCTCCGGCATGTCCTTGCGGAGCTTGCGCGCATTGGGATGAGGTTTTCTCATACGCCGAGGGTAGCCCCCTCCGGCCCTTCGGGCCACCTCCCCCGTAAACGGGGGAGGAAAAAAGGTTGGGCTTGTTGCAAGCTTGTTCTTCCCCCGCAAGCGGGGGAAGTGGCCGCGAAGCGGTCGATGGGGGCCTTGCGACCCAAAAACATGCGTTGCGCTAAACTTAAAGCCCCCCCCTCAAACAGCCCCAACCACCAGCGCTACCGCTGCAATTGTCAGCAATACATTGCCCACATGCACGCGGCGCAGGCCCCATAGATTGCCCATCGCCGACAGGCCGTAGAGCGCGGCGCCATAGACTGTGAAGAATATTGGCGGGGTGGTTCCGTGATAGACGAAGCCGAAGGTCATGATTGCGGTCAGCGCCCAGGCGAGCGACGGCAGGTGAAAGACCGCGCGCAGGATCCGGCGGGTTGCGGCTGGCGCCAGGACGCCCTGGTCTTTGCGCTCGCGATAGAGCGGGCGCAGGATCATTGTCTCGCCGAGCCAGCTATGGCCGAAGGCGGTGGCGACGCCGGCGAGCGACGATATCAGGAGGGCTGTGTTCATGGCCGCGATGATGGCCCGGCGGCGGCGCGCCCGGCCACTCATTTGAGCGCGACATTTCGCCCTGCCTCGCCGAGCCGTTTAACCGCTGGGCGGCCGTGAGCAAACAACCGCCAACGCGCCCGATGCATTTCGTCCGCGGCGCACTATATTTTCACTATCCTGATTTCCTTTCGCAACCATGGAGTGGGTGATGGGATATGTGAAAAAGACGCTGGCGCCGAATGAGGAGTATCTCTACCGCGCGCATTTCAACTGGACCTATGATTTCCGAAGCTGGTTCTGGTTAGCGCTGGGCGCTCTGCCCGCAGCGTTCTGGCTTGGCGCCTTTGTCGCTGGCGGCCAGGCGCCGGCGTTTGGCAATGTCTTTGTTGTCTTTGCGGGCGCGGCCTTCGCCGCCGGCCTTGTCATCCTCACCCAGCGCTATATCCATCGCTGGACCACAGTCATCGCAGTGACCTCCGTACGTCTGATCTTGAAGACCGGGCTTATCTCTCGCGACTCTCATGAAGTCAGCCTCGACAAGATCGAGGAAATTCTGGTGCATCAGAGCTTTCTCGGCCGGGTGCTCGGCTATGGCGCGCTGACCATTCGCGGCACCGGCATCGCCGTCATCAGTTTTCCGATCCTTGGCGAGCCGCTGCATGTGCGCCGTGAGATCGAGACCGCGATTGTGCGGGCCCGGCCCCCGGCGCCGGGAAAAGTTTCGGGATAGACGCGCGGTGCGTGGCGCGTTAGATGAGCGCCCATGACTACACTTAGTGCTTTTTGGGAACAGGTCATCGCCGTCTGGCAGATGAGCCTTATGGGCGTGCGCGTTGACCGGGTGGTTACCGCCGCCGGAATTTTAGCCGTCTTCATCTTGCTGCGCGGGGTCGTCGCCCATGTGATTGTCGGCTCGCTGAAGCGGCTCGCCAAGCGCACATCGACACAGATGGACGATCTTGTGCTCGACGCGCTGGAGCAGCCCCTGACCTTCGTGCCGATTGCGTTCGGGGTCTTCCTCGCCGCGCGCATGCTGGGGCTGGACGGAACCGCGGCGACCGCAGCGACCAAGCTCAACCAGACGCTGATCGCGCTGACGATTTTCTGGGGGCTATACCGTCTCGTCGATCCGTTCGGCCATTTGTTGCGGCCTTTGGAGCGGGTGTTCACCAACACGCTGATCGAGTGGGTGCGCAAGGCGCTGAAGGGGTTTTTCGTCTTTGTCGGCGCGGTCGCGGTGCTCACGATCTGGGGCATTCCGGTGATGCCGGTGCTGGCCAGCCTGTCGCTGCTTTCCGTGGCAGTGGCGCTGGGCGCGCAGGACTTTTTCAAAAACCTGATTGGCGGCTTGCTGATTATTGCCGAGCGGCGGTTCAAACCCGGCGACTGGATATTGGTCGACGGCGTCGTTGAAGGAACGGTGCAGACAATCAATTTTCGCTCAACTTCTGTGCGCCGGTTCGATAAGGCGCTGGTCAATGTGCCGAACGCAAAACTCTCCGACAGCGCCGTCACCAACTATTCGGAAATGACCCATCGGCGGATTTACTGGAAGATCGGCGTTGAATACCGCACCAGCGCGGACCAGTTGCGCCAGATCCGCGACGGGATTGAGGCCTATATTCTGGGTAGTGATGAATTCGCCCATCCGCCGGAAGTTTCAACCTTCGTGCGCATCGACGCGTTTAACGAGTCCTCGATCGATATCATGATCTACTGCTTCACCCGCACCACTAACTGGGGCCAATGGCTCGAGATCAAGGAGCGCTTCGCCTACAAAATTAAAGAGATTGTCGAAGGCGCAGGCACGGGCTTCGCCTTCCCGTCGCGGTCGATTTACATAGAGACGCCCAGCGCCGAAGCGCCGGACGTCGTGGCGGCCCCCGCAACATTCGCGCCTTAAGCGCGCTCGATCACCCGAACGGTGTCCGGGCCTTCGCCGCCAAACAGGGTCGCCAACCCGCTGATCAAGAGGCCGACAACTGCGCCTTCAACAACACCCCACCAGGGTGATGTGAAGCCCCAAAACCTTCCGTCAGCCATCAATGGCGCAAATATTTCCCAAGTCATCATGATAAGGAGAAAATTCATCCAGACGCCGATCCATGGCCCCATAAACCACCAAGGCATTTTCATTTTCAGCATCGGATGCCAGGTGAAAACGCCGGCCATGCCGATAAAGGCGCCAACGGTCAGATACCAGAATAAAATCCCAATGCGCAGCCGCATATCGTCAATGCCAAATGCTGGCGCTGCAAAAAAGCCAATCACGCCGAGCAATAGGCCGACAAGTTTGGCGACAGTGATGCGGGTCAAGATCGATGGTTTGGAAAACATGGATATCCTCCTCATGCTATATTGTTAAACATGGGAAAGCCGCGCGCCAGCGTCTATTGCCTGCGACGATTGATGCTTTTATGCGAGTGAGACTGGTTTTCAGGCGCCGCGAGGACGCAACTTATTCGGCGACCTGCGCCAAGCGTAAACGGCGCAGCTCGTCCGACTTGCGGCGGCGCGCTTCCAGCTCGGCATCGACTTCCGCCAATGCCGCCGCTTCCGCCTCTTCGCGGATCGCCTGTCGCGATACCGGAGAATAGCCGCGGATCGGTTTTTTCTGGAGATCATGGCGGCTTGGGCCGCTTTTCAGTGCATCTGCCATGTCTACTCCTTACTAGATTGAAGACGCGCGCTTAGTCTTAATTACGCAGCGTCATTTCGTTTTCTGCGGCGACGCGCTCGAAATTCTCTTCGGAATTGCGAAGGCGATATTGATAGTGGGCGCCATTCGAGGGCAGGAGCGCTATGATTTCGTATCCCGCGCTGGCGTTCTTGGCGTAGCCAAAGCCGCGCGAAAGCCTAACGGTCTGGCCTATTTCATACCGATGGGCGCTCTCATTGTCGTTCATAGCCCTCTCGCAAATAGTCCATACGGAGCGCCCGCTAACCAAGCGCCCCGTATGCGATATTGCTTAAAGTCAGCTGACTTTAAGAGACGTCGCAGAAGTCTTGCCGCGATCTTCGGTCAGCTCGAAGCTGACAGTTTGACCATCGTCAAGGCTACGGATGCCGGCTGCTTCAAGCGCAGTCGCATGTACAAATACGTCTTTGCCGCCTTCATCCGGTGCGATGAAGCCATAACCTTTTTGCGGGTTGTACCATTTTACGGTTCCAGTAGCCATTTTATCTCCTTTTCAGACATGGCGTTGAAGGGTAGGCGCATGCCCGGCCCCGAGGATAAGCTGCCGATGTTGAGAGGAGTGTAGAAAGCTTGGAATACAGGCCTAATAGACGGCCCTCGATCATTGGCGCATGGCTCATTTGGGCCCTTAGGGGCCAAAATGCAAGCTTTATCTCCATATTGTCTGATATTTTCAACAAAAACAATGGGTTATCTATTTAGTCGTGGTAAATACGCGCCGCCCGGCAAGAATCGCTTGCCTGGCGGGCCAAAGGCGGACCGCCGCGAACGCTTTCAGACCATTTGGCGCTTGTTGACGCCGCCGGCATGCGTGCGCCCGGACCTGACCCGGCGCCCGCGCGCACCCCAAAATCTGGCTCCTACTACAGCCCTATGGTAGGCTGACTGCGTTGCGTTTGTTTCATCCAAAGGGGGACTATAAACATGAACAAGATATTCTTACCCGCCCTCGCCGCCATCACAGTCGCTGCCGCTCCAGCGTTTGCCCAGGACACCCCGCAAGCCTTGCAAGACGCATTTGTCACCGGCGTTAACGCTGAAGACGCAAATGCTATCAGCACTCTTTATACAGAAGATGCTTATAGCTACGGGCCTGATGGTTCGGTCTCATACGGGCGGGCGGCAATAGCGGAAGGGTGGGCCGCCTTGTTCGAAGCCTTTGACGGCTTGTCCATCACCCTTGAACAGCAAGGCGAAATGCACAAAGGCAAGGTCGCTGGGGCCTGGGGGCTGTGGACTATGTCGGCGACACCGGTCGGCGGCGGCGACATGGTCGTCTGGCGCGGCCGTTACACGGACATATCAAAGAAGACCAGCGACGGATGGCGCTACATGGCCGATCACGCATCGCCGGTTGCGGCTGACCAGCCTTCTGAGGGCGCTGGGGAATAGATCCGGCTATCGCTGCTTGGCTTCTTCCGTCTCACGGAAGAAGCTGAGTTTGCCGTAATCCAGGAAATCGATATCCTCTGAGACCACTTGCTCGCCATTGGTGAAGGCGGTTATTGCGTCCTTATCAAGCGCTGGGCGCGCCGCAAGCAATGCATCTATCGCCGCCCTCTGTTCCACAGAGACTTCCGCATAGTTCTTGCCCGTGCTGACCGTGTTGCCAAATTTCAACACACACAGAACCGCAACGACAATGACTGGCGCAGATATCAGCCTTATCACAGCGCCGCGCCGCGCTGCAGCGATCAGCGTCATTAACATCACGCCAATCCAGATGAAATTGCCAAAACTGATATAGCGGCTCGAAAAACCTTGCGATGCGCCAAGATCCCCCGCCCTGCCGAGCGCAGTGAGCATGCCGGCGCCGGCGCCGTAGGCAATCAGCGCGACAAGCGCCAGCGTGGTAGCCGGTATCGTAAAGCCTCGCCAATCGATATCGTTGTGTCTAAGCGCCCAGAAAAACAAAAACCCGCCTGCCGCCGCTACTGGCGCCGTTAGGTCGATTGCAAACCGGGTGATCGGGCTGGCGATAAAATTAACAAAGAAATGCGCATAGACCCCGAGCGACGAGACATCATAGGCGACAGTTATCGTCTCTTGCCCATCGGCGCCGTCAGCCGCAAAATTTAACCGCCAATAGACAGTCAGTATCGCAATCGAAAACACCGCCCATAGGCCAAAATAATATTTAACCGGAGAGCGGGCATTGCCTGCGATAGCGCGGATCTGAAAAACCAACAGCGCAAGACCAATCGGCAATAAAACGAGCCCCGTCGCAAAGGATGCAATCGCTGCGGCGGCCGCAACCAGGGCGCCGACAAACTTTACCGCTGTCAGCGATGTCGAGGTAAGGAGCGCAACGCACCACACGGCGCCTGCTGTGTTGATGAACACCGCAACCTGCCAGCCCCACAACCAGTTCAGCCCCTGGTCGAGCGAGAACCACAAGGCCGCACCCAGTCCAAGCAACAGCGGACGCAAGCTTCGCGTGGCGTCGTCATTGGCGGCGCGGGTGATGATTTGCGCAAGACCGGCAAAGCCCAGTCCGGCAAAAGCCAGGTTCGCCAAGCTCTCATAGAGATGGTTCATGCCGGTGATTTCAGCGAGGCCGTACAAAACCATATAGGCGGTTATGTGCCAATGCACGTCATGCAGCGCCAACATAGCGTCTGCGCCAATCGCGCCTTCCGCCATCAACCGGTAAAGCCGAATGAAACCCCATTGGTCAAAATAGGGCGCTCTGAAATGGAACAGCACAATATAGATTGCAGTGACGAAGAAAAACGCAGCCGCCGGTCCGTAGGTGATTAATTGTCGGCGCATTTGACCCGTTAGCGCCTTGCTCGCAGATGCGTCTTGTCCGGGCGCGAATACAAACTTTTTCGAAAATAAAAACATCACCGGCGGTAAAGTGACAATCACGGCGCCGAACGCAATCATATAGTGCAGCTGCAGCAGATTGACGATTATGGTGAAGGCAAGAATATTGTATATGAGGCCTATCAAGGCGGCGACAAAAAATTTAGGCGCCGCCGCGACATGGTCCTGGCGGGACCGGAACGAAAAATAATAGTGCCCAAGATAAGAAATTGAAAACGCACAAAGGAATGCGCCGACATTCGCCAGCGTCGGATGAAGGTTGGCGCCGAGCACCAGAAGGTTCAGCGCCACCCCATGAACAAGCGTCGCCAAAACGCCGACCCCCGCAAAGCGCGCGAAAGACGCCGCCGTCGTGTGGCCTGCAATAGCCTCGACGAAGCCCTGGATGCGGCCGCGCCGGCGCTGTGGGCTTTTATCGGCCGGATTGATTTTGCCTGCGCTCACTGCGTGACTTTCGCTAATCGATAGGCCGTGTGCTTTTATCGCGTCAAACACAACTCGCCCTATTTTCCAAGACCGCCAATACTGAAAAGCGCCGGCGCCGAGAAAATCCGGCCTGCCATCGCTTTATTGGGGCGCCCTACCGCAAGGTCAAGAGATTAGCGGGCCAGACCAACCAGAGCCCTGACACCGTTTGGCAGGCAAGCCTTGCAGGGCTGCAATTTCGGTGCTTTTCGGTAGTCAATTCAGCGTGACATCGCAAAATTCACCTTGCCTCACGATATCTTACGCGCGACAATGGCGCTCATAAAATCTTTATGAAGAGGATGCGCTATGGTCACCCATATGGATACGCATCAGGTTGCAGCGAATGACGCCGCAGTTCATAGTACAAACGACATCGTGGTGCGCGCGCTTAAACTTAGCGATCTGATTGATAGCTTGAAGCTTGGGCTTGAAGATTTCAAAGCCAAACCCAGTCATATATTCGTACTCGGATTACTTTATCCTATTGGGGTTGCACTCGCCGCAGGCTACGCGCTTGGCCGCGACGTCCTACCGCTCGCCTTCCCGGTGGCGGCGGGGCTTGCCCTGCTGGGCCCGTTCGCTGCGATTGTTCTTTATGAAATCAGCCGTCGCCGCGAGCAGGGGCAAAGCTTTGCCTGGGGTGATATTGGCGAGGTGTTTGAGCGCGCCTCAAACTGGAGCGTCGGCATTATCATGATTGCGCTGGTCGCTGTCTTCGGCGTCTGGCTGGTGGTTGCGCAAGCCATATTTGACGCAACCCTCGGGCTTGGCGGCTATATCGAGCCGGCGGCATTTATCGGCCAGGTTTTTACAACGCCGGAAGGCTGGACGCTAATCGTGCTCGGCAACGCCGCCGGTTTCGTCTTCGCCGCCGGCGTTCTGGCGACCAATGTCGTCTCGTTCCCGATGTTGCTGGACCGCAACGTTGGCGCGGCCGCCGCTGTTGCAACGTCGCTCCGTGTCGCCGCCAAAAGCCCGCTGACGATAGCCCTTTGGGGGCTGATTATCGCCGGCTCCATGGCGGCTGGCGCTGCAGTGTTCCTGGTCGGGCTCGGCGTTGTCGTGCCGGTGCTCGGCCACGCCACCTGGCACCTTTACCGCAAGGCGGTGGCGCCGTAGGCATAGGCACGATTTTTAGTGGTTCGCCGCTATCGACGCCAGGCCGCCTTGTAAGAGCCCCCAGCCAACGCCGCGTATAGCCACATCATAAACGGCGGGCGCGGCGCCGCCGGGAACGATGAACAACCACCAGAACGCAGCATAAGCGGCGACACAGAAAATTAGACCGACGCCAAGCCCTGTCAGCATGGCGCTAAGGCGTTTCAGCCCGGCTATTTTCAAAACGCCATAAGTCAGCGCAAAAGGCGTAACCGCTGTCATCAGTACAAGGATTATAACCGAGTGAACATAGCCGATATCAAACTCCGGCGGCGCGGCCACCGAATATTTATACCAGCTATAAAAGCCGAGAAAAATCACATAGGCGACAATCGCCATCCGGCCTAACGGCATAAGCTGGGCTCCTTGTATCTCGCCTTAACTGTATCATGCACGCCAAACCGCCCGCCGCCGGCCAACGCGCCAGACCAACGCTTCACCGCAAACCTGCTATTTGGCGTTCAGGTCGAGGTTCAACATCCAGTGCACGCCAAATTTATCCTTGCACATGCCGAAATAAGACCCCCAGAACGTCTCGTTCATGGCCATGCTGATTTCGCCGCCCGCGGCAAGCTTTGTAATCACCGCGTCGGCTTCGGCTTTGGTTTTCGGCGCGAACGAAATCGCAAAATTATTGCCGGGCTTTGCCGGCTCGCCAAAGCTGGAGAGCGTGTCTGAACCCATCAGAACACTATCGCCCACTGGCAAGGAGACATGCATGATGCGACCCTTTTCATCGTCGCTAACGCCCATTTCCGGCGGGCCGTCGCCAAACGTATTCCAGGACGCAAAGGCGCCGCCGAACACCGATTTATAAAACTCAAACGCTTCACCGCACGCGCCGTCGAAATAAAGATAGGTGGAAAGAGACATCTTATCCTCCAAAATTAAAACGCTGAGATACCGAATACACCATAGCATATCGGACGATTTATAGAGACTGCATATGACAGTTGCGCTGGCGCGGCGACACGATATCGTTTGCGCGTTTTCACGCAATGGACCCCACAATCATGGATAAATCACAATTTGACGGCTCTGACCTCGCCAACAAAGTTGGCGCCGACTATCTGCCGGGCTTGCTTGGGTTAAAATTCACCGGCTTTGGCGAGGGCTGGATTGAGGCGGAGGTTGAAATTCGTAAGGCCCTGATGGCGCCTAATGGATTTCTCCATGCCGGGACCGTGGTGACGCTCGCCGATAGCGCCTGCGGTTATGGTTGCGTGCGCGCCTTGCCCGAAGGCGCAACGGGGTTCACAACGATTGAATTAAAAACCAACTTTGTCGGCACCGCGCGCGATGGCGTCATCACTTGTCGCGCCGAGGCCCATCACCTTGGCCGTACAACGCAACTTTGGGATGCGCGGGTCGCTCATCTTGAGACCGGCAAGACAATCGCGCTGTTTCGCTGTACACAGATGGTGTTATGGCCGAAGACATGAATGAATGCGTGAAGCCTGAGAGAGGCGCATGACAAAAACGCTGGACTTTGATGCAACCCGCCTGCCCTGCCCGCATATGGGCGTATCCCATGAGGCGTGGCGCAAATCCTTGCGCAGCTTCGTTGATGCGGAGATTGCGCCGCACATCAACGCATGGGACGAGGCCGGCGCCTTCCCGCGCGACTTACATCAAAAGGCCGCTGCGGTCGGGTTGATCGGGCTTGGTTTTCCGGAAGAGTTTGGCGGCGTTAAAGACGGGATTGATGTTTTTCATTCGATCATCGCCTCGCAAGAGTTATCGCGCGCCGGCTCTGGCGGGCTGGTCGCCGGGCTGATGACCCACGGCATCGGCCTGCCGCCGATCATCGCGCTTGGTTCTAACGACCTTAAACAACGCATCGCCCCGCCAGTGCTGGCCGGCGAAAAGCTCATCGCCTTATGCATCACCGAGCCCGGCGGCGGCTCTGATGTCGCCAATCTCAAAACCAAGGCAACCCGCAAGGGCGAGAACTACATCGTCAATGGCGAGAAAACTTTCATCACCACCGGCTGCCGCGCGGATTACCTGACTGTTGCTGTGCGCACCGGCGCAAACGGCGCTGGCGGGATTTCTTTTTTGCTGATCGAGGCTGGCCGCCCCGGCGTCACACGCTCGCGGCTGGCTAAAATGGGCTGGTGGATGTCCGACACGGCGAGCCTTCATTTTGACGATGTCGAAGTCCCGGCGGAAAACCTGATCGGTCAGGAAAATGCAGGCTTTGCCGGGATTGTGACGAACTTCAACCATGAGCGGCTGACCATGGCGGCGCAGGCAATTGCGTTTTCACAGGTCTGCATCGAGGACGCCGCCGCCTGGGCGCAAGAGCGCCAGACATTCGGCAAGCCGCTGGCCAAACATCAGGTCATTCGCCATAAATTCTCTGAAATGGTCCGTATGGTGAATGTCTCCACCGCCTATCTCGATAATTGCGCATGGCAAGTGCAAAACGGCGGCGCGCCGATTGCCGAATTGTCGCTTCTGAAAGTCCAGGCGACGCGCTGCATGGAGTTTTGCGCCCGCGAGGCGATGCAAGTCCTCGGCGGCGCCGGGTTCATGCGCGGACAACGCATTGAGCGCATCTATCGCGAGGTCCGGGTGATGGCGATTGGCGGCGGCTCGGAAGAAATTATGAACGACCTCGCGGCCAGGCAGATGGGGCTGTGATTTGAGTGCTGCATCCGCCGCTTGCGCGAGCGCCCCCGCCTGTCATAGCGTTGGTTAAACATTTCAAGGGACAATCCATGGCGAGCCTTAAAGACTTGAAAACCCGTATGCGCTTGCCGGTTATCGGCGCGCCGATGTTTATCGTCTCGACGCCGAAGCTGGTGATCGCCCAATGTAAGGCCGGCATCGTTGGTTCGTTCCCGTCGCTGAATGCGCGCCCGGCCGAAGCGCTTGACGATTGGCTGACGGAGATCAAGCAAGCGCTCGCCCGTCATGATGATGAAAACCCGGACCAGCCATCAGCGCCCTATGCGGTCAACCAGATTGTCCACCGCTCCAACGACCGGCTGATGCATGATGTGGAGGCCTGCGTGCGCCACGAGGTTCCGATTGTGATCTGTTCACTCGGTGCGCGCGAAGAAGTTTATGAAGCGATCCATTCTTATGGCGGGATCGTATTGCATGACGTCATCAATAATAAGTTTGCGCAAAAAGCCATCTCCAAGGGCGCGGACGGGCTAATCGCGGTCGCTGCCGGCGCCGGCGGACATGCGGGCGTCCAATCGCCCTTCGCGCTGGTGCAGGAAATTCGCCAATGGTTCGACGGCCCGCTCGCACTCTCAGGGTGCATTGCGCGCGGCCAGTCCGTGCTGGCGGCCGAGGCGATGGGCGCCGATTTTGGCTATATCGGCTCGGCGTTTGTCGCGACCCAAGAAGCCAACGCCGATGACGCCTATAAACAAGCTATCGTCGATGGCTACGCCGACGATATTGTCTACACGAACTATTTTTCCGGCGTCCACGGCAATTACCTCAAACCCTCCATCGCTAAAGCCGGCCTCGATCCGGACAATCTTCCCGCCTCGGACCCATCAAAAATGGATTTCAAATCCGCCGGCGAAGGCGCCAAGAAAGTCTGGAAGGACATCTGGGGCTGCGGCCAGGGCATCGGCGCGGTCACTGATGTCCAGACCACAGCGCAATTTGTTGATAAGCTCGCAGAAGAATATGATGCGGCGAAGGCGGCGCTTTGTGCGGAGTAGAAATTTCACCCATAGATGACTTTCATCTTCCGCTCATCCCCGCGAAAGCGGGGACCCAGTGTTGCTTATCTGGATTCCCGCTTTCGCGGGAAGGAGCGGTGTTTAATGCATTAGGCGCAAGCCACAAATCTCATCATCTGTCAGATCATTAATCGAGCATTCGTCACTTAAACCACAGCCGGTTGAATAACTCCGCGCGAGCGGTTCTCAGACGCGCCAAATAGGCGTAACCTCGCTTCGTAATCATCCGCGAGCTGCCTCCATGAGAAATCGCCTTTGTAAAATCGTCGCCACTGTCGGCCCGGCGAGTTCTTCGCCGTCGATGCTGCGTCTTATCCATGATGCGGGCGTCGATATTTTTCGCCTGAATATGAGCCATGGCGCCCATGACAAGCTGGCGCGTGTGGCGGAGGCGGTTCGCGATATTGAGAAAGAAACCGGCACGCCCTTGGGGTTATTCGCCGACCTGCAGGGGCCGAAAATACGCACCGGCGACTTTGCCGCCGGCTCTATCAAGCTGCGTTATGGCGGCGAGTACCGTCTGGTGTTCGCCCATGAGTCCGCTGACGAGGATACGATCCCGATCCCGCACCAGGAACTCCTCGACGTCTTGGAGCCGGGCGATATTTTAAAGCTCGATGACGGCAAGCTGCAACTCACCATCGCCAGCCGCACCGCGCATCACCTGATCGCCAAAGCCGACACGCCCGGGGAGTTGAAAAACCGCAAAGGCATCAATGTGCCGACGCGGGCGTTGCCGATTTCCGCGCTCACCGACAAGGACCGCACGGATCTCGAATTCGCGCTTGGGCTCGGCGTTGATTATATCGCGCTGTCCTTCGTGCAAAAGCCGAGCGATGTGGAAGAGGCAAAGGCCCTCATTCGTGGCCGCGCCGGGATTATCTCGAAGATTGAAAAACCGACAGCGGTTGAGTTTCTTGACGAGATTATCGAGCAATCGGATGCGATCATGGTGGCGCGCGGCGATCTTGGCGTTGAATGCGCGCCGGAAGATGTGCCGCTGATGCAGCGGCGCATCATCAACACCTGCCGCCGCGCCGGCAAGCCGGTGATTGTCGCAACCCACATGCTGGAATCCATGGTTGAGTCGATTGCGCCGACCCGCGCCGAAGCTTCCGATGTTTCAACCGCGGTCTATCAGGGCGCTGACGCGGTGATGTTGTCGGCCGAAACCGCGGTCGGGCGCCACCCGCCAACCGCGGTGGCGATTATGGACCGGATCATCACCGCAACCGAGCGCGACGAGGACAGCGGCGGGTTTAAGATCGACCGCGGCGAGGACCCGACCTATACGACGGCGGACGCGATTACGCTGTCGGCGCGGCGTATCGCCGAAGTGCTCGATTGCAAATTCGCCGTCGCCTACACAAAAACCGGATCGACGGCGCGGCGGTTGTCGCGCGACCGGCCGCACAGCCCGGTGATCGCCGCAACGCCGGATGAGAGCGTCGCCCGCCAGCTAGCGCTTTATTGGGGCGTCTGGCCGGTGGTCACCGAGGACATCTCGCATTTCCACGAAATGATCGAAAAAGCCGACACCCTCGCCAAAACCCATGGCGGCAAGGACGGCGAGCGGATTATTATTCTTGCAGGCTATCCGTTTGGCCGCCGCGGCAAGACCAACACGCTGAAGATCAGCCGGATTGGCGGGTTTGAGAATTAGGAGACGGAGATACGCCCCATGCAATCACGCCGAGAGCATATCGAGTTCTTCAGCCGCTATGAGGACCCTACCGTCAACATCACTACGGTTGTTGCCTGCCCGGATTTTGTTGCGGCCGCCAAAGCCCACAATGTCCCGCCTTTTGCTGTGCTCCTGTTCACGATTGCCGAGGCGAGCCTTTCGGTTGAGAATTTTCGCTGGCGGCTTGATGACGGCGAGGCCGTTGAAGTCAAGCAGCTCAAGACCGGCCATACAGTGCTCGACAAAAATAACAATCTGAACTTTTCAGCCATCGAGCATTCCGGTGATTTCGACACCTTTGTGCGTCGGTATATTGAAGATCGCGAAATCGCCCATGCGGCGACGTCTCTCCGCTTAAGCGAACCCCAAGACCGCGATCACCTGTATGTAACCTGCACGCCGTGGCTTTTTTTCACGGCGTTTGAACACCCCATCGCCCGCTATGGCGACGCCTCAATTCCCAACATCGCCGTCGGCCAGTTCAAATTTGAAGACGGAATTGTTCACTTCCCGCTTGCGGTGCAAGCCCATCACGGTCTGGTGGATGGCTTGCACATTCATCAACTGATCGAGAAAATCACCGATCGTGTTGGCGCGCTGTTTTGACGGCGCAATTCGTCATGGGCGGGAGCTGTGACTTGCAGCCAATATGTCCGCCGTCTCAGGGTCGTGAGACGCCAGAATGACCAAGTCCGGAAATTGTTTTTTCAGGGTACGGACTTTAGCGAAAGAAGATCGCAGCAACTTTGCGTCTCCTGTGCCGGGAACCTGATCCTTCATTAAAAGGTCAGCCTGATAGGTGAGATCACCGACGAGCAACAGCGGCGGCGTGTCGCCCGTTCGTACCAGCATGGACATCGATCCCGGCGTGTGCCCGGGGGTCGGCAGCAGGATCATCGAGGCGTCCCCCATGACATCATAAGAGCCGCCAAAGGGGGCGAACAAAGGATCGTCGGTCGGCGCGAACTCAACCGGGCGCCATTTCGCGCCGGGAATTTCAATATGCTCGCGAAGGATCCATTCCCGTTCCGGGTGCGGCGCCGATAGCTGCGCCCACTCGTCTTTGCTGACCAGCAAATCCGCTTGTGGGATATCGGCGATGCCGCCCACATGATCGAAATGCAGATGCGAGATGACCGCTTTGCGAATATCGGCGGCGGCAAAACCCATAGCTTCAAGCTTTTTGTGCAGCCTCTCATCCGGGCCGATATGCAATCGAAATATTCTACGCAAAAGAAACCGGCCGATGGCGCTGTTAATGTAGTTCGGGTCCGATTTGATCGCCGGGTCCAACCCGGTATCAAAAAGCACGAGGCCGTCGCGATGCTCAATCACAAAGGCGTTGACCGGAATTTTAATCCAGCTTTGCGACGTCAAGGCCCACAATAGCCGCGGCAACGGGCTGCCATAGCGGTGTTCTTTGTGTTGCTCGCCCGCACCCGTAGAAAAGACGTGAACGGACTTGATGGCTGGGTCGATATTTGCCTGTGGCATTATCACATAACCAGTGCGTCTTGTATGACGCTTATGTAAGCCCTGCTGGTCCTAATTCAATCAGAATATTTGTCATTTTCGCTCAAACCAGCCAGCAACAAATCGCGCGCCTCATTTATTTTCGCCGCCAGATAGTCCGTACCGCCCTTATCGGGATGGGTTTGTGCGATGAGTTTTTTGTGTGCGGCTTTAACGTCGCCGACATTGGCTTCAGATGAAATCCCCAGCACAGACAGCGCTTCGGCATGGGTCATGGATTTAGCGGGCGGCGTAATGCGCCCGCCCCCTTCATCACTGATTTGTTTGCCGCGCCAGGTCTCAATCGCCATCACCCCGCCGGCCGCGACCAGCACCATAAACGCCAGCGGCCAAAGCTTGGCGGCGAACAACGCCGCGGCAAGGCCGAACCAGACCACAAGCTTCATCAGCGTGATGTTGCGCGTCTCCCCGCCGCCACCGCGCGCAACGCGCAACAACAGCCAGCCCGCGCCAATGCCGGCCGCAATAAGGGCAATTATACCAAACGACATGGGCCTACCGGTTCATCCGCGTAAGCCAGGCTAACATAGTTCCCGCGCAAAACCGATGCGCGCGCTAGCAGCTCGCAAACTCATGCGGCCTGCTCTTCCATCGCCGGCTGCGGCAGGTTAAGCGACGCGACCAGCGAGCGAATTTCGAGCCGCGCGGTGACATGGCTCATGGTCGACAACCGCACCGGCGCGTCGCGCCCGCCGAGATCCAGCAGGGTCAGCCCCATCGGGAACAGCTCACGATAGATCACCCGGTCGCCAAAGCCGCGCGCCAGGCGAAAGCCAATCCGCGCCGCCAGATCTTCAAGCTTGTCGCCCATATTCTTTTTGTTGCGCGCGCGCGTCGCCGACAATCGGTTGCGGATCACCACCCAGTCGATGCCGCCGGCGACCCCGGACATCGCCCGCGCCTTGCGCGCCTCCCAAACCATCTCGCTATAAAGGCTCGGCCCGGTAATGCGGTTGGTTTCAGGATCAATCCGCGCCAAGAGATCGAAATCGACAAAGCTGTCATTGAGCGGCGTCAGGATGGTGTCGGCATGCATATGCGCCAGCCGCGACAGATGGGTGTCGGCGCCGGGACAGTCGATGATGGCAAAGTCACATCCCTCAAGCGTGGCGAGCGCCGATTGGAGATTTTCAGTTTCGCACGCCCGCGCCGCCTCGCGGCTGTCGAGCGCTGATGGCCGCACCTCCGAGACCACAGGAAACGCCAATGTCTGGCCTTTGAGGTCAGCAAATTTGCGCCGGTTCTCCAAATACCGCGTCAAGCTGCGCTGACGCAGATCAAGGTCCACCGCCCCAACCTTGCGCCCGGCTTTAACCAGCGCAACGATCAGATGCATGGCCGTGGTGGATTTCCCCGACCCGCCCTTTTCGTTCCCCAAAACAATCACATGCGTCATTAAATTAGCACCCCAAGGCCGTAATCAGGCCAAAACACAACACTTTCACGGATTTTGCTTACCTTGAGGAAAGCAACCCGCAGATAGAATGGAGATTGCTCCGATTCTGGAAACCAAGGCGAGCATAATGATCAAGGCGATAGCCTTTGTATTGATCACGATTTTGGCGGTGGGCCCGGCCCGCGCCGATATCGAGTTGAGCCCATTGCGTCAGGTGCTCACCAACAAGACCCGCGTTGCGACCTTTATTTTGTCCAACCCTTCCAGCCGAATTATCGACGGGCGCGTTACCTGGATCGATCTTTCCGCAACACAGACCGGCTACACGCCAGCCGATGCACAAACCCGCTCCGGGTTGAGCGCGGCGCCTTACCTCATGCTCTCCCCGGCGCAATTCCGGCTTGAGCCCGGTGCGCGTATTGAGGTGACGGTGCGGCTCAAAGACGGCGCCCGGCCGCCGCCGGGCGAGCGGCGCTCGCATTTGATGGTCGAGACCAGCGCCGCGCGCACGCTGATTCGCAAAGCCAATACAGGTCTCCAGGCCGACATCGCTGTCGGCGTTTCCGTACCGGTGCTATTGCGCGGCAAGGGACGCGGCGCGGCGGTTCTGTCTGAAACCAAATTACTGCGCGATTCCGACGGATTGTTATTGATCTCCACCGCCATTGAGCCGACCGGCGCTTATTCCACCTATGGGCGGTTGAGCGCGACATTCCTGCCCGCGGCCGCCGGCGCGGAGCCGGCGCTGTTGGGCGTTCGCGACAATGTCGCCGGCTACCCGGATGCGCCGCGACGGCTGATCGAAATCCCGTTCGGGTTCTTTTCCCTTGGCGCGGGTGAATTGAAGCTGCGCTATGACGGCGGCGGCGAATATGCCGGGCGCATCTTTGATGA
>JAJFGE010000044.1 GCA_021776295.1 Hyphococcus sp.
CACTTTCAAGGCATTTGAGGACAGTTGGCCGTCATCAGCCTTGGCCAGGAACAAGTCGAGGCCGCCGACATGGTCAACCGTGCGCAGCGCCGCGGCGGCAATCCGGAACTTAAAGCCCTGCTCAAGCTTGTCGGAATGCAGCGTAACATTACACAAATTTGGCAAAAACCGCCTTTTGGTGCGGTTTTTCGCGTGTGAAACATTGTGCCCGGACTGGGGTCCAATACCGGTTAATTCGCAGCGGCGCGCCATGGGTCAGCCTTTAATACTTTATAGGCTACGTCGGTACCCGCGCAGCCCCGTTAGATGTTTGAAATCAAGCCGCGTCCCATAACTGAGGCACTGACGGGCGTCAAGTCAGCATCGGCCAGCGCCTCAGAGCACAACGTCACTATCGGCCCCAAGCCGCCGCGCCAGGAAATCTTTCGAAAGCAAAGCTGAGTAAACAAACAATAAGACTTTTTATCCATCATAGGGCGCGAAAGAAAGGCTAAGACATGTCGCCGTCCGCTGTTACCCAATTCTTCTGGCCCCCCGTCATTGACGGCGATTATCTGGATGCAGCCCGCAAACGCTGCCTCCTGGTCATTTCTATTGCCGCCGCCCTTATCGGCAGCCTGTCCGGATGGCGCAATTTTGACGCGTCTTTTGCCGCCTATCCGATTCAAACCCTTATTGCCGGTCTGGGGCCGTTGGTGTTTCTGGCCTGCCCGGTTCTGATCGCCCGCACCCGCAATGTGCGCAGCGTTGCATGGTTTTTTCTTGGATTTTCCTATGTCTGCTTTGTCGCCGTGGCGGTGATTGCCGGCGGCATGTTTTCACGCGCGACTTTCTTCTTGTTGCCATGGGCGGTGATGGCGACCTTGTTCCTCGGCTGGAAAGAAGGCGTTGGCGCGGCGGTCATCGTCTTGTGCACATACCTGGCGCTGTATTTCATACGCGGCATGATTGCGCCAAGCGTCTATGAAATGTCGATTGATATTCTCTCCCACTGGCTGGTGGTCGGGCTTTCCATGACCCTGGTGATGCTGATCACGGGTGCGGCGATCTTTCAACGCGAGATGGAGCACGCAGCCATCAAACTCTGCGAGGCGCGCACTGAAGCGGTGAGCGCAAACCGCGCCAAGTCCGAATTCCTGGCCATGATGAGCCATGAAATCCGCACGCCCATGAACGGTGTTCTCGGCATGGCCGAGATGCTGGAAGACACCGAGCTTAGCGACCAGCAACGTCTATACGCTGAAACCATCACCAGTTCCGGCGCCTCGTTGATGGCCATCATCAACGATATTCTTGACCTTTCCAAAATCGAAGCCGGCCATATCAACCTGACCCATAAACCATTTGCACTTCGCAGCTTCATCGAACAAATCAGTATGCTGTTCAAATTGCGCGCCAATCGGCAACAACTCGACCTGATCATTGAGCTTGATGATAACCTGCCTGATCATATCTCCGGCGACGCTGGCAGAATCAGGCAAATTTTAATTAACCTCATCGGCAACGCCCTCAAATTTACTGAAAAGGGCCATATCAAAATCAAGGTCAGCGGCGCTGTAACGGCTGGCGATGTCGATTTGAGCTTTGTCGTTGAAGATACCGGCATCGGCGTTCCTGAAGACAAACTCGATGATATTTTCAGAAAATTCGAGCAGGCCGAAGGCTCGACCACGCGGCGTTTCGACGGCGCCGGGCTCGGGCTTGCGATATCGCGACAACTTGCTCATGCGATGGGCGGCAACATCACGGCGCAGTCGGTGTGCGGCAAGGGCTGTACATTTACCTTCAAAGTGACATTGCCGGTTGCGACCACAATAGCCCCCTCGCCAGTCCGAACACGCGAGACATCCGTCGTGATTATGCGCCATGAGGACGGATCGCCAAGCGGTACAGAACTGAAAACCAGCCGCATCCGCGTTCTCATCGCCGAGGACAATGACGTTAACCGGCTGGTTATGAAGTCTATGATTGACGCGGCCAGATACGACATCTGTTTCGCCGTCAACGGCGTTAAAGCCCTCGCCGCCTATAAGGCTGCTGCGTTCGATGTTGTACTGATGGATGTCTCTATGCCTGAAATGGACGGCCACGAGACCACGCACGCAATCCGCAATTTTGAACGCGAGACCGAGGCCCGGCGCACGCCGATCATTTGCGTCACCGCGCATGCATTTGAAGACCAACACGAAAAAACCCTCGCCGCCGGCATGGATGATTACCTGTCAAAGCCGATCCGCCGGGAACAGCTCGCCGAGACGCTCGCAAAGTGGACTGGCGCCGGTCGTAAGGCGCGCAACGTCGCATGAAGCCCGCTAGGCATCGCTAGTTGAGAATTTTTAGCCCAGCCCTATATTCTCCTGATCGACGCACAGGCGCGCAGGCCGCCTCACCGTCGCAATTTCGCTAGCGCCCCGGAACCCAACAAGGCAGCTCATACGTGCCGTCCTCCTTCGCCTTTGATGATTTCACCCCTGCCGGCGGCGGCCGGGTGACGGCGGTGTTGGGCCCCACCAATACCGGCAAGACCCATTATGCGCTGGAGCGCATGCTCGCCCACCGCTCCGGCATGATCGGCCTGCCGCTGCGGCTGCTGGCGCGCGAGATTTATGATCGGATTGTCAAAGCGCGTGGGGCCCATGAAGTTGCACTCGTGACCGGCGAGGAGAAAATCATCCCCTCGCGTCCGCGCTATTGGGTGGCCACTGTCGAGGCGATGCCGCTTGAACGTAATGTTGAGTTCCTCGCCATCGACGAAATTCAACTCGCCGCCGATCCTGAACGCGGGCGCATTTTCACCTCGCGCCTGCTGCATGCCAGAGGCGCATCTGAAACCCTATTCCTCGGCTCCGACACCATGCGCCCGGTGTTGCAGCGCCTGTTCGCCAATGTTCAATATCTAACGCGTGAACGGTTCTCACGCCTCACCTATACCGGGCCGAAGAAAGTCACCCGCCTGCCCCGGCGCACCGCCATCATCGCCTTCAGCGCCGACACGGTCTATTCGATTGCCGAATTGATCCGCAGACAGAGAGGCGGCGCCGCGGTTGTGCTCGGATCGCTCAGCCCGCGCACCCGCAACGCCCAGGCGGAATTATATCAATCCGGCGAGGTTGATTTCCTGGTCGCCACCGACGCCATCGGCATGGGGCTAAACATGGATATCGACCATGTCGCCTTCGCCGCGACGCGCAAATTTGACGGCCAGCGTCCGCGCAATCTGACGGCGGCGGAGCTGGCGCAAATCGCCGGTCGCGCCGGACGCCATATTCGCGACGGAACCTTCGGAACCACGGCCGAATGCGGAGGGATTGACGAAGACATCGTCGAGGCGATTGAAAATCATCAATTCGATCCGGCAGCAGCGCTGCAATGGCGCTCTGAACAAATCGATCTTTCCTCGCTGCCGGCGCTCCACCGGTCGCTGGAACGACGCCCGCCCCGGCCGGAGCTGCAACGCGCGCGCCGCGAGGCTGACGAGGCCGCGCTCCGCAACCTTGTCGCCCGTGAGGAGATACGCGGTCTCGCCAAAGGCGGCGCTGCGCTGGCGACTTTATGGGAGCTTTGCCAAATCCCTGATTACAGCAAGATCTCACCTGACCAGCATGGCCGCCTGCTCGCCGATCTTTATCTCATGTTGATGCATGACGGGCGCGTCAACGAGGCCTGGCTGGCGCCGCGGATCAATCGGCTGGACCGGATTGACGGCGATTTTGACATGATCGCATCGCGCATCGCCCATATCCGCACCTGGACCTATCTGTCCCATCGCTCGGCATGGATAGAAAACGCGCCTTATTGGCAAGAGCGTGCGCGCGCGATAGAAGACAGGCTGTCCGATGCGTTGCATGAAAAGCTGACGCAACGATTTGTGGATCGCCGCACCGCAACGTTAATGAAGCGGTTGAAGGACGATGCTCCGCTTCTGGCGGGGGTGAATGACGACGGAGAAGTGATCGTGGAAGGCCAATTTATCGGCCGCCTGTTGGGGTTTGAGTTCATCGTTGACCCGCGCGCCAGCGGTGTTGAGGCGAAGTCTTTGCGTGCTGCGGGCGAAAAAGCCCTGGCGCCGATGCTTGCCGCGCGCGCTGCCGCGCTTGCCAATGCCGGCGCCGATGAGCTGACGCTGGGCGATGACGGCGCGATTTGGTGGCGTTCAGCGCAAGTGGCGCAATTGAAAAAAGGCCCGACGCTGTTGCGGCCGAGCATCCTTGTTTCCGGCCTTGCCGATATCTCCGCCAATATGCGCGGCCGCGTCGAGGACCGGTTGACGGATTTTTTCACCGCCAAGGTTGAAGCGTTCTTGGGGCCTCTGGTGATGTTGCAGGCCGGCGCCAATAGCGAGAGCGAGAGCGGATTGCAGGGTCTCGCCAAAGGCGTTGCCTACCGTCTGGTTGAAAATTTCGGGGCCACGTCGCGCACCCAGTTTGGCGATGATCTCAAAAAAATCGATCAGACTGAACGCAGCAAGCTGCGCAAGCTCGGCATGCGGTTTGGCGAATATACGTTGTTCATGCCGGCTCTGTTGAAGCCTGCGCCATCGCAGCTGTTGGTTTTACTGTGGGCGTTGTGGAATGACCGCAAGCTCAGCCAGACGGCAGCGCCGAAAGCTGGCCTGGTGTCGCTTGAAATCAGCGAAAACCTTCCGCATGCCTATTATTACGCCGCCGGCTATCGCCCGTCCGGCAAGCGTGCGGTGCGCATCGACATGCTGGAACGGTTGGCCGGACTTATCCGCACCGCGCGCAGCGATGCAAACATGCGCCAGGGGTTTGAAGCAACGCCGCAAATGATGTCGCTGGTCGGTTGTTCGGGCGAGGATTTCGAAGCCATCATGCGCTCGCTTGGCCTGCGCAAGACGATGGTCAAGCGCAAGCCCGCGGCGCCAGCCGAAGCGGCTATCACGCCCGAGACGGACAAGCCGGCAGACCAACACGCACCGGACGCCCAAACACCAACATTGACGCCAACGCCTGATGCAAGCACGCCGGTCGCAGCGGATCCGCAAGCCGACGCCGCGCCTGCGCCGGCAGTGGAAAGCCCGGCGGTCAGCGAAGAGATTGCTGCCCCGCCGCCAACTGACGCCGCCGCAAGTCTGGCGCCTGCGCTCCAAAAAGCTGAGACACAGGCGGACGCCTCGGCCACGCAGCTACCGGCGGCTGAAAAACCCGACCCGGGCGCCCCTGCTCCCGAAGATGCCGCGCCGCAAGAAGATGAAATCGCGCTATGGAAACCGGCCCCGCGCAAAGTGTTCACCAGGCCGAAGCGCGACGCCAAACCTGCTGACAAGCGCGACGGAAAACCGGACGCGCGCCGCAGAGGTAAAAAACCACCGCCCGGAAAACACCAAGACGCCAAGCGCCAAGGCGGCAAACATCAAGGCGGCCCCCGATCCAGAGATAACGGCCCGATGTATGAACCGCGCCACCGCAAAGTCGCCGATCCGAACTCGCCTTTCGCCGTGCTGGCTGGCCTGAAATCGCAACTATCAGAGCCGCCGAAAGAGCAAAAGGCGAAAAAGCCAGAGAAGACTGAATGACCGGAGAGGACGAGGCGCCGCAAGTTCAACGTCTCGATCGCTGGTTATGGTATGCGCGGATTTTCAAAACCCGCACACTGGCGGCAAAATTCGTACAGGATGGGCATGTGCGCGTCACCACGAACCAGGCCACCGTCCGGGCGGAAAAACCGAGCTTTACGATCCGCATAGGCGACACGCTGGTGTTCACGCGCGGTGAGCAATTGCGCATCCTCGTCATTATCGCGCTGGCGGCGCGGCGCGGACCGGCATCCGAAGCACAAACGCTTTATACAGACCAATCGCCGCCGCGCCCGCCAAAAGGGGAGCGCGCCGCCGCGCCTTTCTCCCGCGAAAAAGGCGCCGGGCGACCGACAAAGAAACACCGCCGCGAACTCCAAGCCTTAAAAACCAGTGATTTATCCGGGTAACCTCACATGTTCAAAAAACTTTTTTCCAAACCAAAAACCCAAGTTAAAACGTCAGCCCCACCGGACGCAGAGCCGATGCAGCTTGCCGTCGCCGCCTTGCTGGTGGAGGCGGCGCGCGCTGACGAGCACTATGACGAAGGCGAAAAGGCCATCATCGACCAATCGCTGATGGCGAAATTCGCTCTTTCGCAAGACGCCGCGCAGACATTGCGGGCGGCGGGCGAGGAAGCGCAAGCCAGAGCGCTCGATATTCAGCGCTTCACCCGGATCGCCAAGGAGATGCCGGGCGAGGAGAAGATCTCTTTTATCGAACAGCTATGGGAAATCGTCCTGTCGGACGGCGAGCGCGACTCCTATGAAGACACGCTGATGCGGCGGATTTGCGGGCTGATCTATCTCGAAGACCGGATCAGCGGCCAAGCGCGGATACGGGTCGCGGCCCGTCTTGCCAGCCCATCTGACGGTTAATTGAGGATTTCTCGCCCACACTCCGCTTGCGTCGCGGCGGCGAGCGGGTAAACAATAGCAAAAATCTAGCGACGCCCAGGAGCGCACATAACAATGACCTATGTGGTGACCGATGCATGCATCAAATGTAAATATACCGACTGCGTGGAAGTTTGCCCCGTAGATTGCTTCTATGAGGGTGAGAACATGCTGGTGATCCACCCGGATGAATGCATCGATTGCGGCGTTTGCGAGCCTGAATGCCCGGCGGAAGCGATTATCCCGGACACCGAGGGCGAGGCCGACAAATGGCTCGACCTCAATACCAAATACTCACTCGCCTGGCCGAATATCACCCAAAAGCTCGACCCGATGCCGGACGCCGATAAATTTGCCGAAGAAAAAGGCAAGCTCGAAAAACATTTCAGCGAAAAGCCCGGCGAAGGCTCATAACCCGCCGGTTGGCGCAGCCGCAAGGTGGCCATTCCGTAAGGCTCCAGCGGCGCGAATAGGCGTAGCGAATCTTGAAATTTTATGCTATGATTCTGGGTGAAATCTGGATTTTTACGCGACTCAAACCCCGGCTCTAACACTTTAACAAAACTAGCCAACCCACTGAATTTGGGATGGATTTTCTGGTAGGAAAAACCTTCTGCGCCGACCCGCCGGGCGCCAAGCCGCAAAGCGCATTTGACGAGCAGACGCGCTGCAAGCCGTAATTTAAATTATCGGCCGGGCCTTGCGCCCAGCTCCTGAGAAAGAAAAAGCACCCATGGCGACCAAGAAAAAGGCCAAGAAAAAAGCCCCGGCGAAAAAGGCGGTAAAGAACAAAGCGCCCGCTAAAAAGGCAGTCGCCAAGAAGGCCGCGCCAAAAAAAGCAGCGGCGAAGAAGAAGCCGGTAAAAGCGGCGGTGAAAAAGAAAGCGCCGGTTAAAAAAGCCGCCGCCAAGAAGACGCCCGCGAAAAAGACCGCGACCAAGAAAGCCGCGCCCGCCAAGAAGGCGGCGGTAAAAAAGACGCCGCCTAAAAAAGCCGCCCCAGCCAAAAAAGCCGCCGCGAAAAAGCCTGCGGCCAAAAAAGCAGCGTCCAAGAAAGCCGCGCCTAAGAAGGCGGCGGCGAAAAAATCGGCCGCCAAGAAAGCCGCCGTGAAGGCCGCGCCCCCGCCCAAACCCAAGCCGCGCAAAAAAGCTAATGTCGGCCAGGCGCCGCGCCGCAAAACTGTCGCCGCCTCCATTCCGGTGCCGACGCAAATTATCCCCAAAGAAACGCCGCAAGCCGACGCCAAAGCTTCTGAAGACGCGCAAGCCTCCACCAGCGCCAAACAGAGCTATAAGGTCCACCAACAAATCGTTTATCCGGCGCATGGCGTCGGCAAGATTGTCGCGCTTGAGCGCCAGGAAGTCGCCGGCATCAAAATCGAGCTGTTTGTCATTAACTTTGAGCAGGAAAAGATGAGGCTCCGGGTGCCAACCGGCAAAGCCAAGACCGCCGGCATGCGTCCCTTGTCCAGCGACAAAGTCATCAAAAACGCGATTGAAACCTTAAAAGGCCGCGCCCGCATCAAACGCACCATGTGGAGCCGTCGGGCGCAGGAATATGACGCGAAAATCAACTCCGGCGACATCAAGCTGGTCGCTGAAGTGGTGCGCGATCTGTTCCGCGCCGACGACCAGCCTGAACAGAGCTATTCTGAACGCCAGCTGTTTGAACAAGCGCTCGACCGGATGGCGCGCGAGGTGGCCGCGGTGCACAAAGTCGATCTCGCCAATGCGCTGGAAACACTCGACGGCGTCTTACAGAAAAAAGCCGCAGCCGCAGCGGCGGCGACCGCAGCAACGGCGGCGGCGGCGGCAGCCACTGCGGCGGAGTAGGCGCTGGGGTTATTTGCGCGCCAGGACTTCAAGCTGGCGTCTATGACTAAGCTCAATTGACGGCCCGTTAATGGCTTCGACAAAACCGCGAATGCGCAAGCGCGCATCGGCTAACGAGGTCAGGTCAAACCCCTGCCCCGCCCATTTACGATAGCCGCGCGAGCCAGCGCTGGCGGTGAAGTCTGTTTTATAATCCGTACCGAAATTGATATAAAACCGGCTTTTCACTTTTGCGATACGGCGAACCTCGCCCTCAATCAAGTGAAAGCCGCCAATGGCGCGCCCCGCTTTGTTCGCATCAAAAACCCGATATGCCGGCAACGCCCATAGTCCTTTGCGGGCGGCGCGCGCTGCCTGTTCCACCACCAGCAACTGATCGATAAGCGCAAGATTTTCAGATTGCGGCGCCACACGCGCCGCACCCATGGCCACCAGTTGATGTTGCAACGTCAGCGCCTCGCCAACCCGTTTCGCCGTAACGACGCGCGCACCCCAACGCGTTAGAGGCCCGAAATCAGTTATAGTGAGCGACGCATTGGTAAGCAGGCGGTCAAGACTACGTTTTGCGGTATCAAAATAAGGCTCGCCATCACCGGCCAACGCATAGGCCGACGGCGCCAAAATATCCGCGAGGTGAAATTCCTGCCTGTCGGCGACAAAACGGTCGCCGCTGATGGCGGCGGCTCCGTTGAGCGGTGCTGCATAGGCTGGCGGCGTCATTACCGCAGCGGCGCCAATGATGAACGCCCGTCGTCTCATCGCGAGGCAATAACGCGCACTTTCGATTTCGCCATGCGCCCTTTCCGGTCGACCACGGTGACATCATAAAACCCCGGCCCCGTCGGTCGCCATACGGCGCGGCCGCTGGTTTCCTCGCGCACAAGCCGCTCGCCATTCACATACCAGCGATAATCGGCAGCGCCGCCGCGCGCAGCAAGGGCAAAGCCGCGCATCGCGCCGCTTTCAAACACTTCAACGCCGCTGCGCGGAAAAGTAATCTCCGGCGGCGCCTGGCGCCGCGGACGGTTGAGCCGCGCCAGCATCGGGCCCGCCGGCTGGCCGTCAATCTCTTCAATCGTCTCCGGCAAGCGTATGCCATTGCGTTCAAGCATGTCGAAGGCCTCAAACAACAATGGCGCCGCCGCTTTACGTCCGGTGGCGCCGGAACGCGGCGAACCGTTTGCGTGCCCGACCCAGGCAACCACCGTGTAGCCGCCGCCATGGCCGGCCGCCCAGGCGTCGCGATAGCCATAAGACGTGCCGGTCTTAAATGCGACACGGGGCGCCGATTGCGACAGCTTGGCCGGAGCGCGACCGGCAAGCGACGGCGCATCGGCGAGGATGGCGCTGACGCGTTTGGCGGTGGCGTCGGAAAACAGCGAATAGGGCGCGGCGATTGATGCCTCTTCGTCCGTCGTCCAGACAAGCGGCCGCACATCACCGCCTTTCGCTAGCGCTGCATAAAGCGTTGCGATTTCCTGTGCGGTGACGCCGGCGCCGCCAAGCGCAAGCGCCAGGCCGGGCGTCGCGTCAGCGCGGTGCGGCGTGCGCAACGGAACGCCCGCGGCTCTTAAAATCGCGGCAAAACGCGCCGCGCCGATACGGTCCAGCATCGTTACGGCGGGGACATTCAACGAGTGCTGCAAGGCCTCGCGCACGCGTACTTCGCCGCGAAATGTGCGGTCAAAATTTTCCGGTGCGTAATCGCCGAAATTGCGTGGCATGTCGTCAATCACCGATGCGGGACCGGCAACACCGTCCTCAAACGCCAGCGCATAGATGAACGGCTTCAAGGTTGAGCCGGGCGAGCGAACCGCCGCTGTTAAATCAATCCATCCGCCTTTTGCCGCAAGTCCAGATGAGCCGACCGCTGCGCGCACGGCGCGGGTCTCGTTGTCGATGATCAGCAGCGAGGCTGTGGCGCCGTCGTCAAAGCGTTTGACATAAGCCGCAACCATCGCCTCAGCGCGAGACTGCATCAGCCGGTCGAGCGTTGAGCGGGTGATGCCGGGGTGCGATGACCGCGCCAAGCGATTGGCCGCGTGATAGGCAAGGCGCGGAAAAGATGTGCGCGCCGCCGGCAGGCTCGCATCGCGCGCTTCGCTTGCGCGCACCGGCGTGATGGCGCGCGCCTGCACCAGCTTTTCAAGCACCTTCGCGCGCGCAGCCTTCGCATTGGCGGGCTCAAGGTCCGGCCGCCGCGCTTCCGGCGCCTGCGGCAAGGCGATCAGCAACGCTTGCTCTGCATCGGTCAGCCGCACCGGTTCCTTGTCGAAATAAATCAGGCTCGCCGCGCGCACGCCTTCAATATTACCGCCATAAGGCGCCAGCGTGAGGTACAATTCGAGGATTTCTGTCTTCGACAGCCGCCGTTCGATTTGCAACGCGCGAACCATCTCGATGAGCTTTGATTGCAGGTTGCGCCGGCGCGGCTCCATCAGACGGACGGTCTGCATGGTGATGGTCGAGGCGCCGGAAACGATGCGACCGGATTTTGCCGATGATATCCCGGCGCGAAAGACAGCAAACGGATCAACGCCCCAATGGCGCCAATAGCGCTTGTCTTCAACCGCAATCAGGCGTTCGACAAAGCCCGGATCGATGGCGTCCAAGTCCGCTGCAAACCGCCATCGCCCCGCATCGGTTGCAAAGGCGTGCAGCCATTGACCCTCGCGGTCAACCACCAGCTGCGAGACCGCTTGCGCCCGCTCCAGCGGCGGCGGAAAGGCAAGGTCCGCTGCGGCGACCAAGGCAACCGCCGCCAAAGCGCCCAACACCGGCAGCCGTCTTATGATGGCGCCGGCGATCATTCCGCTTTTGCGATAACGACGCGCTGCACGGCGGTGCGCGCAAAAACGCCTGGACGGTACATATCCTCAATCACCGCACCGGGCGCAACGAACGCACCCGGCGTCACCGCGCGGACAATATAGGCAAGTTTAAATTTGCTTGTCCCGCGCACATCGACCGCCGCCACAAACCGGTCATCACGCGCTTCGGCAACGCGCGGATAGGAGAGCGCGCCAAGCCATTTATAGGGCCCGTTGCGCCCCTGCCCGCCGCCATCTTCGGGCCGCAAGATGGTTTCAATCTCAAAACCCGCCGGCAACAGATCGGCAATGATCGCCGGATGGATTTTGTTATCCTGTGCAGCGCCGGAGATGATGACGACAAACCGGTCGTTCTGGTGCGCCGCGCTGAGATTGGCGGGCCGCCCAGCGCCCGTGGTGATGCGCTTGGACAACCGAAAGCCTTTATTGACCGCCGCCGGCGCCTTTAAAGGCGAGCCAGAAACCGTCAGTGAACGGTAGATAACACCGTCGCCTTCATTGCGATAGGCCACACCTGCGGCAATCTCCGCCGCCGCCGGCGCGAAAGACGGCGCTGCGGAAAGGTCTTCGCGCTTTTCACCACCGACAGACAACGCCACCGGACCGGCGGCGCGCAACAACGCCTGCGAGGCAATCAACACATAGGCTTTTTCCTGCGTATGCATGGATTTCGGGTCTTTCATGACGCCAACAAACGCATCCGTCAGACCCTCAATTTTATCGCTCTGCCCAGCCTCAACGGCAAGCGCCAAAACACCTGCCGCATCGCGCAGTTTGGTTTGGTAATAATCACCGGTATTGTTCCAGCCGAGCGCCTCAGTGGCTTTTTTGAACGCGCTGTTGGCGCGCGCGCGGTCGCCCATCATCGCTAGCGCGGCGCCAATATGCGCTCTGGCGAGCGGGCTCGGCGTATCGTCGAGCAGTGCATCATGAAAATACCGCAAATCAGACAAATCCGCCCGGCCGGCGCGCGCCAGCACGTAAAGCGCATAGGCCGCAGAGCGCCGCCGCAAATATTCGCGGCTGTCGTTGGAACCGGCGCCGTCATAGACATTGGTCTGATAACTCGCCGGATACCAGCTATCGACGCGGGCAATCCCGCCCAGCGAGTCATAAGCGCGGTCGAGCGCTTCTTGCGACACGCCATAGCCCTCGTTCCGGGCGCGATAGAGGAAGTCGGTCACATAGGGGCCGAGCCACGGATTGGCGTAACGGTCGCCGACCCGCCACAAACCAAACGCGCCTTCCGGCCCCTGACGATTGAGCAGTTTGTTAATCGCTTTTTGCACCCGTGGGCGCACCTGTCGCTCCGGCCCGCGCCCGGCCTCTCCGCCAAGCACGTCAATAAACAACAATGGAAACGCCGAGCTGGTTAGTTGCTCCGTACACCCATAAGGATAGCGATAAAGCGCATCAAGGAGCGGGCCCGGCTCAATGCCGCGCAGCCGCGAGAACGAGACCGCAACAGTGCCAGAGCCGGGAACAAACGAAGACATCACCGCATCACTCAGGGTGAAGGTCTCGCCCGGCGCCAACGCCTCGGTCAGCACCTGCGTCACCGGGAAATAGGGCGTGCGTGACTGGATTGGATAGGACCGCTCGACTTTAAAGCCGCCGGGCCCCTCAACGCTCAAAGTCACCGCGCCAATGCCAACCGCGCCGGTCTTAATCGGGAAGGTTGCGGTCTGGCTTTGTCCGGCGGCGAGCGTAAAGCTGCGCGTTTCATCAAGCCCGACCGGGCCTTGTCCGGAAAGCGTCACTTTATAATCGCCCGCCGCGCCATCGACATTGTCTATCAGCAGCGTCGCTGTCGCCGTGTCTCCGGGCGCGAGAAAGCGCGGCAGCGTCAACTCTGCCGGAACTGGATCGCGCACCGTCATCGGTTCAGCGCCGGCGCCGAGTTTGTCGCGCGACCAGGCAACCGCCATTAAGCGCAATTCGCCGTTGAAATCGGGCACTTCAATCGGCGCAATCACCTTGCCGCCCTCGCCGACCGTGAGCAGGCCGGAAAATAACGCCACCGATTTTGTCGGCACGACGGTCAGCCCCTCGCCGCCAAGCTGATCGCCGCCAAACCGCGCTGCGGCGCCAAGATTGGCGTGCAGGATGCGCCCGTAATCGTCGCGAATTGCAACCCCGAGGCGTTTTTTGCCGTAATAATGATCGACCGGATCGGGCGATTTAAACTTCGTCAGCCGCAAAATCCCTTCATCGACCGCCGACACCGTCATCATCACTTCAGAGTTTGGCGTCGTGCCCTCAACCGTGATCGGCAGGTTAAGCCTCGCACGCGGACGAAACACATCCGGCTCGTCAATCGATACGTTGAGTTTCCGCGCCGACATATCGAACGCCACATACGTCACCGCCATGGCGCGACGCGGCACCGGCCGGTCGCTCGCATCGCGCGGCGTCACCACGCTCGCCAACACATAAAATCCGGCGCCCCAGGATGGGTCGGTATCGATAATCAGCTCACGGCCTTTTTTTGCAACCTTCATGCGCTGCACCAGATGCACGCGGTCCGTGGCGATGGCGACAATCGCCTCACCTTCGTAAGGAGCATTAAGATAAAGCCGCGCCCGCGCGCCCGGAACCAGCTTGTCGGTTTGCAGCGTAATGGCGGCCTGGTCCGGCGTGTCGGCGCCGGCGGCATAAGACCGCCAGCCGACATAAAACCGGATATCGCTCGTCGCCTTGCCGCCGGCGCGGGTCGCCGTCAGGCGATAGGTGCCGGGGTCTAGCTTTTGCGAAACCAGGCTCGCCAACGCATCACGGCCGGTCTTGCCACGCCCTTCCGCCACCAGCACATCGCGGTAAGACCGCCGCCAGCGCCAGCGGCCATTGGAGCGATACCAGTCAAACCAGTAGTCTTCTTCGACCAGTCGCCATTCCAGCTCGCCATCCGTGACCTCGCCCTGCCAATCAAGAATGACCCCTTCCACCGCGACCGTATCGTCAAGCGCAAAGCTGTGCTTGTCCTCGGCGAGCCGCAGGCCGACATAATAATCGTCGGGCCGCACCGGAATGCGCGCGCTTTCACGCACCACCCGGCCGCCAGGCTCGACAACGCCGACAACCAGATCCGCACGCATCGGCGCGCCATAGGGCGCATCACTGACATTGAGCGCTACACTCGCCTTGCCGTCGCCATCTGTGGTGGTATTGGCGAGCTTTAAAAAGCGTTCGTCAAAATTGCCCTCGACAGGACCAAACCGGAACGCCGAAAAATCCGGAAACGGATTAGGATCGAGCCGCAAACGCGCCTCGGCCTCAACCGCCAACCCACCTGCCGGCGCGCCATATAAATATCGGCTGGCGACGGTGATGTTGCGGGTCTCGCCCGCCCGGATCGGGGTTTTTTCATCGGTCTCAATTTTCACTTCAAGGCGCTGCGGCACAAAATCTTCCACCGAGAACGATTGCGAACCGACAATCGCATCCTCGCCGTCGGCCTTCACCTCAATGCGCCAGACGCCGCGCGGCGCGGATGCGGGGACTTCATAATCAAACGTAAACCCGCCAATATTCAGCGCCTCAATCCGGCGCGTATCGGCCGCCGTATAGTTCGGCCGGCGTATCGTCACCTCAAGCGGGCGGTCTTCAATCGCCTGGCCGGCCGCATTGCGGATCAGTCCGGATATATGCGCGGTCTCGCCGGGCCGGTATATGCCGCGGTCGAGATAGACAAAGCCGTCAATCCGCGCCGGCGCGGCGCGTCCTCCAACATCGCGGTCGGACAGATCGAGCGGCGAACGGTCAAGGTCGAGCGCTGCGAAATCATCCTGCGGCCCATAGGCCATAATCATCCGTGGGCTGAGTGGATGCTCGCCATTCACCGCCGCGGCGTCAAACCGTGCGCGCCCATCGGCGTTGGTGACCACCTCGGCCAATATGTCGTTATTGGTCGCAATCAAGGACAGGCGAACCCCCGCCATCGGCCGCGCATTGGAAATCGAACGGACAAAAACATCAACGCCGTCAGCGCCCGAATAGGTGGTGAGCGCCATGTCGGTGAACATAATCCAACGCCAGGCCTGCGCCATGCGGCGCTTGTCCGCGCCCGGGGACACGTCTTTAAGGCGGACAAAATAGGCGCCGGGCGTTAACTCGCCAAGCGCAGCGCCAAGCGCAAACACGCTGGTTGCCGTCTCGTTCCTGTCGCCCGGCGTTGCAATTTCGCCTTTAAAAACCTCAACGCCAACATCGCCGCCGTCCTGGCGGTCCCATACATAAGCGTAGCGATTCTCGCCCGAAGCCTCGCCGGCGACAATATCCTTGCGCGCCAGCGAGCGGTCAGAAACCCGGTAGACCGCGATTTCAATTTTCTCGACATTGACCGTTTCAATGCCAACCCCGTCCGCTTCCAGGCGCGGCAAGATTACACCGTCGCCGGCGAAGCCGACATAAGACGGCTTGTCGCCAAACGCGACGACAACCTCTTGTGCGCGTTCAAGCTTGTCGCCTTTCCGGCTCGGCAGGCCGGCGCGAAGCCGCACGCGATAGTCTTTGTCAAACTCAAGACCACTGAGACACAAAGACGAGCCATCGACCTCTATCGCCGCGCCAGTGTCCGGCGTCAGGCGGACGAAATCGCCGTAATTGATCTTGCCGCGATCATCGAGATCGCGGGTGAACTGAAAACACGCTTTGGGCAAATCCGCGCCGGTATCAAGAACCAGCCGGCGATAGGCAAAACCCTTGGCGGTCTCAGCCTCGGGGCGCGTCGCATTATCGGCGCGGCGGCGCTGAAATGGCAGTCGAAATTTGTCGGTGTCAGCGTCTTTACGCAGCTCGCCGGCGACTATGTCCTGGCTGTTTGGCTGATGGGTCGAGCCGGAGTTCGGCGCGATCGCCCGGCCGAGCAGCAACCCCGCCGCAAACGCCGCCAAAACACCCGCCGCGATTAATGCTGCACCCTTGCGCGCCATAACTGTCATCCCTTGTTTCTGCGCCCCGCAGCGCCCCCATATGTCAGCGCCAATTATGGCGGTTAATCAGCAGAAGGAAATCGATTCTGCGTCTATTTTGCGAAATTTAACCGATTGCCCATTTGAGCGGTTTTGATGCGGCGCATAATTGGCTAGTTTGCGCCGCACGACCCCGTTGCTCAGTAGGATAGAGCATCAGAAACCTAATCCTGATGGCCAGCGAATAATTGCTTTTTACGATCAATATGTTGATATATTTGGAGATTTTTTGAACCGTTTCCCGAACCGTATTGGCCGTGAAAGCGAAAGTAACTAGATAGTTTTTCCGAGAGGTTAGTCCCCGTAGCTCAGTAGGATAGAGCACTTGATTCCTAATCAAGGGGTCGCAGGTTCGAATCCTGCCGGGGACGCCATTCCTGGGCAAAAGTTGGTACCAATTCACCCTTAGCGGCGAAGGCCGCAGTGTGTTGCGCGTGCGCTGCTTTTGGTCCTTTGATGCGCACCTCATCGTCAGTCACGATCACATCGCTCACAATCGTCTGGACGTAAGCGCGCGCACTCTCTCTGTTGTCTTTTACGCAATGGCCGCCTTCCCATGATACCCTCCGGTTCCATCTAAACACTTTATCTCGGTGTCCATCAAACCGGGGACAGGCCCGTCAGGCCGATAAATCATAACTTGCCATCTGGATATCGGCGCCGTCGTCGCGCAAACGTTTGATTTGCTGATAGGCGCATGACTCGTGCCACGCGTTCAGCTTGGCAATTGTTGGAAACCGCATGATCACAATGAAATCGTGATTGTCGGGTCCGATGAGAAATTGATCGGCGTCCGCGCGGTAGATGGTTTCAGCGCCGAAACACGCAGAAATTTTCTTGGCTCTTTCAGCATATTGGCTGAATTTTTCTTGGTCTTTGACAGACACTCTGGCGACTAACAGGGCGCTCATGGGATTTTCCTTTGATCAATTATGTATTTGACGGGCGGAGGAAACGCCTTGGTTTGCGATTGCGAGGCTTTCATCAGGATCTTCGCCTTCGTGATTTTCGAAAACTGTCCAGCCGCCGCCAAGCGCTTTGTAAAGTGCTATCGTATGCACCAATGTTTGCGTGCGGCTTTGGACATATTGGTCTTCGATCTCAACCAGGCTGCGTTCAACATCGAGAAGGTCAAGAAAATCGGAAAGGCCGCGTTCATAAAGGATTGTCGCCAAATGAACCGATCGCGTATTGGCGGATACTGAAGCAGCGAGATCTCGCTGACGCAGCTGCGACTGCGCGTAACGCACCAGCGATGTCTCGACATCTTCGACAGCGACGAGCACCGATTGCTGAAATTGCGCATCCGCGACGTCATATTCGGCGCGGGCCATTTTCAAACCAGCGCGTAATCGTCCACCCTGAAATATCGGGAAGCGCACGGTTGGTCCGATCGACCAGGCGCCGCTGGCGCCTTTAAATAGATCGGTGAAAGATACGCTCTGATAGCCGCCAGAGCCGGTCAAAAAGAATTTGGGCATAAACGCCGCTTTGGCGACGCCGATATTTGCCGAGGACGCGGCAAGACGACGTTCTGCCGCGCGGACGTCAGACCGGCGCAACAAAAGAGAAGATGGCAAGCCGGTTGGCACGAGATCCGGCGCAATTGGCATCGGCGACGCCTCAAGCAGCCCGTCGATCAATTCAGCTGGCGCCCGGCCGGTCAGGACAGCAATGCGATACGCCGATGCGTAGACATCGGCCAGAACAGACGGCCGCCGTGCTTTTGTTGCAGAAAGGTTTGTCTGCGCGCGCGTAACATCCAATTCACTGACGAGCCCGGTTTGATGCTTGGCTTTGACCAGGTTCAGCGTTTCATTTTGCTGGCCAATATTTTTGTCGATCAACTCCAGGCGCTCCTGCGCGCCGCGCAGCTCGGCATAATTGCGAGCGACTTCTGCGATGACCGAGACCATGACGCTGCGTCGGCCCTCATCGGCAGCGGCAAGGTCTGCGCGCGCCGCCTCGACGGCCCGGCGCGTGCCGCCAAAAACATCGATCTCCCAGCCCGCGTCAAAACCGGTTTGTACAAGATTGGTTTCGGTCTGGGCAACGCCGAGGGATTGCAGCGCGCCCAAATTGACAGCGCCATTTTCGCTGGCGCGGCGGCGCTCGAATGAACCGCCCGCATCAATGCTGGGCAGGAATTTCGAGAACGTAGCTGCACGCAAGGCGCGCGCGATGCGTACATTGGCGCGCGCGGCTTTCAAGTCATTGTTATAGGCGACCGCGTCGTCAATCAGCGATGTCAGCATTGGATCGTTTAACGCCTCCCACCAGGCGCCGTCCGCACTGATTCTAGGACGTTCAGCGTCGCCAGCTTGTTCCTCCGTAAATGCATTTGAGAATGCCTCCTGGGGAGGCGCCAAATCCGGCCTGTAGTCCGGACCGACGGCACAGGCGGTAAGATACAAAGCGGCTATGCCGGATGTTAGAGTTTTCATCATGATGTGGCTCCATCGCTTTGCAGGCGGTTGAGGAAAGATGTGTGAGGGGCGGCTTGGCGCCGAGATGATCGCGTCATCAGCACATAAAGAGCGGGCACGAATAAAAGCGCGAGGATCATTGATCCGCTGACACCGCCGGCAAGGACAATCGCAAGCGATGGCCAGAAATCGCCGCCAACAAAAAGCAAAAGCGGCAAAAACCCGCCAATCGTCGTCAGCGTCGTCGATAGGATGTGTCGTGATGTTGTAATGACCGCATTAACAATCGCTGCTTTGTCGCCAGCTTTAGCGTCCGCGTCCGCCCTGATGGCGGCGAGCACGACAATAGCGTTGTTAAACGCAAGTCCGATCAAACCAAGCGTACCGAGAATTGTGTTAAAGCTGACAGGCAATCCCATGGCAAAGGTCGAAAGCATGCCAAGGCCAATTGAAAAGAAGGCGACAAGAAGGAGAACGCCGGCAAGGCGCACGCTTTGAAACGCCAGGATCAGGGTTGCAAGCATGATCGTAAACAAGACCGGTACATAGGTGAGCAAACTGCCGACCGCGGATGCTTCTTCTTCGGAAGCGCCGCCAAGCTCGATGCGATAGCCCGCGGGCAGCTCGAACCCGTCTTCGCCAAGCGCGTCAACAACTTTGCCCGCAATATCGATCGGCAGGGCGCCGTTCGCTGTGTAGCCGCGAACAATATTCGTCCGTTCGGCGTTGTAACGGGTGACGCTGCGCAATTGCGGCCGCAACTCGAATGACCCAAGCGCGGTAAGCGGCGTCCAGTCCTCGCCGCCCTGAATAACGACGGGCGTTGCGGTAATTGCATTGATGTCATTGCGGCGTGCGTCGTCGTAACGAACGCGAACTGGCAATTGCTCGAGATTATCGATGACAAAGCCGCCGACACGGCCTTCGAGATTTGACTGCAACTGGGCTGCAATATCAGTCAGCGATAGCCCCGCAAGGCGCGCTTCATCCTCATCGGCCGCAAACCAAAGCTTCGGTTCGCCGCGCTCCATCGTCGCGCGGGCATGGAGCACTTCGGGGTGCGACTGAAGTTTGCGCCGTAGCGCGTCGCCGATATTTTGCAGCTTTTCGATATTCGGGCCGAAGATTCTATATTCGATATCGGCGGTGATCGGCGGCCCCTGGCCGAATTGCCCAAGGACTATTTGCGCCTCCGGAAATTGATCGTCCAATATGCGCTGCAACGGTTCAATCATCGCCTTTGCAGCTTCGTTAGACTGCGCTGTAACAATACCATGGGCGTAAAAAGCAGAATTGTCCTGATCCATCACCAGATTGTAGTAGACGGTTGGGAAGCTTCCGCCGACAAGCCAGTGGACATGTTTGACTGCGTCATCCTCGCGGATTTTCGCTTCGATGCTGTCGGCAAGAGCGTGGGTATTGGCGATAGCTGAGTCCGACGGCGCCCAGACCTCAATTTCAAACATGTCGCGGTCTACGGGCGGAAAAAACTCATTGCCGAGCTGGGTTGCCGCCGCAAAACCGGAAACCGGCAAAGCCAATGCAGCAATGATGGCAAGAAGCGGTCTTTTTGCAGCTGTCGTTAATCCGCGGCGGTAGAGAGTAGCTATAGTCGCCGAGTTGACGCCATTGCGCCAAAACCGATTGGTAGCGCCCTCTGACGCAGGCTTTGCGAATATGCCGGCAAGACCCGCGGTCACGGTCAATGCAATGATGAAAGAGCTGATCAGCGCAAGTATAACGCTGAGCCCGATTGTGCCGACAAAGTCTCCAACACTGCCCGGCAACAACAAAATGGGTGCAAAGGCGAGGACTGTCGTCAGCGTCGAAGCAAATAGCGGCGTAAATAAATGTCGGACAGCTGCCGAAACAGCCTCAAGCGCGGTCATGCCCATGCTTTTGTTGCGGGCAACTTCGTCAGCCATAACAATGGCGTTATCGATCAACAGGCCCAGAGCGATAATCAAGCCGAAAATCGACATTTGCTGGATGGCGTTGCCCGACAATTGGAGACCAAACAGAACCATCGCGACGACGAGTGGCAGCGCGAACCCGACAATTAGCGCAAGCCGCCATCCCATCATGACAAAAATCACAGCGACAACGACAAGGGCGCCGGCAAGGAGATTGCCGATAAGATCGGAAAGCTGGCGAGACGTGTATCGTTCTTGTTCAAAAACCGCGTCGATGGCGATGCCGTCGCCAATCTGCGCGCGAAACGTATCAACGGCGTCTTGAATATCCTGCGCCCATAGATCGACACGTGGGCCGAAGCCTATTCTGGCTGCGACGAAGATGACGCGGTCGCCGTCCGCCAACGCAATCGTCGTCGCCGGGTCGCGCTGTTCCTTTCGAACCTGTGCGATATCGCCAAGCCGCAATGTTTGCAGTTCCTGTCCGGTTGTCAGGGGAATATCGGCGATGCGCTTTAGCGCCGATAGCTCGCCTTCAACTTCGATTGGCACGTCGGAAATGGCGCCGCGGACAATGCCCGCCGGCGTTTTGGCGTCAGCGCTTGAAATTAACTGCGCGATATCGGCGGCGCTCATGGAAAGTTCGGCAAGCTCAGCGGGATCAATGGTGACGGTGATTTCTTCATCCGGTGCGCCATAAAGCCGAACAAGCTCGGTGCCGGAAACATTGCGCAACTTATCCGATAGATCCTCAGCGATGCGATTGAGCATGCCAAGTTGCACCGGCGCATCCGCCGTCCAGCGTACACCGAGAATTAGGGTGAAGGCTGCAGGATCGCGCTTGTCGTCAAAGATCGGCTCGCCGGCCTGGGGCGGCAGGAGCGGGCGCGCTTCATTGATTGTGTCGCGAATTTCGGAAAAGACGCCCTGGTTTGTTGCAGCTGTCACCACATCGGCAAGCTCGATTGCAATCACGGAGATGCCGGTGCTTGACGTCGATTCGATTTTTTTGATTTCATCTACTTCTTGCAGCGCTTGTTCCAGGACTTCCGTCACCAGGGTTTCGACGCGCTCTGATGAGGCGCCCGGCACAGGCGTGATAATGATCGGGTTGCGATTGGCGATTCGCGGATCTTCAAGACGCGGCAGAGAAAAGATCGACGACAATCCGGCAACGAGGATGACGAAAATCGTAAGGATCAGGAGATAACGATTGCGGAAAAAAACCGTCTCCCACCCAAATGCGGTTTTGTCGGTCATTGTGTGAGCCCCTCTTCAGCAGCGGCGATGTCTCGGGCGCTGTTTTCGATTGAGACGAGTAACCCAGGCGCCAGGCGCTGCACGCCTGTCGAGACGACGCGATCGCCGGGGCGCAAGGTCCCGCGCACGAACACGCGATCCGTTTCCTGGTGGAGAATTTCAAGCTCACGGCGGCGTATTTCTGCAACGCCGTTAGTCCCGGGTTCAGCAACATAGGCCGCCCAGAGACCGCGCGTGCTTTCGGTAAGCGCCGTCAGCGGCAGCCAATAACCGCCTTCGTTAATTTCGACGCCAATATCAAGCTGCGCAAGATCGCCCTGACGAATGCTTTGATCATCGACGTCCAGCGCGATGATCGCGTCAACACTGCGCGATGTGCGGTTGCGCACCGGCAAAACTGCCAAAACAACGCCGACATAGGAAGCGCCGCCGATCGTCACATTTGCGGGTCCGCCGATCTCGAGTTTTGACATGAGACTGCCGGCAATGCCGATGCGGGCTTCGAGGGCGCCGCGTTCAAGTAGGTGAAGAATTGGTCCGCCGGCTTCAACTACGCGTCCTTCGTCGTAGAGGCGGGCAGCGATGATTGCGTCAAAGGGCGCCCGCAATTGGGCTTTTTCGATGCGCACATCGATTGATTTCACGGCGGCAGCCGCACGTCTTGACGCTGCTCGTTTCGCGTTTGCCTCCTTTTCCGCTTCGTCGAGCGCTTGTTCAGAAACAGCGTTCAAGGCCCGTGCTTCGCCGAACCGCTTCAGGGTTGATTTGGCAAGCGCTGCATCGGCGGCGGCCTGGTCATAAGCGGCGGCAAGTTCTGCGCGGCTTGCGTCGAGCAGCGCTGTATCGAGCTGAGCGATGATATCGCCCTTGGCGACCGCATCGCCTTCATTGACATATACGGCGTTAACAAGTCCGCCGATTTCAAATCCGACCGAAGCTTCGCGGCGCGCCTCAACACGGCCGATATAGGACTGCTTTACTGTGTAGCTGGGCGAATATTCCGCCTCCAAGGTTGCGACTTTGAGCACCGATTGCGCATTTGCAGCATCTGCCGCTGACAAGGCCTTGAGGCTTGCGTCCTTGGCGCGAGTGACATTCAGCAGGAATGCTGATGCTGCCGCCATGACAATGATGATCAGGACTATTCTTGAGTTTAGGTTTTTTCGAAACATTGACGCCTCCATTGGCGTCTATCTCGTCATTCCGGCGCGAATAGAGTAGTCTTTAACGGTAAGTAACCGGCCAGGGCCGGTTCAAACGGTGCTAGATCCGCGCCTAAGGAGACCCCTGTCATCGCCGCAGAAAAACAGAATTTGACTGAATCTGAGGCCCGTGACGTGCGCGAGCAGCTCGCGCAAATTCTCGAGGCGCCCCAATTCTCCCAGGCGGCGCGATTGCGCAAATTCCTGACTTACGTTGTCGAAGAAACCCTGGAAGGTCGCAAGGCGCACCTCAATCAATATGCGCTCGCCATGGATGTATTTGAGCGTGACGAAACATTTGATCCGAGCATTGACGCTATTGTCCGTGTCGAAGCGGCGCGTCTGCGAAGCAAACTTCGAGAATTCTATTATGAAGCTGGAGAGGGCTCTCCCGTTGTCATCGAATTGGCGAAGGGAGGCTATGCCGCCGCCTTCCATTTGCAAAATACCACGGAGAATAAGAAAGGTGCTGGAAAGGAACTGCCAGCATCCCCGGTGAATTCAGCAGGAGCCAGGCAAACGGCAAAACCAGCGAACCCACCCGCTGAACCGACAATTGCCGTGTTGCCCTTTGTTGATATGAGCCCCTTTCCTGACCAGGATTACCTTGCAGACGGCCTCTGCGAAGATTTAATGACGGACTTATCGAAGGTCAGCGGGTTATCGGTGATCGCGCGACAATCAACCTTCGCCTACAAAGGAAAACCCACGACTGTAAAACAAATCTGCGCTGAACTTGGCGCCGATTACGCAATTGAAGGCAGTGTGCGCAAGGCCGGCGAGAAACTTCGCATCAATGCACAGCTTATTGAGGGACTTTCAGAAAAACATCTTTGGGCCGAGCGTTATGATTGTGACTATACCGATCTGTTTGCAACGCAGGACCAGGTTAATCGCGACATTATCAACGCGCTGTCATTCCATTTTAAGCCGTCCCGCACTGCG
The DNA here is from genome assembly GCA_021776295.1 of Hyphococcus sp. Taxonomy (GTDB): domain Bacteria; phylum Pseudomonadota; class Alphaproteobacteria; order Caulobacterales; family Parvularculaceae; genus Hyphococcus. The sequence goes on from JAJFGE010000044.1 coordinate 23,811, forward strand.
CGTGCGCCAACATCGGACATTCTTGGTTATGATTATCTCCTTCTCGGCGTAAAGGAGGCGCGTTCCTTTACTAAAGAAGGTTCGGCTAATGCACGATATTGCTATGAGCGCGCCATCGAACTCGATCCAAATTATGCCGATGCTCACGCGCGACTTTCGATGAATTGTGTTTTTCAGTGGATTGCGTGTTGGGAGAACTCCCATAAATTGAGCGTCGGCCTGGGACTGGAACTTGCCACACGCGCGGTTGCCATTGATGAAACATCATCTTTTACGCATGCGGCGCTGTGCTGGGCGCTGATGTGGAATGGTGAACATGATCGCGCAATCGAAATTGGGCGTAAGGCATGCGCGCTGAACCCCAATGATGTAGATGCGCTTGAACGACTGTCGATGACTTTGGGCTGGGCCGGCGAACCGGAAGCCGCTTTCGATATTTTGAAGCAGGCGCAACGTCTCAACCCGCTTGAACCTTATAACGGTCCCAAAGGCATGTTGAAATATATGCAGCATGATTATAGCCAGGCGATCGATTTGTTTGAACGCAGCATTAAGCTGCATGCAAATTTCATTCCGGCCTATTTATATCTGGCGTCCATATATGGCGCGATGGGAAAGAAGGATAAAGCTGCGCAAATGATTCGGAAAATAACTGAGACAAATCCGAATTACATTTTCACTAGAAGCCGCTATGCGCAGTTAAAACATGAGGCTGATAGGGACCGATTTGCGGAAGGCCTAAAGGCATCGGGCGTCAAAGAGTTTATTGGCGAGGAATAAGCACTCATCGCTTGGGATGACGTAAAAAACCCCGCTCGGGCATCGCGGCGTTCCATCCCGGGGTTTAGTTTTCCGGACTCAAATTTCATGCCTTTTGATCCGGCCAGATCTTAAAATCCGGGCTATTTGAGCCTCTCGGCGCTACTAACCGAAACAAACTTATTTCAACACGCTCCCTGGACCACATTGCGCTCCAAGGAGAAAGCAATGTCGCCTTCGATTGAAAATTTTACCAGCCAGCGGGCAGCAATAAGCCGCCTGGCCAGGGAAAAATCGCCCGAAGACGCATTGGCCTTTCGCTTTGCAACCAGAGGAGAGAAAAATGTTTGAAACATCAGAAAAACTTATTCTGCGCGGCTCAGATATCGTGGCCCTGTTGGCAAGCATAGCTGTTGTTGCATGCGTTCTTACATTCATTATCACGGCGATGGTTACCATCGCACCACAGGGTGCGCGCTACAGATTTCGTAGCGCCGTCAAGCAATGACGTAACCGTTCACCGCGTCGGGGCGGGCGGCATGCCGTCATCTCTTATGACGGCAAAAAAAATTACGCCGTTTATCTGAACGCTCTGACACCCATTACATCTCGCACGCGCCCAACCGTACTCTGAGAAGCGTCAAAAGGAAAAAACCAATGACCAAACCAAAGATTCTTGTCACTTCTGCTGCAGGCCACACCGGCGCCGCCGCTGTTCACGAATTGTTGGCAAAAGGCTTTCCCGTGCGCGCTTTTGTACGGCGAAAAGATGCGCGGTCGATTGCCCTTGAAAAGGCGGGCGCGGAAATTTTCGTTGGCGACCTTCTTGACTATCGTGATGTGCGGCGATCACTGATCGGCGTTAGTCGCGCCTATTATGCACCGCCCATGGGGCTTAATCTCCTGCATAACACAATGTTATTTGCGATTGCGGCGGAAGAAGCCAAACTTGAGGTGGTTGCGCTGTTGAGCCAATGGACGCCGCACGCCTCTCACCCATCGATCATCACTCGCGAACATTGGATTTCAAATCAAATCTATCGCTGGATGCCGTCGGTTGACGTCATTCACATCAATCCCGGGCTGTTTGCATTCATCTATCTATTAGGCCTTCCGGCAGTCGTTCATTTCGGCATGTTGATGGGCTCCTTCGGCGAAGGCCGCAACGCGCCGCCGTCGAATGAGGACATTGCCCGGGTTGCAGCCGGCGCCTTAGCCGATCCCGCAACGCATGTTGGTAAAAGCTATCGCCCTACCGGACCAAAGCTGATCTCTGCGGACGACATGGCCGGCATTCTCGGCAAGATTCTTGAACGCAAGGTCAATTACAAAGATGTTCCGTTCAAGATGTTCAGCAAAGCCGCTGTGGCGCAGGGCGTCGCGCTCTCGGACCTCGCGCATATCCGGTATTATGTTGAAGACGTTCAGGAAGGCGCTTTTGCGGTCGGCGCGCCAACCGATCATGTGCTTGAGGTTACCGGTCGGGCGCCGGAAGATTTTGAGAACATAGCACGCCGTTACATTAAGAACCCATCACTCATTCATCCTATGCTCAAGGCTGGATCAAAGCCGGAGGCGATAGGGTTCCTCATCAAGATGCTTTCAACAAAAGCACCTGATTTGGACCAGTGGGAGCGCGACCGCGGGTATCCGTTTTTGAAAAACCCGGTTCTCTCGCAGCAAAGCGCCGAATGGCGCGCGAGCGCAGAGCGCCAACAGCTAAATCTTTTATCGCCCACAAATGCCGCAGCGCCGTCGCAAAATTTGATGGCCCGTCCTTGCCACGTATTTTTACATGAGGCGTTTTCGACAACCGTCAACAAGGCGTGCATTCAATTCATCAAATGACAATGCGCAAGGAATAGGGACAAGAAAGTATCGGCGTTTATAACCGACTAGCACTTCCACTTTCCCTTTATCGTTCCCGCATCCCGACTGGTCAAAACGATCCTTGAACAGATAATGGCTCACGAGATCAAAAAACATTTGCGCCCTTTGGCGCGTCCCGCCGCTAAGATTTCACCCAACGATCCGTTTCGAACTGTCGTAAAAGGATCATCGCGAAAACACCGCCAAAACCGTGCTAGTATTTCAGCGGGTCGACTATCTGCCGGATCGTGTGATGCTGCTGTTTGGGAACTTGCCGGTCCTGCTCAAAAATGGCCTCACTGATCCCTGTAAACAGTCAAACTTTAGGCCGCCGCACCTGTTTTGGGCACTGCTCTGATCCCCGACTATCATCCGGCGTGATAAAAGAGTCGGTGGCTTCATGCTGCATTTAACTTTTGAAGACAAACAAGATGAATACAACATCAAAGAAGTTTAGGGTTGTCATTGCGCAACCGCGCTATTGCTTTCTTTCTGCCAATAACCAATTGATTACCGCCGAGAAAGGCAAAATCCATATCCTGAAACTGGCTGGCGATGCTGCGAATCCTGTCGTTGCCGAACAGTTCTTTCATAAATGGCGTCATCGTTGTTATCGCCAGCGTTTCCTCTATGACAGCAGCTGAATCTGGCAACTTGCCGATTTTCTTCGCAATGACGCCCGGTTGGAAGTTAATATATTCCATCAACATTAAAAACGGCATGATCAACTGCGCCTTGCCGTAGTCCCGCCGCCCCTCATACGCCGGGGAAGGCGGCAAATAATTGCAATCGTCAACCAATATTAATCCGCCTAGAGATAATTTTTCCCACAGCGCTTCGAACTCAAAAAGACTGAAGAGCGGATGCCCGCCGCCGTCTACAAAGGCAACATCAACAGTATCGACTTTTTTTAAGGTTTCGGGAACCGTGTGTGCAGAGTTCCCGATCACCCATTCAATGCGGCTCAGCAACTCCTGACCGTATTTCCGAACGATCTTTCTGGATTCCTCTACGTGTTCGGGAATCATCTCATGTGAAAATACTTTACCGCCCAATCCGTTCTCTTCCAAGAACCGTGCAGCGACATAAGTTGATAAGCCTTCATCTTCCTTAAAACATGTTCCGATCTCAAGATAAACAAAGTCCTGAATATCGGTTGTGTCCACCGCCTGCAAACAGGAGATAATATTTTTCGCCCGATGAAGTTTTTCGGCGCATTCTTTGATTGATAACGTCATTGTAAAATACTCTTGTTTATCTCGATATTCGGCATCGCGGAATTTAGCCAATAGCGCGACGCAAAACTTTCGAACATTTCTGACGATATTTAGTCAAGAAGAACTTTTACTCAAAGCGGGATCATGGCTATAACTCATTTTACTGGGACACCCCAGACCATAAAGCCGCGCCTTCATAAATAGCAACTAATGCAACATGCCTGATTCTCGTTTTTTTATCATTGAATTTGGATGCGCCGACAGAACCGGCCATCGATGAAACGTTTGAACGAACAAAACTCAAGTAGTATAGTCAGACTGGGCCAACCATGAAAGTGTGCGCGTCCGGATCGGGAAACCTACCAGAAACAGAGACTGGACAATGATGGTTAAGTATTGTTAAGAGACAATGATCAGATATTTTAGCCCGTAAATTGTTGTACGCAAACAATGATCTCCAATAGCAAATAGCTGTCGATGCGTAAAGCAAACATCAAAACGCCTTTGTAATGATATATTTCAAACCCACATCCTCAGGCATTAGCTCCATGTTGGGGCAAATGATGTGGTTTAAAAGGTTTTGCTGCGGTCTAAATATCGAGTTTGATTTTGCATTCGATATGGATGCTTCAGACCGCAATCGCCATGCGAACAATATTCATCAGTTATTTTTTGGTGAAGGCGTGCGCGAGAATTTGCGCCAACCTTATGATGAATTAATTTGCTTGCGGACTTTCTTTGAGCGAGCGACATCAGGAAGTTATTCATCACGCAACTCTATAATACTGGTTGACCCTCTTGTCGATAAAACGCTAAACGTCGTCAATGCGTGGGGATTTCATGCCTTCCAGCACTACTGCCTTGAAAAAGGGTTTTTAGGAGATGTGTTTCCTTATTGGGCCAGCGATCTAACGTCATGGACAGCCGAGGGCGCTTTGGCTCACGTTGACGCATGCCCAAATGACCGACCAACATGCCTTATTCATATGAGGCATGGCGATTGCGTGGTGCTCACTCAGAGCGAACTTAAAGATAAAATTGATGCGTCGCTTCCCGGACCGGTTTATGCGACCAACAGATTTTTTTCGGAAGACGAATTTCTGCTCTATCAGATGGGGCTGCATCCCAAATTTCCGCCGCGACATTATGCGGAACGCGGTGGCCGATTGGTGAAAGTTTCATCCGTTCTAGAACAGGCAGTTGATGCGGCCAGCGACGCACCTGTTGAATTCACCTTTGTCACGGACGGATATACACAACCGTCAAAAGTGATCGGCCGTGTGACGGAACACGCTCCAGAAGCAGTTGAACAAGCGCTCAATGTCAGTTTTTTGCCAATATTGGATATCGCGAAGAGACATTTCGTTGGCGAGACCGGCGATCAACTCGCCCCGACTATCGAAGCGGCGGCTCATAGCGATCAGCTCATTACCGGCTCTTCACTCTTTCCTTTTCTGGCCAAATACGCTGTGCATGGAGAAAAAGCGCGCACGGGGTGGCGATGCATTGACGAAATGGACAGCTTAAGCCGATATCTGCAACTGCCCAGTCTCGTCGATATACCGCAACACATATTCGGCGCACAGCTGGAGCGGCTTATGCGTGAAGAAGTGTGAGGCGGGCATTCATTGGTCTCTATTTTTAAATAAGTTTATCAACCCTGAAAACAGCTGTCGGTTCCGATTAGTTCTTAGAAGAAAAGTCTGACCACTTCCCATTACCAATGGTGTAAAATCACGAGAAGCTGGAGATTCAAGAAACTCTGTTAATGCTTGAAAAGCGCCACTTAGCGCAGGCGTATGACCAGCATCCTCACAAATCAGTATGCCGCCTGTTGCCATCATTGGCGCCAACCGCTGCAATCCCACCAATACAGCTTCGTACATATCAACGTCCAGGTTAGCTACGGCAATTTTTCCGATCTTGGGTAGGTCGTCCGTAATGATATTCTTTTTTAAAACCGTAATATCAAGGGGCGACCCCTCAGGAAGGCTTTCTCTTATATACGCCTCTACAATCTCTGGAGGTCCCACATCGTGCGTACCATCCCATAATCTGTCTACGGATGACTTTGCTGCTTCATAGTTGAAGCCGATGAAAACATCCATAAACCAACACTTACGGAGTATCTTAGCGTCGTTCATATAGCGGGTCGCTACACGTGCGCTATTACCGCGAAATACACCTACTTCAACAAATGCTCCCTCAACATTACGAGTGGCCTCAATAGCTTGAATTATATTCACGAAATCTGGGGTATTCCATTTATGATCCGGCACTAATGATTGCTTATCGTGCTCATCTGAAAGTACTTTTTTGGCGGTAAAATTGGTTCGCCAATACTCAGCTACCGGATAGTACTGCAAGCAAGGAAAATACACCGCATTACGAGCCAATATTTTTTTCATTGCACTGGCGGCTTGGTCATCTTGTTCGAATGCCAGTACGAAACAATCCGCAGCAGGCAATTCATCTACATCAGTGATGGTTACTACGCCTTCTTGCGGCACATCGCCAATTATGGAGATTTTTTTGTCCGGCATGCGCCGGCGCGCTTCATTTACGGATTTTCTTATGAGTTCGGGCGTAATACGTCTATTTTCAAATACGCTAGTCATTTTGGCCCCATAACCCATCCGGTTCACCGTGTTGAATTCCCGGCTCTAATGCAAAACACTATCAGATGTGTCAGTAGTGGCCCTGTATAGCATGGTTGCCTTGTAGTCCAACAAACTTTTAGCGCGGCAGCTATCAGCCTAGCGACGCGCTCCATAAGATCGGCCCTCTGTCATCATCAATGTATGTTTACATAACTAGGCGACCATATGAATCGAAAATGTTTGGAAAGAAAAAGCGAGCGGCAATATCCATGACAGTGAATTTTGAATTCGAGGCAGAAACCGAGGTGGCAGATGAGGAGACTGCATACTCCGTCAATATAGCGCTTGTTCGCTATGGTGTGACCGAGAAGTGGCTCGGTAAAACTGGACAGGCGTTATGAGTGGAATTCGGCCCTGAGAATGGCATGATAGCTAGGAACAGGAGACCACATGACGAGACGACAACGCCGCAATCACAGCCCGGCCTTCAAGGCGAAGTTGGCGCCGCAAGCGCGCGAATTTGGGCCTGCGTGTAGCCCATGCGACACCTGCACGCGAGGTGATTACCCAGGTCTTGGCGAGGGCGACAAAGCCTATAACGCGGTCATTGATGAAATACTGGGGAAAGGGAAACGATAAAGCCCCCTACTGAGGGCGCCGACTGACATGTTTATTACTGAGGCAGTTCAGCCAACCATAACTTCAGAATCGGCAATTCCTTTTCTCCATCGACAATGCCTTTTAGCGCCAGCGCTTCATACGCTTCGACCAATTGTTCACTAACGGAGGCGCCGGGCGTGATGGACGATTTTACTGTCTCCACCACGTCATACGGGTATCGATAGCAAGGGTCTTCATCGACGAAATCTTTGTAAAAGTCATGCTCATTGCGATCTTGAAACACCGTCGCTTCAAAGAATCCTAAATGCGCATCATGAGCCCAAAGGATAACCTGCCCAATCAGCCCACGGAGAATATCGGTAAATCGGAAATTTACGTAACACGGAAGATACAGAAGCGGAAAGAATTCTTTATAGGTTACTGTATTTTGCGAGTTGTAAGGACAAACAACGCCGCGACCCAGCACTAACGGCTCTCGAACATCGAACATGCAGGGCTTGTTCAAAATAAGCCGATAGATCGCATCAACGTCCGGATCCCCATTTGCCAAACCCTGCCAGACACCAATCTTGCGAAAACTCTTTTCAAACGACTGGCCGCGGAGGTTGGCATTGCCGGAAAGCACTTCTTGCAAGGGCAAACCGCGTGGCCATATATGCATGTCGGTGAAGGCGGAATAGACGTTCACGAACCCTTTGTCGGCAGGAACCGTCTCGAACTCACCGGACGACTCGGGCAAATACCAGCCCTCGTTTGGAATATTATCATCATCCGTATCGATGATGGCGTCCACGCCCTGCCGCGCCGCGAGAATATATCCGAGATTCTTGCGGCAATAATGGTTATACGGAAAAATATCGGCGATGCTTGGCAGCACCTCGCTTTGGCGGGGCACCGAATAATAATCCGCCCCGTCATACGACCAAGCTTCCGGCGACTTGTTGTCGCCGATCACGATAAGCGGCGAGCTTAGCTTGTCGCAAATTGTGCGTATCGTTTCCGTCGGTGGATTGATCGTTGTGATGATTATGGCAGTATTCATATTCAGCAATCTTTGATTGGACACGAAATTCCGAAGGGTGTCAGTTTTCCTGCTGCTCAAAATAGTCCATCATGACCGCGGCAAGATCAAATACCGCATTTGTCCATGAAAAATAGGCGCCTGCTTCGCGCCTTAACTCGTTCTTGCGCGCAACACTTAACTCTGCAGCTTCCTGGATCGCATCACGCCAGGCATATGCATCAGCGTTATAGGCAAGGGGTTTTCCTGCGTTGAATTTATGCGCAAACCGATAGGACGGCGCAGGAAGCTGTGTGACAACATTCAACCCGTATGAAAGATAATTCGGCACTTTTGAATTATCCAAAAGCCATTGCTCGTTCCAGGAAAAATCAAGGCCGACCGACACTTTGTCCATCAACTCCTGCTCCTCACCCGGCGGCAGGAAGTGATAGTGGAAATTATCGGGCTTTTCAGCGCCGCATTGCGTCAAGATGCTGGCAAACGCTTGCTGACGTTCGGCCTCGTCCGCCATCGGTGCAAAACTGATATACTCTGCGGGCGTAATCTGCGGCCGGCGGATACGCGAAGAAACAATATGGTAATTCCGTTTCGAATCTTGCGCCGCCACCTGGGTCATCTTCTTGATGATGGCGTGACTGTGAATATGGCCGACAAAGACTGCATCTCCGTTCGAAACGGTTGCAGTTGCGGGTTTGGCGACCTCCCCGGTCGTCATGATCCCCGTCCGTGTTCCAGGATATTCTGTCGCCCAACGGTGCAGGTGGCGCGGCGTGACGAAACAGGCGCCGACTACGTTGTCGATAAGAGGCGAAGGAACCCGGGTTTCGACGTTATGGTAACATTGCCCAAGAAAAACAGGGCAGCCATTTAGATCGGCCAACCACGGATGTTGCTCAAGCGTCGTATGAATGCGGGTGCCGCACACAATCACGCCGTCATAATGGCCCGTGCTCGCCCGCTTCAGAAACTCGCCAGCATTACGCACAAAACGGGACCCAAAACACGTGTTAACATCTTCGGAAACAGGTGAATGTGGGTCAACAAAAAGCTCAGTGTCAAAATTGTATCGCTGAAGGCCGGAAAATAGCGCCCAGCTTCGAACTGGGTTCCCCATAATGGTTATTTGAGGATCCCCTTCCAACGAGGAGATTCGCAGGCCAACGATACCGATCTTTTTTTGCGAGCCTAGCGACAATTGAAGTTTCCGTATTGAAATGGGCGCGATTTACAAAAGTAAACACAAATCCTGTCTTTGCAATTTGTATCAGCTCCGTGTATAATGTGTTACGCTGGAGGGCGCCGCAAGCGAAATTTTTCCATCACACGAATAATAAAAGTCTTTATCAGGTACCGGAAACTTCTGGCATAGGCCACCCGAAATCTTAAATCTTCAACTTCGTGCTCTAGTGCAGCCAGTTCCTTTTCTAACACGACGCTCCGAACCCTTTCAATTTCCGCATCCTTGAGCATGACGACCTCTTCGAATGCAGCGTCAAGCGTTAGATCTGAGAGCCTGTTGCCCCACCGCTCTAATTGGCCGTCAAGTCTTTGGTAAACGGTCATTTTCATGAACGCCCGGACCTGATCGTCAGTAAAGCTTTGTTCAGCCACGTTGCGCCTTAGCTGATCAAGTGTTTCGCTTCTGCCGCTCATGCCGTTCTTCCTTCATTGTTTTTAGCTTTGACTGGCCTTTAGGCTATCCGGGAAAATATAACCGCTTATTTCGTATCGCCACCGGCTTTCGCACCTCGAGCAGTGCGCCGACCAAGCTGAAGTCAAGCGCAGCATCATCAGCATCCACCGGCAATCTAAAAACATTTTCCCGAATAGTATATATGTTCGTGGAAATAGTCCGCTGCTTTGTGACAGGCTCGCCCGCGAGCGCAAGCGCTATGCGTGGATTCATGTAATCAACGCGCCCTTCATCCAGGCTAAGGCCGAACTGGCTTTCAAAAACCATCGGCGCCGAACCGTTAACCGCGACAACAATGTCATGCAACAAAAAGACTGATTCATAAGTATTTATTAGGTCCGTCAAATGCGCTGTTGGCAAGTGCGCGCCCTCGTCTGTCTTTGCAAGCGGCGTTGTTTCGACAAAAACATCTATTTGCGAACCGCGTCTTGGCTCGCGCACGGCGCGGTCCACTTCATTTGCCGGTAAAACCCGAACGCGCTCTGTTTCAGCACTATCATCGCGCCCAGAGCCAGATAGTTTTTTGCTAAGGCCGCCAGTTACTGCGCCGCTGTACCACTCAACCAATGCGCTGAGATCATCCTTGTCGCAATGCTCCGATAAATCGCCGAGTTCAAATATTGGCGGCTTGGGCGCGTGCAACGCATCCATCAAAATACATCTTACGAGAGACGTGAGAGGCGCATTGGGTTTGGCAAGCCGGATCGGGCTTTCAAAGAGCTGGTAGAAATCAGTCTTTTCGTAAACTTGCAGCTTTCCACCGATCGTCGCATCAATAACAGATCGACCGTCTTCCTCATATATTTGACGCGCGTGTCGGTAGACTTTTTCACAATTTTCAAGTTTTGGAAAATGCCACTTCTTCCCCTTGCCGAAATATTCCGGATGGAAATGATTGGGATCATCTTCCTCTGATAGGATCGTATGGCCGTCAATTCTGGAAGATAATGGGACTTTATAATCAAAATCGACGCCAACCAGATAAACTTCGGAGCACCCCATATAATGAGCCAATTGAAGATTGAGGTAAGTTACAGTCTGCCCGACATATGCAACACTCGAAAGATCGCGTGAAAAACGCGGAGCCTCATAATGCGGGCTGGACTTATAGTAAAACTCCCAGTCGGTTCGCAAATAGAAATGATTTTTCGCCGGCCCCACTGCATCTTGGTACTTGGCCGGAAAAAATTTCGCCCTGGCGGGAAATGCAGCAATCCTCTCCAGATTATCATCTATTACGTGATTATCTTCCACAACATAGTAGGTTGGTGTGAAGCCGATATCGTCAAACATGTAAAATATGCCATTGACGCCAATCGTAACTTCATCTCTCAATAAATTGAAATCCACCTTCTTAAGCGAAGGCCCATTGCCAATGATGAAACACCGTCGACCTTTGTGGATATCCCGAAAGGATCCGATCAAGGATTGCTGGTGTTTTGAAATGTTGTCGCGCCTAGCTGCTCCATAGGCCCCGCGGCGCGCCTGAAACTCTTCTTCCTTATCAAGCATCTTAGAGACTGAAAGAAAGTCAAACCGGCGAACAGGACGGTTGCTAGGCGAGCGAGGAAGCATTGCCTGTCTTTGTGTCTTTGCTGACACGTCGCTGTGCGGCAGGTCAAATCCGGCTGCTTTCGTCGCCTCAGGACTCAATAGTTTAAAAAACCCAAGATCATTATCATACTGCTCTAAGGTTGCCCGGACAGCTTGGCCAAAAGTTTCCTTTTCCTTCAGGGCAAGTTGGTTAAAGCCCTTCTTAAGCCCGAGCATCTCATTGACCATTTGTGACACGATGCGCCGATAATGTTTCTCGCCTTCCATATATTGTACAAACATACGCCGCAAAACCCGATTGTAACATATCGCCGGAAAATCACTCCGGCGCCAACGATATTCCAAGATCGTGCGCACTCGGCTTTCGTTTATTTGCTTTTGACGAAACTGTTTAGGCTGCGTGCGAGCCGCATGGCGGTGATCGGTCTTATGAATGAGAAAGGTTGCGTTTGTAGTGTAATTTTTTTTGCCCGAATGGATCGCTTTTAAACAAAAATCAACATCTTCATACCCATACGGACTATAAAGGTCGTAGATGTCGCCAATTTCTCTTAGGAGAGAACCGCGAAAAACTTGGCAGCAACCTGCTATATTAGCGACATTTATTTTCTGACTGCTCTGGTTGAGCGTTCGCACTGCTGGTTTGTCATGCTTAAGCGAGATAGCGAATCTCTCGTAAGGATCGATTGCCAAAGCCTTAAACATTCTCTCGGCGATGTCCTGATTTTCTAGGTACGCTTCGCTCCAATTTGGATCGGTGCCAATGTGATCTAGAACGCGTGGATTTAGACGCCCTGCAAACATGTGCTCCAATGCTGCTGTGTCTAAATCATAATAAGACGTCTGAAGCGGCTCGAAAGTCTGTTCGCAATTGCCGTCATCAAGCGTTTGCCAAATTTGTTGGTAATCCAAGACAACAGGCCCCGCCACGCCTGCATCAGGTGTCGCCGCCATGAACTCCGTCATTCGATCAAGATAATCACTCGGCGCGAGCGCATCGCTGTCGATAAAGAAAATCAAGTCCGCGTCGCGACACTCTGGTTGCTGCAGTAAATAATTGCGGCCCCCGGCAACGCCGAGATTTTTTTCGCTTTCAAAATACCGTATGCCCGGCAAAGGTTCGTATTTGCGGAAAAACCTTGGACCGTCTACGCCGTTGTGTAACAATAATAGAGAATCGTCAGAACCTAACTGCCTATATAGTGAAGCCACGGCTTTCGCCGTTACTGGCTCCTCGCCGGTCATAAAAATTATGGCCAAAGCTCGGTTCATAATAACAGTTCTTGTGGTGAGACTGAATTCAACAGACATGTCCAGGCGAAAAGCGT
>JAJFGE010000045.1 GCA_021776295.1 Hyphococcus sp.
TCGCCGCCCTCCAGCCGTTCCAGCTTTTCCCGGCGGGCCGAGCCCTTGTCGCGTCCGGTCAGGATTTCGAGGCGAACGCCGGTCGCCTCGGCAAGCGAGCTGAGAGATTCCATATGCTGGCGCGCGAGAATCTCGGTCGGCGCCATAAACGCCGCCTGCGCGCCAGATTCGATCGCCGTCAGCATCGCCATAAACGCAACCACGGTTTTACCGGAACCGACATCGCCCTGGAGCAGCCGCACCATGCGTTCGGGCGAGCGCATATCGTCAAAGATTTCGCCCAGCGCGTGGGCTTGTGCATTGGTGAGTGTGAAGGGTAACGCAGCCTTTGCCTTTGCGACCAGCCGTCCGTCGCCGGCAATGGCGCGGCCTTTGGATTTCACCCGCGCCTTGCGGATCAGCATCAAGGCGAGCTGGTTGGCGAGCAACTCGTCATAGGCAAGGCGCATGCGCGCCGGCGTCAACAGGGAAAGATCCTCCGACGAGGTCGGGCCGTGAACCGCCGCAAGCGATGATTTCCAGCCGGACCATTTGCGCGCCGTCAACCATGCATCGTCCTGCCACTCGGGCAAATCGGGCGCGCGCTCCAGCGCATGCACCACGGCTTTGCGCATCACAGCAGAAGACAGACCAGCGGTCAGCGGATAAACCGGCTCATAGAGCGGCAAATCCTCCGGCTTGTTCGGATCGGCGATATAGTCCGGGTGCGCCATTTGCCGGGCGCCGTTGAAATCTTCCAGCTTGCCACTGACCAGCCGTTGCTCGCCTACGGGCAGGGCGCGTTTTAAATAATCGGCGCGGCCATGGAAGAACACCAGGGTCATGAAACCGGTCTCATCGGAGCAGATGACTTTATAGGGCAGCCGGCGGCCTTTGGGCGGCGGCTCGTGGCTGTCGACGGTGACCAGGAAGGTCGCCAGCTCTCCAAACGCCGCCGCCTCGATTTTCGGTCTTTTTGAGCGGTCGATAATGTTGATCGGCGGCGTCAGTGTGAGATCGACAATGCGCGGCCCGGCGAGCTTGCCGATCATCGCCGCAATTTTAGGACCGACGCCGGGCAGGGCGATAACGTCGGCAAAAAGCGGGTTGAGGATGGCGGGTCGCATAGGGTGAATTTATCGGAATTTGCGCTCCGTGCGGCAACCATTTATCCACAGTGAGCGCTGAGGAGAAAAAATCGCCGATGACCATCGAAGATCGCCGTAAAAAGTTGCTTTATCGCGCCACCTATCGCGGGTTTAAGGAGGCCGACCTTCTGATCGGCGGGTTTGCGGCGGCCAATATTGCGAGCTTCGACGCCCCTGAACTTGACGAATTTGAGGCCTTGCTTGAGCTTGATGACCGCCACCTCTACGATTGGGCGATGCAGAAATACCCGCCGCCGTCCGATATCATCGGGCCGGTGTTTGAGCGGCTTATGGCGTTCAAGCTGTTGTAGTTTTGGCGGACATTCGGGCGGAATCACCATCCCATTTCGAAAACTGAGGATCCATAGCCATGGCGGAGCACTCCTTAAAGCGTGTCTTGAGCCGTTTCGATGCGGCCGTCCTTGGCTTCGGCGCAATTATCGGCTGGGGCTGGATTATCCTTGCAGGAACATGGGTGGCGAATGCCGGGATTGCCGGCGCTGTCGTCGCTTTTGCACTGGGCGCTGTCGCGATTATCGTCATCGGGCTCACCTATGCAGAGCTTGCTTCGGCGATGCCGGTCGCAGGCGGAGAACATGCGTATACGGAACGGGCCTTCGGCAAGACCGCATCGTTTATCTGCACCTGGTCGATCATTTTCGGATATGTCTCGGTTGTGGCGTTTGAGGCGATCGCCTTGCCGGTTGCAGTTGTCTATCTCTTCCCGGAAGTCAAAGCCTGGCCGTTATGGGAAATCGCCGGCTATCGCGTCCATGCAAGCGAGGCGGCGCTCGGCGGCGTTGCGGCGTTTGCGATCACTGTCATCAACATTTGGGGCGTGCGGCTTGCGGCGCGGGTGCAAGCGGTTGTCGTTGTTCTCTTGTTTGCTGCGGGCGCGGTGCTGATCGTTGGCGGGCTTGCAAACATTGATCGTATTCCCGCTGATATTGAAACCTGGAAAGGGTTTTCGGGCGTATTCGCGGTCATCATCATGGTCCCGTTTTTGTTTGTCGGTTTTGACGTCATTCCACAATCGGCAGAAGAAATTGCGGGGCCCAAAAAGCAGATCGGCGGGGCGCTGATATTTTCAATCCTGCTGGCGGTGGCTTTTTATCTGGTGATTGTTTTTTCGGTGGGGCTGGCGCCAATGGACCCGGACAATATTGATATCGCGACGGCGGACGCGGCGGGCGCCTGGTGGCGTTCGGACAAAGCCGCCGCCTTTGTCATTGTCGCCGGGATCGGCGGTATCCTCACCAGCTGGAATTCATTTCTTATCGGCGGCAGCCGCGCGCTTTTCGCAATGGCGCGCGCCGAACAGCTGCCGCGTTTTCTAGCCAAAGTGCACCCACGCTTCGGCACGCCATGGACCGCGATTACGTTGGTCGGCGGGCTATCGGTCGCCGCGCCCTTGTTGGGACGCAATGCGCTGGTCTGGATCGTCAATGCCGGCGCGTTTGGCATCACCATCGCATACACCTTCGTTGCCGCAGCTTTTGTAATCCTTCGCCTTCGTGAGCCGCAAATGGAGCGTCCCTTCCGCGCGCCCGGCGGTGTGGTCGTCGGCATTCTCGCCTTTATCCTCGGCGTCGGCATCTTGATGCTTTATCTGCCATTCTCCCCTTCGGCGCTCGCATGGCCCGCCGAATGGGGTCTCCTCGCCGGCTGGGCGGCGCTCGGTCTGGTCTTTTGGTTGAAGCGGCCAACGCGTTATTTGGTGCGCTGAACACAAGGATTACTCAACGATCCGCTTTGGCCGAATATCGCCATAGCGTGACCGCGCAAACCATCGCGGCGCGGTTTTGCAAAGATGGTTTGAGCCAATAAGCGTTACGGTTTGCGCTTTTACTGCAGCGCTCAATTCAGCATCCCCCATCCAGATCTCGACCAGCGTCGGCTGGCTGCCGGTGATAAAAATATCTACATCCTTGCCGGGGTCATCTGTGCACAAATCGACATTCTCGTCGGTTGCGACCAGCCACCACTTCGAATGACGGTCAACATCGGTAAAGTGGATGCAAATCACCGTCTCGCCATCCGGTAATTCCGTTATGTCCAGTGAGCGATGAAAATCCCACATGAAACCAGCGATATCGATATCCTCATCAATGATGCGCCGGCGCGCCCAGCGTAGCCCCCACTTTGACATTTGATCAACAACCGGCGCCAGCTCGCGTCCGCATCGGGTCAGGCGATATTCCTGCGCTTTTTGTCCGGGCGCAGACTTCTTGACGATGAGGCCATCAGCTTCGAGTTGCTTAAGCCGTTTGCTAAGGATGGTCGGTGAAATGCGCGGTAGCGCCCGCTGGAATTCATTATAGCGCGTTGAGCCCAAAAACAGCTCGCGCATAATCAGCAAAATCCATTTGTCGCCGATCATGTCGGCAGCCTTAACGGCGGGGCAAAGGCTTCCGGATTTGTTCATGGGGCGGCCTCGAATTGCAGGTTGCTACGCAATGCGTAGTTCGTTGCTACTGATTTGGCTAGTCGTTGCTACGGCTGGCGCAGTATCGCAGCTAAGGCGGCATCCCCTAATACCCGGACACAGTCGATAAAAAGAGAGAAAAGCTATGCAACAATTACCACAACGATTTATCCAGGCCGTGGCGCAGAATGGATCGCAGATGATGCGCACACGTCAAGAACCTTTAACTGCGTTATATGAAAAACAGCCCGAGCGCGCCCGGATCACCGACCATGCCGCGACACGCAGCCTTAATGTGCCGGCGTCAACTGCGCTCTATACAGAAGTTCTACCAGGCTCCGGTCCGGCCTATCCGATTGGCGTTCACAAGGCCGTTGGCGGCGAGAGTGACTTTCCTACGCCCGGCGATATATTGTGTGCGGCTATGGCGAGCTGTCTTGATAGCTGTATTCGTATTATCGCCAGCCGTCTTGGGGTTGCGTTAAAGGCCCTAAGTGTTGACGTAGAAGCGAATATGGATGTGTGCGGAACACTTCGTGTTGATGACGCCACGCCTGTTGGCTTTCAAGATGTTATTATGCGTGTCGATATAAAGGCTGAAGATCAGGTGTCCGATCAGATGCTCGATATCATTGTCAGCGCGGCTGAGTATAGCTGCGTCGTAGTGCAGACCCTTCGTAACGCGCCGGAAATCACAATTGAGCGGGTTAAATCAGGCAGGGTTCAAGATGCACAGCAGCCTATTAAGGCTGCCTAGAAATTTCCCGTAGTGCTGATCGCATTATTATAACATGAAACACCTAAACAGGAGCGTTCAAAATGAATCAGGCGAGCAAAGAAAAATATCTAAAAATTGCACTCATAGCTTTTGGCGTCATCTTTATGTTGGTCTACCCGATCGGTATGGTCTGGCCGTCAGGCTGGGTCTGGCATGGCGGCGGCGGACAATACTACTTACAGATGATCGCCGGCGTATATGCAGTACTTGGCGTGTTTTTAATCATCGCCGCGCGCAACCCGTCAGACCACAAAAGCCTTATCTCATTTACGATATGGTCCAGCCTCGTTCATGCGGTGATCATGGGCGCGCAAGCGCTGGGCGACGCCCACGAACACGGCCATCTGATTGGCGATGTGCCGGCGTTGATCCTTGTCGCCATTGTCCTGTGGTTTCTGTCGCCTTCGAGGGCCAAGCAGCAGCCGTGAACCGCAGCAGATGGTTGCAAACGCCAGCGCCAATCCCTAAACCCCAATCCCTAAACTACGGCTAAACGCGACCGCCAAATCCGGCGGTCGCGCATTTTGCGTTGAGGAATGATGAACGAACCGGCGAAAACAATGGTCACGGGCGTGGCGCAAATTGGCGCGGATGCAGCCTGGCGATTTGACGGCTGCTTGCCGGTTTATGGCGCGCCGGAGGGCGCGGACGCGATGGCGGTCGCGGATGCGGCGCGCGCGCGCGATGCGTTGGTGGTGCATATTGCGCGCGATGGCGCCCGTGCGGCGGCGATGACCCAGGCGTTGCAGTTTTTTGCGCCTGAAATTGCGGTGTTAGAATTTCCGGCCTGGGATTGCCTTCCCTATGACCGGGTGTCGCCGTCTGCTGCGGTGTCCTCGCGGCGCATGGCCGTGCTAGCGGCGATCGGCTCGATGGCGGACGCAGGGCCGATGATTGTCGTCACCTCGGTCAACGCCGCGACCCAGAAGACGCCGCCGCATGATGTTATCAAAAAGGCGGCGCTGTCGCTGGCGCCCGGCGCCGCGATCACCATGGACGCGCTGACCTCATATCTCGGCGCCAATGGTTATGCGCGCGCATCGACGGTGCGCGAGGCCGGGGAGTTTGCGGTGCGCGGCGGGCTGGTGGATATCTTCCCGCCCGGCGCCGACGAGCCAGTGCGGCTCGATTTCTTTGGCGACAGTCTGGAAACCATCCGCGCCTTCGACGCCGCCTCGCAACGCACAACCCGCCAGCTCACCCGGTTTGACCTCACGGCGGCCTGCGAGATTTTGTTGACGAGCGAGACCATCACGCGGTTTCGCACCGGCTTCGTCAAAACCTTCGGCCCTGCTGGCGATGACCCGCTTTATGAGGCGATCAGCGCCGGACGCATGCATGCGGGCGCGGAACACTGGCTGCCATTGTTTTATGAGACGACCGACACGCTGTTTGATTTTATCGCCGACGCGCTTGTCTTTACCGACCATCAGGCGGACGCCGCAGCGGAGGCGCGGCTTTCGATGATCAACGACCATTTTGAAGCCCGCGCGGAAGACGCAAAAGCCGCGCGGCCGCGCAGCTCAGAATTTTCGGCGCCCGCCTATCGTCCGTTAAACCCGCAATTGCTTTACCTCGCCCCGGATGAATGGCGCACGCGCCTTGACAACGCCAATCTTCGCCCACTCTCGCCTTTTGCACCGGCGGACAATGAGCGCTGTTACAATCTCGCCGCCAAAGTCGGGCGTAGTTTTGCTGCGGAACGGGCGGCTGAAAAAACCAATGTCTTTGACGCCGTGGGCAACCATGCGCACGCACTGGGCGATAGCGGCAAGAAGACCGTCATTGCCTGCTGGTCGGAAGGATCGGCCGACCGCATGGGCGCGGTGCTTGGCGATCATGGCGCCGGCGAGATTGTCCATGCCGCTGACTGGCTGGCGGTCGGCGCCAACAGCGCACAATTGCAAACGGCGGTTTTGGGGCTTGAGAACGGATTTGAAACCGCCGACACGGCATTTATTTCCGAGCAGGATATTCTTGGCGACCGGCTGGTGCGGCGATCGCGCAAAAAGCGCGCTGAGAATTTTCTCACCGAAGCCGCAAGCCTTGGCGTCGGCGATATTGTCGTTCATGTGGAACACGGCATTGGCCGCTATGAGGGTTTGAAAACCCTCGACGTACAGGGCGCGCCGCATGATTGCCTCTATCTGGTCTATCACGGCGGCGACAAATTGTTTCTGCCGGTCGAAAATATCGACCTGCTGTCGCGCTATGGCTCAGACGATCCGGGCCAACAGCTCGACAAGCTTGGCGGCGCGGCCTGGCAGGGGCGCAAGGCGAAGATGCGTGCGCGCATCAAAATGCTCGCCGAACAGCTCATCGCCATTGCCGCGAAACGGGCGATGCAGACTGCGGAAGAAATTGCGCCAACCGCCGGGTCTTATGATGAGTTCTGCGCGCGGTTCCCGTTTGCGGAAACCGAGGACCAGCAAAACGCCATCGCCGATGTTTTGGAAGACCTCGCCAGCGGCCGGCCCATGGACCGGTTAATTTGCGGCGATGTCGGGTTTGGCAAGACCGAGATTGCGTTGCGCGCAGCCTTCGCCGCAGTGATGACCGGGCGCCAGGTGGCGATTGTGGCGCCGACGACGCTGCTTGTGCGCCAGCATTTCAAAGGCTTTACGGACCGCTTCAAAGGCTTTCCCGTTAAACTCGGCCAGCTGTCGCGCATGGTCTCTGCCAAGCAAGCGAGCGCCGTTCGTGAGGGACTGGCCAGCGGTCAGGTTGATATTGTCATCGGCACGCATGCGTTGCTGGCCAAGACCATCAAGTTTCGCGATCTGGCGCTGCTGGTGATCGACGAAGAGCAGCATTTTGGCGTCAAACACAAAGAACGCCTCAAAAAATATCGCGGTGACACCCATGTGCTGACGCTGACGGCAACGCCGATCCCGCGAACGCTGCAACTAGCTATGAGCGGCATTCGTGATCTGTCGCTGATCGCCACGCCGCCGGTTGACCGGTTGGCGGTGCGCACCACGGTCGGGCCGTTCGACCCGGTGGTGGCGCGCGAGACACTATTGCGCGAACA
Source organism: Hyphococcus sp. (assembly GCA_021776295.1). Lineage (GTDB taxonomy): Bacteria > Pseudomonadota > Alphaproteobacteria > Caulobacterales > Parvularculaceae > Hyphococcus. Next base: position 7,362 of record JAJFGE010000045.1, read on the forward strand.
TTATCGCGGCGGACAAAGCTTTTACGTCGCCCCGCGGATTAAGGACCTGGATCAGATCGCAGAGTTTTTGCGTGATGAGGTTCCGGAACTGAAATTTAAAATTGCTCATGGTCAAATGAGCCCCGGCCAACTCGAAGATATCATGACAGCCTTCTACGAAGGCAAGGTTGATGTTCTGGTTTCAACCACCATCATTGAATCCGGTCTTGATATTCCAACGGCAAATACAATGATTATTCACCATGCGGATATGTTCGGCCTGTCGCAACTGTATCAGCTTCGTGGTCGCGTGGGACGTTCAAAACAGCGCGCCTACGCTTACCTCACCACTAGCGCGCGCAAAAAACTCACCGACGGCGCTGAACGCCGCCTCAAGGTGATGCAGTCGCTGGATACGCTGGGCGCGGGCTTCACGCTGGCCTCGCACGATCTCGATATTCGCGGCGCCGGCAATCTTCTCGGCGAGGAGCAGTCCGGCCAGGTCAAGGAAGTTGGTGTTGAGCTTTATCAGCACATGCTGGAGGAGGCAGTCGCGGAGCTGCGCGGCGGCGGTGCGGCGGCGCAAGATGTGTGGTCGCCGCAAATTAACGCCGGCGCCTCGGTGCTGATACCCGACAGCTATGTCGCTGATCTCGATGTTCGCATGGCGCTCTATCGCCGCCTCGGCAGGCTGGAACAGGAGGCGGAAATTGACGGCTTTGCAGCCGAACTGGTCGACCGGTTCGGGCCGCTGCCGGCGGAGGTTGACCATCTGCTTGAAATCGTCGCGATCAAAATGATTTGCCGCCGTGCAGGCATTGCCAAGATTGACGCCGGTCCGAAAGGCGCGGTGATTACGTTTCGCAATGATAGTTTCGTTAATCCGGCGGGGCTTGTCGCATTTATCTCAAGCTCGCCGCACGATGTGAAATTGCGCCCCGATCAGAAATTTGTTTATCGCCAGGCCTGGCCAGGTGATAAATTACGCCTCAAAGGAACCCGCAAAATTGCCGCGATCATCGCGGAGATTGCCGCCGAGGGGTAGCGGCGCCATCCATATCCTTGAGCCCGGCGGCAACGCATTCTTCTATGCATAGGCCGCGCGCCCGTGAATAGGATTTTGTGACCACGTCGATGGCGTAGGGTTTATCGGTGCGCTGATTGCGAAAAGCGGTGTTGGCGAGCACGCCGCTGATCCGTAAGCCAATTTTTTTTGCATCCTCAATATTGGTCGCCGGGCTGAGGATGATAAATTTTTTGCGTGATATTCGCGCTACTAAATCTTCAGCGCGCGTCACCCGATTGATCAGCCTTGCGGCATGGTTCAGCGTTCTGGCGGTGCTGGCCTGGCCATCGGCGTCGGACAGGCTGGCTATGGTTAGCGACAAGGCCCTGCCGGTCTGGTCGGCGCGGGCGCATATCCTGTTTGCGTGTTCGGTGAGAAACAATGACGTAAAGGCGCCGGAACTAGCGTCGCGAATGCCCTCGCCCTTGCAGCTGTTTAAAAACTTTCGCATCGACCGCAGCAGCCTGGCGCGGCGTGAAGCCAGTTGCGCCTTGGCGGCCAGCTCGACAGAAATCTGCTGCGCCAGAACAAAATCCCGGGCGCCTTTGCGCGCATAGGTCGCCAGGTCAGCGGGGTGGTCGGCAATTTGGATGATGGCGAGATGCGCGTGTTTGGGATGGCGCCGCAGGGTACGGACAAAGGCCAGCATGGGATCGTTTTCCGCCGTTGGCAGGAAGATGGCGCAGTCGAAATCATCATGCTCAAGCGCGCGCATCGCTTGTCCCGCGTTTAGAACGCAAGTCGCGTCCCCGGCAATCGCGCCGACGGCGCTAACAGCGGCCATCGCCGCCGGCCCCGGGGCGCCGGCAATCAGAATACGGGTTTGCGCGCTTGTGGTTGTGATCACCGGGAACTCGACAAGCCGGTTGAGCGTGGCGAGACTCTTTAAGCGTTCGCCAGTTTCCTCGGCGATATTGCGCAAGCGGATAATCTCCCTGCACCGGACCAGCACATGATCGAGCTGGCCTTGCGCGGGGATCACCTCGCCAAACCGTCTGAGCGCTGAACGCATAGCGGCGCCAAGCGCCGGATCGACCAGAAAAATCAACGGCGATTCGGGGGATTTGCGCCGCAGGGCGCCGGCGATGGTTTTTGCTTTGCGTGGTGAGATCGTCTGATTGCGCAGGTCAATCAGGCCGATATCGGCGCTGGCGCTAGCGTCCCGCCTGGCGATGGCAAAACCGGCCTTGTGAAATGACGTCGTTAACGCCTCAAACGACGGTTCATCACCAGTTACACAGGCAATCTGCGCCCGCGGCGAAAAAATGGTCTCGCTGCTCATCAATCCCGCTCGTAACGACGCGCTTGTGCTATCCGTTACCGGCGAACTCGCGCTGCTTTGCTGCTATCATTCAAGATGCGCGCCGTTTCGGGGTTTTCGCCAATGGGTTGTTTGCCGGCCTCTCCACTCGCTGTAGCGGTGATTATTTTCGGCTCTTCCAGGCAGATATCTGGCTCGCCAGCAGTCGGGAAAGAGCCGGTTGCAGCGCGCTCCTGATAGCAGGGCAGGGCGGCGAGAAACTCCTGCGGCTGATTGTAAGGCCCCGCCTCGCGATAGAGCTGTGCGGTCTGGACGCCGACATAGCGCCAATGCCAGGGCTCGTAACTGTCATCTCCCGGCAGGTAATTATTGTCCGGCGGGTAGGAGAGGATAAAGCCAAAACGAAACGCATTTTCCTCAAAGCACTGGGATGTGCGGTCGCTTTTGCGCATGAAGCGGTCGCCGACATTGATGTCAACGGCGAGCCCGGTTTGATGCTCTGAAACGCCCGGCGGCGTTACCGTGCCTCTCACGCCGTTGCGTTCAAACAGGATGCGCTGGGTATTGTAGGAACGGTAACCGGAACGCAACGATATGCGTTCGCCGGATTCGTTGCGGCACAGAGAGATCAGCTGTGCAAGACGCACAGGCAGGTTCGCCTCGCGCGGGTCGGCGTCGGCGTCCGGCGCGAGGCGCACTTTCATCTCATCGGCAGACGGCGCCTTGCTGGTGGGTACGGAATATTCAGCGGTCGAGACAAGATCGCGCGGCGCATATCCCTTTTTCAGCGGAAAATATTGCGAGACCGGCCGGTTGATATAAGCGCGCCGGTCCTGCACGCGATTAATGGCATAACGCTGCGCGCCGAAGGCGTCGCGAAACAGACCGCGCATATGTTCGTAAAGCGCCTGGGCTTCGGTAAAGCGGTTCTGCTTTTCGTAAAGCCCCGCCAGCAATTTGATGTAAAGGCTGAGATCGGGACTGTTGGCGCCCTTGGCCCGTTCCTGGGCATGGAAGGCGTCAAGGTAAAGTGTTTCCGCATCCTTCAAGCGGCCCATTTTGGTGTATAGGGGCCCGAGAATAAGGGTGATTTGCACGGTGTCTTGATGGCCGACGCCCAAGATTTTTTTGCGCGTCTCATAGGCGGAAGATAAAAGTCCGGCGGCGGCGTATTCAGCACCCGATCGCGCGCCATAAAATCCGCCAAGACTTGCCATGTGATTGGCGGTGGCGAGAGTTTGCTCAAGACTGCCGGCGGTAATCTTATAGGCGGCGGCATGATTGAGGGCGCCGGCAAACGCCGTATCTGCTGCTGCGACCATGTCGGCGTAATACCCGGCAATGCCTTGTGGGTCATCGACGTTTGATTGAACGGCTGCGTCTCCAGCCAGTTCCAGAAACGATGCATAGATAGACACCGCTTCTTCAATGCGGCCCGCATTAATATAGGCTTGGCCGAGCTGGTTTTCGATTCCAATGCGTTTGTATTTATCGAGCGCCTCGCCCCACGGCGTCGACAGTCCCTGGCGCATTAGTTCCGCGCCGCGATGATAATTTTTTCGTGCAATTTGCGTAGTTGCGGTGGTTATTTTCAACGCGGCGATATCATTTTCGCTGGCGTTGTTCTTAAGGCGTAACGCGATAGCGCGCTCGCCATGGGGTGCGGCGCGGCGCAATGCGCCAGTATCGACAAGCGCTTCAAAACGGCTCAGCGCCGCGTCCGGATTGGTGCGGATTGAAAAATTGAAAACGGCGGTGAATATAATCGCCAGGCACAAAAACGCGCCCGAAAAATACGTAGGAGAACGCAACCCCATCGCGAACGGCCTTCCCCTCTGCCAACAAAACCCCAACACCAACCCCAAGCCTAGCATCGCGACGCTTTCGAAGCGAGCCTTATGGGGCGCCAATTTTGGAGTTTTCTGGCTATGCGGCGTGGTTTTCGCTAAACGCGGCGGGAAACTTGGTTGAGGCGGAGGGATTATGAGTGGAGCGGGAAGGCGGCGAATTTACCTGATGCGCCATGGGCATGTGGATTATTTCGCCCCGGACATAGCCGATCTGCGGGCTGTGCCGCTGACCGATGAGGGTTGCCGCCAAGCGGAGGCGGCGCGCGATGCACTGCACAATATTGAATTTGACATTGCGGTATGCTCGGGGCTGCCGCGCACGGTCCAGACAGCGCAGATTGTCCTTTCCGGACAAGGCAGCCCTCCCGCGCTGGTTGTCAGGGAGGGGCTGGAGGAGTTGAAAGGCGGGCGGATACTCGCCGCTACGCGCGAGGAGCTGGCCGCCCGGCTGGCTTATTCTTTTGACAGCGCGGCCGCATCAGGGGCTGCTTTTCTCCCTGACGGGGAGCTTTTTACGGATGCTCAGGCGCGTGTTATAACTGCGCTGGAAGCGCTTGTTTTTAATGATAAATGGCGCACTGCGCTCATCGTCGCCCATGAAGGGGTGAACCGGATAGCGCTTGGCTGGGCCTGTGGCGGCGGGTTGGCGACAATATCATCATTTGAACAAGACCTTGGCTGTATTAACCTCATCGATATCGATGTCACCCCGAACAATACCGCTGCAGGCCTGCAAATTGAGCGCACGCTTATCAAGGCGCTCAATGTCACGCCCTATGATTTCCTCAAACATGGTCTTGCGCGCACCAGCCTGGAGCACCTTTTTGACGTTGATTTTGGCGGCGCCAGGCCAAAACAGCAGGAATAATGACCAGCGACCGGACTTTGTGTCTTAAATTCGCGCCCGCTTTGTGATTAACTAACTACGGGGTAAATCTTAGGAGACTCAACATGTACGGGGTTAGACGCGGGATAAAATCGCCGGGGGAATTCGGCATCAGCGATATACTCGGGCTTGGGCTATCGGGAGCGGCCGGCATCGTTGCGGCGTTGGTGACGGATTATCAGCAGCAGGGTGAGGCTTCTGCGCTATTTACCATTAACCAGTGGATTGTTCAGCTTGGCGGCATTCTTGGGTTTTCGGAAATCCCGTTATGGATGGTTGTTATCGGCCTGACGACGGTAGGTGCGGTCTCGATATTTTATTTCCAGCCGATCACGCGGCAAGGCGCCTTTGCACAAGGATTTGGCTTGCTCGCCGTCATCATGACAGCGACGCCGGGCGGTCTCGCCGGCGGCATCGAAGCCATCGGTAGCGCGTTGCCTGGATTAGAGCCGGCCGGCACGCACGAAGCATCGATAGGCGGGGCCTCGATGATGGGCGGGCGGATTATCAACGCCGCCTATAGACCGGGCGAGGCGTCGCTCTATCGTGTCCAGCAAGGCCGTGACCCGGCCAAATATGATGTCTACCTTCAGATAAATTTTCCCAACGGTTTTCCCGCCGATGTAGACACGTTAATCCGTACAGGCGCCATTCGTGGGCGGCTTCATAATGATGATACGGGTGAAACCTGGAATTTGTTTCGTTCCGCTGGCGGCACGATGCGTCAACAGGGCAACTCCCTAATTATCGAAGCAGGCGTGCCCGCGCGTTCTGCGACCGCTCGCTTATGGGTGCGGATCGAATGCAAAGGTTACAAAATAGAGGAGCAGTCGGCGACGGCGACGCTGGATGAAACTTTGAGCTGGTCGGTCGATATGCAGCCCTCGCAAACGCCGTTATTTCTGCAACGCTTTGGCAGAAGCTATAAATATTAGAGCCAGCGGTTCACACCTATATACCTGGATGAGCAGATTCGCAGAGCGAACAGAAAAATAGGCCCAATCGTGGATTGGATTGTAAAATTGTCGCCTCGGGCGCTGCTCATATTTGCGATACTCAATGGTTGTGTAGCCTTTGCTGAGGCGCAAGACAAAACGCAGACGGCTATCGCTGGCGACGAACAGCAACTCCCGACATCCCAACCTGCGGCCAACCTGTGGCAATTCGGTACCAACCGTCTGACCTATTGGAGCGGTGAGGATCCGTTGATTAATCTGTTGCAGGTCAATACCGGCAATGCCGACTGGCCGGCCGATGTGTTTGACCGCGAGGCCCAGAGCTTTCACAAGGTGCTTGGCCAATACGGATTTGACATCGGCCTGATCCGCAATGGCGCCAAGCTCAACCCCGGATACTATGCCGGCGATTATATTATCGACTGGCAAGGCGACGGGCGCGTTGGCGTTAAGCTGAACAGCGGACAGCAAAGCCGGGAAGGCCCGAACCGGGTGCGCGAGCGCTTTTCCGGCACGGCCAGCGGCTGGGGCTCGGTGGCGATTATGGAGATTAACTCAGCCGAAGGCGTGCATAATATCCGGGTTTATCGCGCCGAACACGAGGCGGCGCTGAAAGCCGGCAAGATATTCAATCCCGACTTCGTCAAGCTTGTGGCGCGCTATGACATTGTTCGCGCCATGGACTGGAACTCCGGCGGGCGAGTGAGCCGCGCCGATCAGATAGCGCAGATGAGCGCGCAATATTGGGGCGCCGGGGTTGCGCCACTGGAAGCGCAGTTCAAGCTGGCCGAGGAAGCCGGCGTTGCTTTGTGGATGAATGCGCCGGCGCGTCTCGGTGCGCCGGACGGCCTGGATGCGCAGCTCACTGCAATCTCCGATCAGCGTCAGCGCTGGGCGCTGATCGGCGCGCAGTTCGACACCGTCGCGGCATCAAAGGAATGGGACAATTATGCAACGGCGCTGGTCGCGGCGATGGAGGCGACCGGCTATCCGCAGGGCCGGCATTTCTATCTCGAGCTGGCCAACGAGACCTGGAACTGGGGCGGGCCGTTTGGCTATGCAACGGAATGGTATTTTGCCCTGACCCACAAGCTGGCGGAAACGACCGGGACCAAATATGCCGCCAATCCGGTGCGCGGGGCTTATGGATATTTCTCGGCGCAGCTGGCTGAAGCGTTTGCCCGCGCACTCGAAGCGGCGGGCCGGTCCGAACAGCAATGGACCTTGGTCATCGGCACGCAAACCGCCTGGGACGCGCACACGGTCAGTGCGCTGCAAGGGGTTCGCGACTATAATGCGCGCGCCGGCGGGGGCGGCGCGTTGCAGCAACCGATGGCGCGGTTTGGCGTCGCGGCGACGGGATATTATGCCGGGGTTTTTGCTGACGCGGCGGGCGCAAACGAGCCCGGCCTGTTCGGGGCGGGGGTGAAGGGCGACGCCTGGCGCACTGAATGGTTGCGCCGCCTGGATGCTGACCCGCAAGCGTTTGCGCAGTTTTTGTATGACTATATGGCCGGCCCGGCGCCGCAACGGCTGAATGTTGCCTGGGTGGTGGCGCAATCAAAGCTTCACCGCCAAGCCGCGGAGGGTTTTGGGGCGCGGTTCATCGGCCAGTATGAAGGCTCCAGCCACGACATTCTCGACCGCGCGCTGGTGGACGCCAACCCGAAAGCGCTGGCGTTTTACAAAGCCTGGCAGCAAGGCCCGCACCATGCCGCGCTTATCCGTCTGCACGCTACGAGCATGCGCGAGGCGTTCCCCTCCGTCATCTTGTCAAACTATCAGCACTGGTCCGACAGCGGCATCCGCCGCGACGCCCCATGGATATTCAACCCCCAATGGGGCGAGGAGACCGACGCCGAGCGGGCGCTGTTTGAGGTGGTTGGAAAATGATTGGCGAGCGCGTTTTATTGGCTTGAGAAATGTGCGCTCAGATAGTCGTGAACCTGCTTTCGATCATCATCGTTCAACCGCGCCATGCCTTGGGTTTCCACCATCCAGTCAAGGATTTCATCCCAGCGCCCTGCGGTTGCTTTTTGTTGCATGACAATGCTGAGGCTATGGCAGGCCCCACAATAAGTGCTTACCAATTCATAACCGGCGTCGCGAGGAAGTCCCCAATAATCGTCGGACGGGTCGAATAAACTCTCCGTACTGACGGCAATTTCAAATTGCGGGTCAAGCGCATTAAAAGCAAAATCGTATTGCGGCTCGGGGTCCCAATTTTGTACAAACTCCGCAATCTTCTCGGCGCGTGTGTTGGGTGTTGTTGTCGCGCCTTTTTCGGAAACGCTGGCGCTAATGTCCTGGCGGCTGATTTTTCGCTCTGCTGCGCCCCAGCCGACAAACGCCACTGCGGATGCAAAAAATAACAGGGATATTCCGGGCGGCGATCGCATCATGGCGCCGCGAATATGGCGATACGGTGCTGCATATTGTTCAAATACCCTTTCGGATTCCAGCCCGGCGTAGTCGCCGGTTGGGCGCGGCCTTGGCTGTCGCGCGCGCGCGCCCAAATTTCAAAATAACCAGCCTCCGGCAGGGCGACGCCGACGCGCCAATGTTGCCAGGCGTATTTGTTGACGGGCGGAGCAAGCTCGGCGGGCATCCATGTGGCGCCAAAATCAATCGAAACATCGACAGCTGCGACATCAAGATCGCCCGCCCATGCATGGCCGCGCACGTCGATAGCCGTATCGGGGCGAACTTTAACGCCGGTCTGCGGATGGGTGATGAGCGATTTTACCGGCATGGAATGGATGATTTCCATATCCTGATCGGGAACAGATGTGCCTGGCGCCACAGGATAGGCCGGTATGCGATAAGATTTGCCCAGCATTTTCGCGCCGTCATGAACCCTGTCGCGAAGGTTAATCCGTGTAAGCCATTTTTGTGAACACGACCCTGGCCAGCCTGGAATGATCAGACGCAAGGGATGCCCGTTCAGCGCCGGCATCGCCTCGCCATTTATCGCCCAGGCGATGAGGTTATGCGGGTCCATGGCCTTTGCAATGGGAACGCCCCGCGATAAAGGGGTTTTTTCCGAGTCGCCTGAAAGGTGCGTGTCGGCGCCGTAATGTGCGGTGTAAACAGCATTCGGTTTTACGCCCGCAGCGTCCAGAACATCGTTTAGGCGCACGCCGGTCCATTGCGGGCAGCCGACGGCGCCAAACGTCCACTGATTACCCGACGCGCCGGGTTTGAAAAACTTGCGTCCATTGCCGCCACATTCGAGCTGTAACTGCATGGTGACAGTCTCAAAGCGCGCCTTCAGGTCAGCGATGCTCAGGTCGAGCGGGGTTTTGACCTCGCCGTCTATCACCAACCGCCAGTCCTCAGCTGAAACCGTTTCCTCAGCAGGCGGAAGGCCGTTATTGCGCACAAACAAACGCGCAGCCGGCGTGATGGCGTCATCAAGCAAGTGCGGCGGCGTTTCCATGTTGATCGGGCGGTCGTTCAACAGAGTAAGGCCGTCCTTATGCAACGTGGCCGGGTTAACGGTTTGCGCCAGCGCCACAGGCGCCAGTCCGGGTGCAAGGAACCGCATAAACGGAATGGGCGCTCCGAGCGCTGCTGCAAAACTGACGCCGCCGGCGGTTTTTAACAAAGCGCGCCTTGACGGCTTGTCGCCGTTATTGCCATTCGGAAAAGTTTTGGGTTCCGTCATGAATTCAACCTTCGCAGCAGGGAGTATAAAACCCAAACGCGTCATAATGTGCATGTGTTACGCCATCTGCCGCAATATCTGAATATTAGAGCATCGAGCGAAAAGTGTGCAACGGTTTTCGCGTCGCGCGATGCGGCTACGAAAGAATCTAGAGCAAAATGCACGATTCGCATTTAATGTGTTTTGCTCTAGGCGCCGATAAAAAGGAACCCGAGCATGCCAGACTGGGCGCGTATGTTAAACGATAGATATAATAGCCAATCGGTTGATTTTTCTTGCGCTCCTGTCGGCGGCTTGCTGTAGTAGATCCTATACAAGCCACGCACGACTTGGGAAGGCGCCGGGATATGGCGCGCGAATTTGTGATTTAACATAAGATTGCGATCCGACTAATGGCCACTTCAGGCGATCCAATTGAGATCAAGGAAAAATCCGTGTCAGCACCTCAATTACTCATTCACAGCAAACACGACAATGTCGGCGTTGTCGTTGTTGAAGGATTAGCGGCCGGAACCGACATGCTCTGCGTCGTTACCGAAGATAATTCCGACCTTCGCATGGCTGCGGCAATGGATATCCCGATTGGCCACAAAGTCGCGCTCGCCGATCTCAGCCAGGGCGATACGATCATCAAATACGGCGCCGATATCGGCCTTGTGATCAAAGACATCGCCAAGGGCGAGCACGTCCATGTCCACAACATCAAAACCAAACGCTGGTAGCGCAATGACGATAACGGACACATTTTGGGGCTATCGACGCGAAAACCACCGCGTCGGCGTGCGCAATCATGTCGTGATTTTGCCGGTTGACGATATTTCCAACGCCGCCGCCGAGGCGGTTGCAAGCAACATCAAAGGCGCGCTTGCGCTGCCGCATGCTTATGGCCGGCTGCAATTTGGCGAGGATCTGGAGTTGTTTTTCAGAACCATCATTGGCATAGGCGCGAACCCGAATGTTGCGGCCTGTGTTGTCATTGGCATTGAGCCTGGATGGACAAACAAGGTCGCTGACGCGATTGCCAAGACCGGAAAGCCCGTCGCCGGATTTTCGATTGAGCAAAATGGCGACATCGCAACCATCGCCGCCGCCTCGCGCCAGGCGAAGGATTTTGTCCATTGGGCGAGCGAATGCGTGCGCGAGGAATGCCCGATTTCAGACCTGTGGATATCCACCAAATGCGGTGAGTCAGATACGACCTCCGGCTGCGGCGCCAATCCGACTGTCGGAAATATGTATGACAAGCTGATTCCAAAAGGCATATATGGAGTTTTTGGCGAGACATCGGAGCTGACCGGGGCGGAGCATTTATGTAAGGCGCGCGCCGCCACTGCCGAGGCCGGCGAGAAATTTTTAACGACGTTCCAGGCCTATCAGGATGAGGTGATTGAGCCCCATAAAACGTCCGATCTTTCAGATAGTCAGCCTACGAAGGGAAATATTGAGGGCGGATTATCGACGATTGAAGAAAAGGCGTTTGGTAATCTGGAGAAAATCGGCCGGGAAGTGTCCTATATCGATGTGCTGGGCCCCGCTGAAGCGCCGATCCGCGGGCCGGGGATGTATTTCATGGATTCGTCTTCAGCGGCCGCGGAATGCGTGACGCTGATGGCGGCGGGCGGTTTTACCGTTCACACATTCCCGACAGGGCAGGGCAATATTGTTGGCCATCCGATTGTGCCGGTGATTAAGCTCACGGCCAACCCGCGCACGGTGCGCACCATGAGTGAGCATATTGACCTTGATGTTTCCGGCGTGTTGCGCCGTGAGCTGACGATGGGTCAGGCGGGCGATGCGCTGATTGATATGGCGGTGCGCACCGCCAATGGCCGGGTGACGTCAGCCGAAGCGCTTGGGCACCGCGAATTTATCATAACGAAACTATATCGCAGCGCTTGAGGACATCTGGCTTATTTATCAATCGTTGAGCACCGCGCTCAACGATTGAACCAGATAGCCGACATTGCCTGCATTAACGCCGCAAAGATTTATCCGCCCGGCGCCGACAATATAAATCGCATAGTCTTCGCGCAGCACCGTGACATCTTCTAGCGTCAGCGGCAGCAAGGAGAACATGCCGTTCTGCTCGGCGATATAGGAAAGCTGGTTTCCAAGCCCGGCTTCACGAGCGGCGTCAACCAGCAGTTTCCGGTTGTTGCGGACGGCCAGATTCATCGCCGCCAATTCGTCGCGCCAACTTTGCATCAGTTCCGGCGAGTGCAATATCTCCGAGACAATCGCACCGCCATGCGCCGGCGGCATCGAATAGGATGCGCGCGCAATGTTGATAATATGAGATTTCACGGCGGCGGCCTGGTCCGGGTTGCGGCCAGCAAAGATGATTGCGCCGGTGCGTTCGCGATATAGGCCGAAGTTTTTCGAGCAGGAATAGGTGATTAACACTTCCGGCAGGCGCCGCGTCATCTCCCTGACAATATAGGCGTCAGTATCAAGGCCCGCGGCAAAGCCGTGATAGGCGGTGTCAATTAAGGGCAGGAACCCGCGCTCGGCCGCGACATCAATGACGGCGTCGATTTGCGCATGGGACAGATCCGCGCCGGTAGGGTTATGACAGGCGCCATGCAGCAATAAAACATCCGTAGGCCCCAGTTTTTTAACGCTGGCGATGAACGCATCAAAGTCGATGGCCGAGGCTTTCGTATCGTAATAGGCGATCATATGAACTTCCAGCCCGGCGGCGGTGAGCAGCGGCTTGTGGTTGGCCCATGTCGGGGCGCCGGCGGAAATGCCGGCGGCGTCATTTCGGGCGAGCAATTCGCCTGCCAGCCGCAAAGCGCCGCAACCGCCGGGCGATTGAACTGCGATAGCGCGTCCTGAAGCGACCTGCTCACTATCGGGGCCGAACACAAGCGACAAAATCGCCTCGCCAAAACCTGGCGCGCCGTCGGCGGGCGTGTAGGCTTTGGTCTTTTCCTGCTTGATTAGCGTCTGTTCGGCCAGATCAACCGCCCGCATGATCGGCGTTACCCCATCCACAGTCTTGTAAACGCCAACGCCAAGGTCAATCTTCTCCTGGCGCTGGTCCGCGGCCGCAAGTTTTGTGAGGCCTAAAATTGCATCGGGCGGCAATAGGTCGGTTGTGGCAAACATGCAACGTCCTTCAGCTTGAATTCATCTACATACGAACTGATAAACAGCTCAGAGGTGCAACTCAGTGGTATACTTATGCTCGCGCAGTGCAATATTCGACGAGGCGGAAGCAACGCTTGGGTGAGACAATATTTTATCCATTAGCAAAAGCTCATAGGCTTTAATATCACGCACTCTTATCGTCAGAATATAATCATTGGGCCCGGTAATGGAAAAACATTGCATGATTGCCGGCGTGGCGTCGACGAGTTTTTCAAACGCGGCGCGATGTTTTGTTTCATGCGAGACGATATTCACATAAACAAAGGCGCAGACCGTGTGCCCGGTTTCCTCCGGGTTCAACATGGTGACGCGGCCGCGGATGACTTTATTGGTTTCCAGCTCTTTTAGCCGGCGCCAAAGCGTGGTGTGCGAGACCCCTGCGGCGGCGGCGACCTGTTCCAGCGTCGCGGTGGCGTCACGCTGGATCACGCGCAGAATATCGATATGTGATTTTGTTAGCTTCATAGTGATTGGTTTATTTCATAAATATCCAGAATTTGGATAATGTATACTGTTATTATAAAAATATGGAGTAAAAAAGAAATAAAATCAACGATATCAGGTGTATTTTTCCAGCACCCACCCAGGGTAACTTGCCTACCGAGCGCAATTTTTGCGCACATAAGGTGACGCCGATGTCGAGCGAACACGCTGAAATTGGACAGGCCCCTATCGGCGCTGCGGATGCGACGGCACTGCAAATCGACCCGTCAATCGATTGGCAGCGGATTGCCTATCTGGTTCATCTGTCGCGCGGGCTCGACGCGTTGGAAGAGACCCGGCTGGTTCCGGAACGAAAAGTTTTATATCAGTTCTCCGCGCGCGGGCACGATATGGCGCAGGCGCTGTTGGGCGCGCAGCTGACCCACAAGCATGATGCGATTTGCGGCTATTACCGCTCGCGGCCGATCCTGCTCTCGCTTGGCGTTGATGTTGTCGAAGCGCTTGGCTCGGCGATGGCGCGGGCGGGCGGTTATTCTGACGGGCGCGATATTGGCGTTGTGTTTAACTACCCCAATCCAAACGGCGCCAGCGCCTTGCCGATGTGCGGCGGCGTCGGCGCGCAATATACCCCGACCGCTGGCTGGGCGCAGGCGGTAAAATTTCGCAGCGAAACTCTGGATGATGACGACTATGACGGCGCGATTGGCGTTGTCCTTGGCGGCGAGGCGTCGGTTGCGACCAACGGGTTTTGGTCGGCGCTGACCATCGCGACGACGCAAAAACTGCCGATGGTGTTTTATGTCGAAGACAATGGCTATGGAATTTCAGTTCCTTCTACCATGCAAACACCAGGCGCCGATATCGCCGCGAATCTAGCAAGCTTTAAAAACCTGAAGATTCTATCCGGCGATGGAACCGACCCGGCCGGCGCTTCACATCTTATCAGACAAGCGGTCGCGCATGCTCGTAGCGGGCAGGGGCCATGTCTGTTACGGCTGATTGTGCCGCGCCTGCAGGGACATAGTTTTCAGGATACGCAAACCTATAAAACCGATGATTTCGTGAAATCGGAATGGGCCCGCGATCCATTGCCGAAACTGAAATCTTATCTGGTTCCGTCATATATGAGCGAGCGCCAATGGGATGGGCTTGCCGAACGAGCGGGCGATGAGATTGAAAAAGCGCGCCAGGCGGCCGAGGCGATTGACGTTGCCGATCCCGCGACGGTTACGCGCTTTATTTTTTCCGAAGACCAGCCGCAATTGATGGGCGGCCTTCGCGGGAATGTGGATTTGCCGCCGGGTGAGGCCGCGCCGTCTCCGGAAGGCCCGCGCATCAATATGGTGACGGCGCTGCGCCGAACTCTGGACCATGAGCTTTCGATCAATCCGAAGATGGTGCTGTTTGGCGAAGATATCGGTCCGAAGGGCGGCGTTCACGCGGTAACCTTGGGGCTGCAAGACAAACACGGGCGCGCGCGCGTGTTCGACACCAGCCTGTCAGAGGAAGGCATTATCGGCCGCGCAGTTGGCATGGCGGTGAACGGGCTGTTGCCGGTGCCTGAAATTCAGTTTCGAAAATACGCCGAGCCGGCGATGGAGCAGCTGAGCGATTGCGGCACGATGCGCTGGCGCACCCATAACCGGTTTGCCGCGCCCATGGTTGTGCGCATGCCGGTCGGGTTTTTCAAATGCGGCGATCCCTGGCATAGCCAGACCAATGAAGTCCAGTTTGTCCATACGCCCGGCTGGCGGGTTGCCGTTCCGTCGAATGCGGAAGATGCAACCGGGCTATTGCGTGCGGCGTTGCGCGGCGATGACCCGGTGATGTTTTTTGAACATCGCGCCATGCTTGACGATCCGTGGGCGCGCCGGGCCTATCCCGGCGACGATTATGTGTTGCCATTTGGCAAGGCGAGGCTAACCCGCGAGGGAGACGACATCACCATTGTCACCTGGGGCGCGATGGTCAAACGCTGTGAGGACGCTGCGGACGCCTCGGGCAGGAGCGCCGATGTGGTTGATCTGCGCACGCTGGTTCCGTGGGACAGGAGTGCCGTTCTTGCCTCGGTTGAGAAGACCGCGCGCTGCCTGATTGTTCATGAGGATTTGCGCTCGGGCGGATTTGGCGGAGAGATTGCCGCCGTGGTCGCCGACGAGGCGTTTCTCGCGCTCGACGCGCCGGTGTCGCGCCTGACGATGCCGGATATTCCCAGCCCCCATAATCCGGTGCTGCTCAACAGTGTTGTTCCAGATGTCGATATGATCCGTCATAAGATCGAACAGCTTTGCTCGTTTTAGGGCCGGGATTGCTATGACCGAGATTATTGATGTTGTGGCGCCGGTTGAGCAGGAGGGCACGAAAGCTGTCGTCCAGAACTGGTATAAAAAAATTGGCGAGGCGATCGCCGAAGGCGAGCCTTTGGTCGAGCTTGAAACCGATAAAGTCGCCGTTGAAGTGCCGTCGCCGGCGACGGGGATTGTGCAAGAAATTTTGATCGACGCAGACGGCGAGGCCGAGCCCGGCGGCGTGCTCGGACGCTTGCGTCTTGGGCCGTTGAGCGAAGGTGTTGCGGACGCTGCGCTGGCAAAAGCCTCTGAGGTTGCTGTGCGGGCGCCACAAATGACGAGCGCTGACGCGACGGCGCACGAACATCGCCTTTCGCCTTCAGTTCGGCGTCTGGTGCGTGAACATGACCTCCAGCCCGCGCTTATCAACGGCACCGGCAAGGGCGGACGGCTGACGCGCGGTGATGTTCAGGCGTTCATTGAAACTGGCGCGGCGCGCCCTGCCGCAAACACGCCTGGCGCCGGCGCGGTTCGCCAAATCCCCCATGATCGCATGCGCCGGCGCATTGCCGAGCATATGGCGCATTCGGTGCAAACGGCGCCCCATGTAACGGCGGTGTTTGAGGCTGATTTCTCGGCGATCATCGCCCACCGCAATGCGCACAAGGACGAATACCAAAACAACGGCGCCAAGCTCACCTTCACGGCGTATTTTATCGCTGCTTGCGTTGAGGCAATGAAAGTAACGCCGACGGCGAACAGCCGGTGGCATGATGATTATCTTGAGCTGTTTGAAGACATCAATATCGGCGTTGGCGTTGCGCTTGGCGATAAGGGCCTGATCGTCCCGGTGGTCGCGCGCGCGCAGAAGCGTTCGCATTTCGAAATTGCAAAAGAGTTGCAAACCCTGACGGACAAGGCGCGCAACAATGCGCTGGCGCCCGCAGACGTTCGGGGCGGTACTTTCTCAATTTCCAATCACGGAACCTCGGGCTCGATTGTCGCCACGCCGATTATTATCAATCAGCCGCAATCGGCCATTTTAGGCGTCGGCAAGCTTGAAAAACGCGTTGTCGTGCGCACGGTCAATGGCGCCGACGCAATCCAGATACGCCCGATGGCATATGTCTCGCTAACCATCGATCACCGCGTCCTCGACGGCGCCCAGACCAACGCATGGCTGGCAAAATTTGTCGACGTCATCGAAAACTGGCCGGTGCACGCCTCTTGAGCGCGAAAAAAAGAGACGACGCGAAGCGCCGCCTCTTTTGTAATGTGCCGTTAATGTATTCGCCTAAAATTCGTAGCGAACGCCCAACTGAAGCCGCCACAATGTGTCATTTGTATCGACGACGACCGATGGTGGGATGAATGTGTTGTAGATGAACTGATTGTTCACAGTGTCAATCGTTGCATCCACGACCGGTACGGTCTCAAGCGTGCCGCTGGTATTGATGAAGCGGTTAACGCCGAAATCGTCGCTAATAAAATTCAAGAAGTTTTCAAAATCAACGAAGAACTTGAATCTGTCTTGTCCGAAAAAGCCCGGGAAGTCCTGCTGGAAGCGCAGATCGAGATCAAATGCATCATCCTGGTCGAGCGCACTTTTGCCGACGATTTGTCCGGCATATTTGTCGAGACCGTTTTCATCCACAAAATTGAAAAATGCAGTCTGATCAAATCCTGGCGCAAAGCTGACCAACGGATCGCTTGGTCCGTCAGGAATGTAAAGCAGGCTACGGGCTCTACTGCTTGGGTCACCGAATCTCGGTTGCTCGAATGTCGCGCTAAGCGGAGTACCACTGCGGTAACGGAAGAACGCGGTCAGAGTGGTTGGATAATCGTCCATAAATTCATGGGCGAGTGTCGTTGACAACACAAAATTGTTAGTCACGTTCCGCGGCGACTCACCAAGCGGAACAAAGTTGAAATCAGCGGTCGGAACCTCGCGGAAGTTTTCGTCCGCCGTGAACAGAGAGCCCGCATTTCCGACCACGGATTCGTTATAGGCGTAACCGAGGTTCAAGCTGAGCGAAGTGCGATCGGAAAGATCAAAGTCTTTCGCCGCTTGAGCGGAAACACTGAATGTGTGGCCGCCGCCATTCAATGTGTTGGTCAGGAGAATCGCTTGGGGGCTCCCGCCACAATTGGTTGTGTCGCCGCTAAAGCCTTGGCGCAAGCCAATGAACGTCGCCGCACAACCGGCCGCCAGCGGGTCAACCGTTTCGAAAATCGGCCGACCGTCAGGGGCCGTGCCGGATTCGTTCAGCCTTAGATCAATGAAATCGACAGCATCTATGAGATCAGAATAGATCACATCAAGCTGGATGTTCCAGTCGCTGAAGAAGGAGGAACCGAAATCGGTCCGGTGGGAAATGTTGCCGCTATAACGATGGATCGTCGGAATTTCGAAATCCGGATCGGTCGCTGCAACATCGCCGTTAAAGTTGAGCGCCTGGGCCTGGCCGGCATCGAGAACGCATTGTGGAATGCCTAAAAAAGATCCGCTGCTAAGGACCATTAGGTCTGCTGGCGAACAGGCCGAGCCAGCATCGCCGACACCCAGCGCGCCGCCAAAATTCTGGAACGAGTTAGCAAACCAAACGCTTGGATCGCCGCCGGAGAAGGCCGCAAAGCCGGCGGAGAGCCGCGTGTCTCCGAACCGTTCCGGCATGGTGTATTTCAGACCAATACGTGGCTGTAGTGCGTCGAGGCCATCAAACGCCTGAGTATTTGAAAAGCCGTAACGCGCAATAAAGTTGGGATTTTCTAATGGCGCCGACCCGGATTTATAAAAATCATAACGCAAGCCAAGAACAAACTCCAAGTCATTGGTGACCGACCATTCATCCTGCAGATATACCGTATGCACGGTCCGCTTATATTGCGCAGCTGCATCGTTTGGATCTTGAGTGAACGATACGCCAGAACGGATATTTGAGGCGTCCCCGGCTGCAAGGTCTGCTATATTGTCGAAGAAAACCGTACCGGTTGCGTTGATAATGAACAGGTTGAAAACATCAACGCGCTCCAATTCGTAACCTGCCGTGAGCAAATGATCGCCGGCGACATAATCCGCCTTGAATTTAAGCTGGTCGGTTGTGTAGTTCAACTGGTTCGCTGAACGGAACGTGCCTGGACCGGAGACGAAATTCTGCCCGAAGAATTCCCCGGCGACGCCAGGCCCGCCAAAGCCAATCGCAATACGCGGCTTGTTGTCCAACTGTGCTTCACCGCCGCCAAATGGGTCCTGAAGGTCATCGACGTCTTGTCGCGACACTCTGATTTCGGTGGACAACTTATCTGTCCAGTTCGAGAAGATCCGTAAACCATAGGTTTGAGACATTGAACCACGGCGGTGGAAGTTGTCTGAGAATGTGAACTCTCCGCGGCCGCTATTGATGTCGTCGCCGATAATCGTTTCTTCATTGAGGCGCGCATAAGTCGCCTCAAGGCGGTGATCGTCGTTGATGTTCCAGTCGA
The DNA here is from genome assembly GCA_021776295.1 of Hyphococcus sp. Classification (GTDB taxonomy): domain Bacteria; phylum Pseudomonadota; class Alphaproteobacteria; order Caulobacterales; family Parvularculaceae; genus Hyphococcus. The sequence goes on from JAJFGE010000045.1 coordinate 26,395, forward strand.
CGCGGCCGAAAATACGGCGCGAAGTTTGCGGCAGGTTGCGGATGAGGTCGCCCGGGTCGCGGCCATAGGAGTTGATCAGAATGTTGCGGATTTGATCGACTTCGGCGCTTGTGAACATTGTTTCAATTGGGAAACCGCTCCCCGCCGGGCCGACGCTGCTGACTGCGGCGGTGTCGGTTTCTTCGTATGAACCATAAAAGAAAAGTTTGTCCTTGATGACTGGGCCGCCAAACTCGCCGCCCCAGTTATATCGGTCGAAACTTCCCTGGTCGAACTCCACGCCTTCAACGGAATCGCCAGTAAGGCTGTCGTTATTGTACAAGAAGAAAGCCGAGCCGTGAAATTCGTTGGTGCCGGATTTGGTGACAACGTTGATGTTACAGCCGCTGAACTGTCCGTACTCTACATCAACCGGTGAAAACTCTACCGCGGCTGCGGCGAGCGTATCGAACGGTATTGGAAATGTATTCCGGGCCAGGTTGCCGGAAGTGTTCAGGCCAAATCCGTCATTGGCGCGCACGCCGTCAATGGTGAAGGAGTTGGTGCGGTTGGACGAGCCAAGGCAGCTTATGCCGGTGCCGCGGCCAGCGGACGGATCTTGTTGGGAGCGACCGATTGTAACGCGCGGGTCAACCCGGATGATGTCGCGGATCTGCCTTGAAGTCGATGGTAAGTTAGTGAGGTCTTCCAGATCAAAACTGGAACTCGGCCCAAGGGCAACATTGGAAAGGCGCAGCGCAGTCGCGGTGACGATGATTTCGTCGCTTGTTGCGGCGGCAGTAGTCATAACCACCGGAACGGAAACGTCGCTGGAAAGATCCGCGCGAAGATCTGTGACCCGCTGGTCTCTATAGGACGGTGCGGAGACGCGCAACGTATAGGGTCCGCCAACGATAAGGCTGGAAAAACTGAAGGCGCCTTGCGAGTTCGTTGATGAGGTCTGCACCCTTCCGGTGCGCGTATCTGTTATCGAAACCGTTGCGTTCGTGACCGCAGCGCCATCGCTCGATGTGACCCTGCCGCCAATAGTTGATGTGGTTTGCTGGGCGAGAACAACCGGCGCGGCCATCATTGTAGCGAGCGCCACCGACGTCATTAATCCATATTTATTAGAAAACATAATACCCCTCAGCTGATTTAAACTTGAGACCGAAGCCAATAAAGCGACCCATATAGTCGCCTCCCAAACGCAACCGAATCGGGTTTGTAACATTATTAACGCTAATTTAAAAGGCGCGCGCGCAACGAAAACAAAATTGTAATTTGTGTGTTGCGCAGGAGCAGCAAATGCTGGTTTGACGACAGCCAAACGCTGCTATTTGTTTCGGTTTTATGACACCTACTCAGCGCACAAATATATGCGGTGATCAGGCTGGGCATCTGGCGTTGGCCGTTAGGGGAAAGTTTCAAAAAACTGAAGTCGCCCAAATGGTTGCCGCCGCCGTCTGCCCGGCGGTTGCACAGCGCCTGTTTTTGCTTATTCAAGCGATATAGACGCAATGTCCTGTATACATATTCAAAATCAATAGGTTATACTAAGGTAGCGTATAGTTCACGGGTTCCGAGCAGTCTGCCTGTCTTTTCGGTATACAGTTGTAGCGCGCGATCTCTCCAGCGGTCCTTGACGGCGCGCGGAAATGGTTTACCTAAGCGGCATCTTCTGAAAGCTTCTGGAGACTGTCAGCGTCAATACGGCGCACGAGCCCTGGTATCTGCAAGTCTGGAGATAGTCAGGGCAGGCGGCCTCAAGCGGTGAAAGCGTGGCAGGAAATGGCGAAGAAAAAGAAATCAGGCGGTGATGCGCCGGTGATCGAAGGCAAGGCCGCCGAGGCGAAACAAAAGAAAAAGACCAGTCCGTTCGAATTTGTTCAGCAGGTTCGCAACGAAGCCTCGAAAGTTACCTGGACGTCGCGCAATGAAACCATGGTCTCGACGATTATGGTGTTGATCATGGTCGCGATTATGGCGTTGTTTTTTTTCCTGGTCGATCAGGGCTTACGGTTTGGCGTTTGCAACATTCTCCCCATCGATTGCGTTTCGCTGGGTAATTAACAGGCAATTACGGACTGCGACATGACTGCGAAATGGTACATCGTTCACGCATATTCGAACTTCGAAAAGAAGGTCGGCGATGCGATCCTGCTTTCCGCCAAGGAAAAAGGGCTCGAAAGCCTGATTGAAGAAATCTATGTGCCGACCGAAGAGATCACCGAGATGCGGCGTGGGCGCAAGGTTAATACCGAGCGGCGGTTTTTCCCAGGTTATGTTTTGGTCAACATGGTGATGACGGACGATACCTATCACCTGATTAAAGACACCCCCAAAGTCACCGGTTTTCTAGGCTCCGGCAACAAGCCGATGCCGGTGCCGCAAAAGGAAGTCGATCGCATCCGCGGCGTTGTTGAAGATGGCGAGGCGGCCCCGCGCCTGACGATTACCTTCGAGATAGGCGAGACCGTTCACGTTACGGACGGGCCATTTGCTTCCTTCTCGGGCGTTGTTGAAGATGTCGATGAGGAAACAACGCGGCTTAAAGTGGCGGTTTCGATTTTCGGCCGGGCGACGCCGGTCGAGCTTGAATTTACGCAGGTTGAGAAGTCGAACTAAACGCGCCTTAACGCACCCAGATTTTGGCGACGTACGCGCTTGAGCATTGCGCGATCATACCAGAAATTAACCGGGCCAAGCCGCGGGCGCAATTGGCGAACATTGTCACTTGAATAAATCTCATAAATATTGTCGGGCATCGCCGCGACGCCATTTTGTTTTAAGAGACGATAGAGAATAATTTTTTGTAGATGACGCTCGGAGTATCGCAACAGGCGGCGATGGTAAGTTTTTATATCGCGCCAGTTAAGCGTTAGCGAATCATATTCAAATGTCGCCTCTTCGGCGACCACCACGCGGTCGCGGTGGCTGTCGTCACTGCCGCCGACTAAATCCGTAAGAAGAAGATAGGAAATCAGCCCGTCCTCGCCCTTGGCGCCGAACGGCAGACGGATATCGCACGCGCGGATCGCGCTGAGCGCTGGCCCCCTCAACGCATAAAGATTACCGCTGAGATAGTGGTTTGAGATTAACCGCGCCGCCCAGGCGCGGCGGCTGCGGCCGGTCGCGGGCAGGGCGCTCGCGCCATAGGCGCGCGGCGCGCGTTGTAACGCTTGCGACAAAGCGGGGAATGCGCCAGCGCTGGGCCGGATGTCGCCATCGACAAAAATATGTGCGCTGGCCTGCGGCGCGATGCGGTAGACATAGTCGTTCCAGGCGTTAGCCTTGTCGGCGACAGGCAGAAAATGCGCCGTAATCCGACGATCAGCGGCGGCCAGCGCTTTTGCAACGCTATCGGTCTCGTCGGTTGAGCCATTAACCAGAATATGCGCGCGATAGTCTTCGCCCGCGGCAGCGGCGGCCAGCGCGCCAATACACCGATGCAACAACCACTGCTCGTTATGGGCGAATATGCAAATCGATAAAGTCATCAGCCAGCGAGGAGCAATTTTCATGCAACCCTCGCAAGCAAAGGCGGATTATCGTTAACGCGCGCGTCATTGCCGCGAAAATATGCGCTATCGGTCTGCTCGCCGAAGTTGAGCCAGGGCAGGGCATGGGTTTAGACTGGCAATAACCAACACCAATGAGAGCGAGGCCACAATGCCTGACCATGGAGATATCAACCCGCAACGCGCAAAATTTCGCGCCATGAGCGAAGGCACGCAGGACGACTGGACGGTAATCGCTACTCAATTTGCACCGTTTGCGGCGACCGGCGGCAAGCGCGTGCTCGACCATTTGCGATTGCTCGACGGCGATTATGGCGGGTTTCCCATAGACCGTCTGGAGCATTCCCTGCAAACCGCGACCCGGGCCCATAAAGATGGTCGCGACGAGGAATATGTTGTCTGCGCGTTGCTCCACGATATTGGCGATACGCTCGGCGCCTATAATCACCCCGATATTGCAGCGGCGATTTTAAAACCGTTCGTGTCGGAAAAAAACCTCTGGATGGTGGAACAGCACGGCGTCTTTCAGGGCTATTATTTCTTTCACTATCTTGGCCTCGATCGTGACATGCGCGAGGCGTACCGCGAGCATCCATATTTTCAGGACACAGCAGAGTTCTGTGAGAAATATGACCAGAACGCCTTCGACCCGGATTATCAATCAATGCCGCTTGAGGCGTTTGAGCCGATGGTGATGAAGTTGTTTGAGGCGCCCAAAAACTCAATCTACGGACCGGCGATTGCGCCGGAATAGAATTTAGCGGCAACCGTTACGGCGCTCTAAGCGCCTATTTCAGCGGCGGGATTTGTTTGTCGCTGGCGAGTTCGGCATCCGCCGTCGGTATATCGACGTCCGGCATTTCGCCGCCAAGCTCTTCAATCATTGAGACAATCTGGTGCGAGGAAGCGAGGATTTGCCTGCCGCCTTCGGATTTGCGCTTGGTCAGCTGCGCGGTGTCCTCCAGCGCATCGACGGCGCGGTAGGTTTGCTCAACGGCGGTGTTAAGGTTGCGCAGCAGCGTTTTGAGGTCCGGATCGTCGCCGGCCATTTTATCCTTCGCAACCTTATGCATGCGGGCGATTTCACCGCTAAGTTCTTTAACGCGCGCGCGCGTCTTTCGTCTGGAAAAGAAAGCCGTCAGCAACGCCCCGACAATAAACCCGCCAAGCGCTGCACCCACGCTAATCATCAGCAACTCAGACACCACGACACCCCATATTTATCCCACATCAAGGATTTTTGGCGAATTGGCGGCTTTTGGCAAGCTCTGGCCAATTCGCCCATAAAATATGGCCTGCGCGGGCCCGGCATGGTTAACATCCGCCATCGGGCGAGCAGGCGCCGCCGCCGGGCATGCGCGTATCGCTATAGCCGTAGGACCAGCCATCTTTATAGAGAACGACCTGCGGGCGCGCATACCAGTCAATTGGCGTGAGCTTGTGGCCTTTGGCTTTGAGCAACGCTTTGGTGTCGTCGCTGAGGCCGGGCTCATAGAGAATTTGGTCCGGCAGCCATTGGTGGTGAATGCGCGGATGCTCCATGGCATCGCCGATATTCATGCCCCGGTCGATGACATTGATGATGACCTGCAAGACGGAAGTGATAATCCGCGACCCGCCCGCGCCGCCAATCGCCATGAACGGCGCGCCGTCCTTAAATATCAATGCCGGCGTCATCGAGCTTAACGGACGCTTTTTTGCGGCGATGGCGTTTTTGTCATTGCCGACAAGGCCGTAATAATTTGGAACGCCGGGCGCTGCGGAAAAGTCATCCATCTGGTTATTGAGAAGAATGCCGGTTTCGGGCACGACGACGCCGGAGCCAAAGCTCATATTCAATGTATAGGTGTTGGAGACAAAATTGCCGTCCTTATCGATAACGGAAAATTGCGTCGTATCGTGACTTTCATAAGCAGCCGGGTCGCCGGCGCCAATTTTAGCGGAGTCTCCGGCTTTGTTCAGGTTGATGCTTGAGGCGAGCGATGTTGCATATTCCTTGCTGGTGAGGCCTTGAACCGGGACATTGATGAAATCCGTGTCGCCCAGAAGTTCAGCGCGATCGGCAAAAGCCAGGCGCATGGTCTCGGAGAGAAAATGCAACGCTTCGGCGCTGTCGCCAGTGGACCTATAGGGCGCGCGGGTTTGTAACATGTTGAGCATCTGAATGAGGTGAATGCCGCCGGAACTTGGCGGCGGCATGGAATGTATTTCATAACCGCGATAGGTTCCGATCACCGGTTCGCGTTCGATAACGGTATAGTGGCTGAGATCATCGCGGGTGATAAACCCGCCATTTGCCGCCATATCGTCAGCAATCGCATCCGCCACCCAGCCGCTATAAAATCCGTCACGGCCATATTTTGAAATCGCCTTCAGCGTCTTGGCGAGGTCTTTGCGCCGCATGACATCGCCGGGGAGATAGCCTGATCCGTCGGGTTTGAAAAACTCAGCCCGCGCCGCAGCGTTGCGCGTCAGCGCTTGTCTTTCTTGTTCGAACATAGCCGCGCTAAAGTATGATAGCGTGGGTCCCTTTTCGGAGAGCCGAATAGCCGGCGCCATTACTTTCTTGCGGGGTAGAACGCCATACTTCTCATGTGCGTGAAGAAGGCCGGCGACGGTTCCCGGCACGCCTGATGATTTGTGTGAATGACGGATGGCGTCAATATCGACATTGCCTTCATCATCGAGATACATGTCTCGCGTCGCAGCAGCGGGGGCTATTTCGCGGTAGTCGATGGCGATGGTTTTTGCCTCATCTTGCATATGCACCAGCATGAAACCGCCGCCGCCAATATTACCGGCGCGGGGGTAAGTGACAGCAAGCGCAAAAGCGGTCGCGACCGCCGCATCAACCGCATTGCCGCCTTGCGTCAACATATCGGCGCCGATTTTTGCAGCGGTTTTCTCGCCCGCGACAACCATCCCCTCGCGGCCGCCATTGGGGTGGTGGGCGGCGTCGGCAAGCGCCGGCGTCGCGATAGGCTGGTTCGCAACGGCTGGTGCGATAGTAAAGCAAACCGAAAGCAGGCAGCAGAAGATATAAATAACGAACCGGCGCATATAGGCTTCTCCATATCTGAATGCCGCTACAGCCTAGCCAATTGGAATGGATATTGCGAGGAGCAGTGGTGACGGCCTTGCAAATGCATCTGACAAAAGCTAGCGGCAAAATAAAATCTGAAAACCATCGCTGGCGTTTGACGGAAGTAGACGGCTGTTCCGTCTCACTTTTTCCGTCACCCGAAACAGATCAAAAATTTGCATCGTAGCAAAAATTCTAACGATTGAGCTTGAGCTTATTCAGTACTCCGCTTATTGTTTCAGCCACGCTTATGGAGGAATATAAGAAGGGGGATCGCAGCATGCTGTTTAGATATATAGATAAGGTCGCGCTGATTTTCGCCGCGTGTTACTTGCTGTTCGCTGCCGCACAGGCGCAAGAAGTTGAAGAACCAAACTACACGGATGTGGACTTGGGCGAGCGCGAGGCTGGTACGTCATATCCCCTTGCTCTTGGTGCGGAAAATCGTAATTGCGCGCAGCCGCTGGACTTTCGTTTTTCGTCGAGTGAACAATGGTTGCGCATGCCCGCCGACCCGGTTGTGCGTCAGGTTCCTGCGGGACAGACGCGGCAGATTGAGGCGACGCTTGATCTTACGAATGTGCAGCCCGGACAGTATGAGGTGCTCGTTGATGTCGATTGCGACAATTGCGGTTTTTTTATCTTTAAAAACTGCAAAATCGATAAACAGCAATTGCGTTTGCTCCTACGTGTCAATGCCGCCCCTGCGCCGCCAGGCGGGCAACAGCCAGCGCAAGGCGCTCCGCTGCCGCCGGGCGCTCCGCTCTTAAGCCCGCCGCCGCCGCAAGTCGATTATAAAGACAAGAGAATTCCTAAGCCTCTGCGCAGGAAAGCCAAAGCCGCCTATGAGGCATGGACGCTGGCGCTTAAAAAGGCAAAAGACTGCGCCGACGAGCTTGCCAAACTACAGGCCGCCGCCAAGGCGGCGAAGGAAAAAGCCGACAAAGCCAAAGTGGCGGCCGGCGCGGCGGAGCAGAAAGCCAGCGATGCGAAATCACAGAAAAAAGCCGCGCAAGAAGAGCTAAAAAATGCGAATATCGCAGTGAACAAAGCGCAAGACGCACTCGACAAGGCTAATAGTGACCTGAAATATGCAAACAGTCGCGATGGCATCACAGCTGACCGCGTAGCAGCAAAGGCTGCGTTGAAAAAGGCTGAGGCGGAGAAGAAAGCCGCTGACAAACGCCTGGCCGATGCGGCCAAGGCCAGTCGTCAATTACCAAAGCCGAAAGACATCGCCAAGCTCGATAAAGACGCCAAGAAAAAGCGAAAAGCAGCGGACGCTGCCGCTGCTGCTGCAACAGCGGCCGAAAATGCCGTTGCAAAAAAACAAGCTGAATGTCTAAAACTGCAACAGGCGGCCGCTGCGGCGCAAACTGCGAGTGAAAAAGCGGACAAGGACGCAAAGGACGCCATCCCCCCGGCGCCTGTTGATCGCACGGCTGAAAAAATCAAGAAGCAACGCGAAAAAGTCGGCAAATGCGCCATAAAGCTCGGTCAGTTACTGGAAGCGCAACGCCTGGCCCTGGAAGTGATGGCCAAGCTGGGCGCATTGGGTGACGATTATGAGAGCGACCTTAAGGCCTGGGCCGATGGCGTGGATGACGCCAAGAAATTCTTCGATGATTTGCCGCCCGGTATTCCATTTGTCGATACCGTTGTGAGCACACTCACGGCGGTTCGCTCCATCATGGGGATCGCCAGCGGGGTGATTGCGGTTGGCAACACTGTCCATACGCCCAAATCTGGAAACGATGTTAAGAGCCCGGCCGATACCAAACAATGGATTATAGATAATAAGTTCACCAAAGACCCGGCTGAAGCCGAACGCATCTACGAGCAAATGAAAAAATATTCTGAGACCGATTCAACCGAAAAAATGCTAAAAGAACTCGATTACCAGAAAAAACTTTGCAAGTCCGAGGAGGCCAAACTTGAAGCGATGACTGAGGCGGCGAAGGGGAAATAACGGCAGGAAATAGTAGCACTGCTCCGGCCTCATCTTCCCTAGAGCATCGGGCGATTAACAGGAATCGCCCGATGCTCTAGATTCTTTGTTACGCGCCGGCCCGCGCGCGAATGCGCGCTAACTATAACTTGACCGCCTTCGCGGTCAGATGCGAAAAACCGGCCTCATCCTGAGCTTGTCGAAGGGTCCACTTTTTCGCCCGGCGCTCTAATCCAGAGACCCATTGCTCAAGCAAAGACTTCGAAGGATGAACAGGAGTGTTATTCTAACCCAAACCGCTCCAGCGCCGCTTTCGCGATCGGCTCGCCCCATTCCTGCACGAAATGGCCGGCGTCTGCGACTTCCATGGGTTCGGGGCAATTTTTGATTGTGTTTTGCAGGATTTTCATCGCCGGGGGGCCGAGCACCGGGTCCTGCATGCCGATCGCCATGAAGCTGTCGCCTGACCAGTCTTCGGACCAGAATTTGCGCGCCTTAAGTGAGGTTTCAACGCCCTCGCTGGAGGACGGCGTTAGTTCTTCGCCTTCGCCGCCTCTGAGCATGACAAGTTCGGGGAAGCGCCGAACGCCTGCTTTGTAGGATTGATCCGGAAACGGCGCGTCATAAGCGACGATTTCATCCTCGGTGAGGATGGGCGTCGTCTGTTTCATCAGCTTGCCGACTTTAAGGTCGGGATTAGCGCGGTTGAACGCCCGCCAGGCGGCAAAGCCCTGGCCGGCATTTTCTCCAGCCGGCAGGCCGGTGTTCATGACAATTAGCCGCGTAAAGCGCTGCGGCGCTTCCATCGGCAGGGTGAGGCCAAGAAGTCCGCCCCAGTCCTGACAGACAAGGCAGACATTTTTGAGATCGAGCCGCTCGACAAAAGCCAGTAGCGCGTTGCGGTGAAAATGATAGGTATAGACATCATCATCGACCGGCTTATCCGAGCGCCCGAAGCCGAACATATCAAGCGCGACAAAGCGATGGCCGGCATTGGTGAAAACTGGCGCCATCTTACGAAACAGATAAGCCCATGACGGCTCGCCGTGAATACAAAGGAATGTCACGCCGTCTTTTGCGTCCCCGCTACTCGGGAACTCATCGACATAGTGCATGCGCAAGCCTTCATAGCCGGGAAGGTCGTCAACATAATGCGGCGCATAATCCCAATCAGACAGGGTCTCAAACCGCTCATCGGAGGTGCGTAGGGCTTTGATGGACATTGAGAGCAGGCTCCTTTTTCGTTTCCGTCAACATGGCGCGTCTTCGCGCGGCGCGCAAAGCACTTTCGCAGTAGCCACTACCAGCTCCGGCCCGATAGCCCAAGCCGTTGCGCATAGCCTTCGCGCGCCGGCAGTGCGGATTCTGCTGACGGCTCCCAGACCGGCAGGCCGGTATCGGGCGCCGGTTCCTCGCTGTCTTCACCGAGAGATTCGATCAGGCTTGTCGCATAGGCGAGTGCGCGGTTCTGTCGTTCGAAATGGTCGATCAGCCATTCGTAGCGGTCGGACGCATCGCCGAATGCGGCCTCTATGCCGTCGCTGTAATGGCCCATATCCGTAAGGTCGTCGATATCTTCACTGCTTGGCGGCTCGGACATGCGGCGGGCGCGCTCTTCAATATATTCGCGGCGTTCATTGGCTTCGTTGATAGCGCCGATATCGATTACCGGGATCGGCGTTTGCCATAACATCGGCAAGGCAGGCGCAAAGCTCGCATGGCGGTATTGGCGGGTTTGCAAAGCCGCGCCGCGAATGCTGTCGCTGTTAAAGAACATATGCCCGCCCTGGTCGGCGACGGCGAGACGAACCGCGCCGGTTGCGGGATCGGTTGAGCGGATTTCAACCCGCGCAACCGGAAAGGCGACAACGCCGCGATATTTACGCCCGCTGATCGGCGTATCATCTGCATAGGTCGTAAGGACACTATCGCCATTAGCAAAGCGAAGCTCAGTGATGCGTCCAACAATGTCGCGAATAACCTCCGCAGCTTCAGGCACAACAATCTCAGCGGTCGCGGTGCTGTAGCCTCTGGAGCTGTATCTGATGAAATAGCCGTCTGGATGCCATGACCAGCGCCCGGAAGGAACGTCGTCATCTGTCGTTGGCGCCACGCCTTCGCGAATGGCGATACGCTCAAGCTCGTCGAAACTGACATCGGGGCGCGCCGCCGCACGGCGCAGGCGCTGATGCGCGTTGTAAGCATTGCGCGCCGACCGTGGCAGCTTGCGCAAGGCGCGGCTGGAAAGCTCTGGCGGGACAAATGCGTCGGCGCCGTTCAGTGCGATAATCTGCTGCGGCGTTAACAGCGCGGCCGCGGCTGTTTGGTAATTCGGTTTCATGGCGGAGACGTTCACGCCCGCGATCAGGCTCCATATTAGGCCTTGTATATCGTTACGGGGAATGTCTGGATGGCCGTAGGAGTTGGCGAGGATATCGCGCAGAGGGTGAGCGAGTTTGCCGGTCAGTTCGCCGGACATATAACCGGCGCCGCCAGGCTGGCCATAGGCGCCGGGTTTTAAACAATAACTCTGGGATGGAAATCGATAGGTTCCAGGCGCCAGTAGGAAGCCGCCGGTCGCGGTCCGCTCAAGCGCGCTCATGTCGTTATACGATTGCGGTGCGTAGCCGTCCATGAGAAGCGACATCCGGCGCAGATTGGCGTTGTTCTGTTCAAGTGGAAAAATTGCCTTGGCGACAGTGGTTTCCGCAGCAGTCTTTGCTTCTTGTTCGGCGCGTTTCTTCGCCTGGTTCAAAATCCCGCCGATTTGTGCAGCCGCTGGCGGTGCGGCGATGATGGCGGTTGCCGCCGCCAGCATGGCGAAGCTGCGAATAAGCGTCGTTACCAATGTCATGTGAAATCTCCCCGTTCACCGCGGCAGGCATCTCTGCCGCTCATATCTGACCGGCTTCAGGCTAGCCCTTTCCGTTCTCCATTTCCAATCCCCACAATATTTCTTCCCGTTCATGTTTTCTTCTCAGGCCGCGCCGCTATAGTCGCGCGGAAAATCAATCGCGCCAGCCCGTTAGCGTGGTTCATATCATCATTCTGGAGACATTCATGGCCGAGCATTCTTGCGATCTTGTGATTATCGGCTCGGGGCCGGGCGGCTATGTCGCGGCGATCCGGGCGGCGCAGCTGGGGATGAAGACCGCTATCGTTGAGCGCGATGCGCTGGGCGGCGTCTGCCTCAACTGGGGCTGCATCCCGACCAAGGCGCTGCTGCGCACCGCGGAAGTCTATGCCAACATGCAACACGCAGCCGAATTTGGGCTGACGGCGGACAATATCGGTTTTGACATTGACGCGGTCGTCAAACGTTCGCGCAAAGTCGCGAACAAACTCTCCGGCGGCATCGGTTATCTGATGAAGAAGCATAAAGTTCAGGTGATCAAAGGAACCGCGCGGCTGGAGAAGGGCAGCGTTGCGCCACTGGTCCGGGTCAAGACGAAATCCGGCGAAGACACGGTCAAAGCCAAACACGTCATCCTCGCCACTGGCGCCCGCGCACGCACCATTCCGCAAGCCGGGCTGGAGCCTGACGGCAAGCTGGTCTGGACCGCCAAGGAAGCGATGGTTCCCGACATTATGCCGAAATCGCTTTTGGTGATCGGCTCGGGCGCCATCGGCATTGAGTTTGCGAGTTTTTACAATGCGCTCGGCGCCAAGGTGACGGTGGTCGAAATGCTCGATCGCGTGTTGCCGGTGGAAGACGAGGAGATTTCCAAACACGCCGAGAAGCAGTTCAAAAAACACGGCATGGACATTCTCACCGGGGCGCAGGTGCAAAGCCTCGACAAGAAAGGCAAGCTGGCCAAAGCGACGGTTAAACTCAAAGACGGCCAAAAAGGCGAAATGACCAAAACAATTGAGGCCGAGCGCGTTGTCCTCGCCGTCGGGATTGTCGGCAATGTCGAAAATCTCGGGCTAGAGGCGGTCGGCGCGAAAATTGACCGCGGCCATGTCAGCGTCAATCAGTGGTTGGAGACCGGCGTTAAAGGGCTCTATGCGATTGGCGATGTTGTCGGCGCACCGTGGCTGGCGCATAAGGCCTCACATGAGGCAATCATCTGTGTAGAGAAGATTTCCGGGCAAGCGGGCGTCCATCCGCTCGATGTTACAAAAATCCCGGGCTGCACCTATTGCAACCCGCAAGTCGCCTCCATCGGCATGACCGAAGCGGCAGCGAATGCGGCAGGCCGCAAGGTCAAGGTCGGGCGCTTCCCGTTTAACGCCAACGGCAAAGCCATCGCCCTGGGCGAACCGGAGGGCCTGGTCAAAACCGTGTTCGATGCGGCCACCGGCGAGTTACTCGGCGCGCATATGATCGGCGCGGAAGTCACCGAGTTAATCCAGGGCTTCGCGATCGCCCGCTCAGCCGAACTCGTCGAAGAAGACCTGATGCACACCATCTTCCCACACCCGACGCTAAGCGAGATGATGCATGAAAGCGTGCTCGATGCGTATGGCCGGGTGATGCATATTTGAGCGCGGCGTAACGCTTAATGGTTGGGTGCCCTTTGGCGGGGGATGTCCTGGAGAGCAAGCTCAAAGGATCGTTGAGCCAACCCCGTCGGCCGGTCTGAAAAAGGGTCTTCGCGCTATAGGCAAGCCCCGCAACCACGCGGTCTACAGCGGAATGTGGTCCAACATTTTCACATGGCGTCGCCGCCTTCATTGATGGCGCTGGCGGCGCCTGGCGCCGGGATGGTTTTGTTCGCGGCATCAAGATGCATGGCATTTGGTTTGCTCCTTTGCTCGCAATTGCCGATCTGAGAAAAATGTCCACGACAACACATCTCCCTATCTGGATTGCGAAGGAGTATAAGGCCGCCAGAATCGGTGAGGACGAAATTGAATATATTAAATTTCATCCTCACGGGTTGGAATGGCCTTACAATGAGCGGTGGGCGCAGTGAAGCTTCCCCGTCATCCCGGATGCGATGCACTGGTGTCCGGTTTAAAGCTTTCGAGTGAGCCCCTTCGTCAACATTTTATGGGCGTCCAAACGATTACTGCGGCTTGGGACACGAAACAAACGCCGCCTGATTCGACGCTGTGCCTTTTGCGATAGGCGATGTCTT
>JAJFGE010000046.1 GCA_021776295.1 Hyphococcus sp.
TTCCCACGCCGTGTCATCACCGGATTTATTCCGGTGATCCAGCGCAAAAGAAAAGAGATTCAAAAGCTTGCCTGTCTGGATTGCCGGAATGGAGATGGATGGGAACCATCGACCTCCGGCAAAGACATCGCCTATCGCAAAAGGCACAGCGTCGAATCAGGCGGCGTTTGTTTCGTGTCCCAAGCCGCAGTAATCGTTTGGACGCCCATAAAATGTTGACGAAGGGGCTCACTCGAAAGCTTTAAACCGGACACCAGTGCAGCGCATCCGGGATGACGGGGTTGAGAGTGGAGAATATTTTTAGGTAGGCTCACCCCCATCGACCGCTTCGCGGCCACTTCCCCCGCTTGCGGCAGGGCTGTCCGGGTAATGATTCGAAAGGTCGCGCTGCATGGCCGGCGCCGCTTGGCGAACACCTGTATTTTCGTGTTGTCGAGACATGAAAAGAAAGGCCCGGCCATGCCCCATCATCCTAGCGTATTTGCAAGCCTGCTCAAGCCAATTTCACGCCGCCGGTTTGCGGTGCGCGTGGCGCGTCATGACGGCGGCGCCTATGACAAGAATTTCTCAAGCTGGGATCATCTGGTGACGCTTGTCTTCGCCCAGCTCAGCGGCGCAGACAGTTTGCGCGGGCTGGAGGCGGCGTGGGCCGTCAATCGTCCGCATCATTATCATTTAGGCGCTGGCCGGATCGTCCGCTCGACCGTGTCGGACGCCTCGCGGCGGCGGCGGCCTGAGATTTTCGCAGAGACCTTTGCCGATCTGGCGGGGCTCGCGGACCGCAAGGCCCGCCAGCAGGGCGGCGCTTTGGTCAAGCTCGTCGATTTCGCCACCCATTCCCCTGAACGCCTTGCACGAAGCGCGTTTGTGGAACGGCCGCATCAACGGCGCCAAGCTCCACCTCGTCTACGATCCGGATACGGAGCGGATTGAGCTTTTGTTCCGATGGATCAAACAGCATCTCAAGATCAAACGCTTCCTCGGGCGATCGGAAAATGCGGTGAAGCTGCAGATCTTCGCCGCCCTCATCGCCTACCTGCTGCTCCGCATCGCCGCCAGACAGGCGCGCTGCAACCACCTCCAACCGATCAGATTTGCCGAACTCATCAGCGCCGCACTGTTCGTCACAAAGCCCATCTGCCGCATCGACAAGCCGCCTCCCAAACGAACCGCAAACCCGCCAACCCAAATCAACCAAAACCAATTGAGCCTGATATGAAACCTTTCCCCGGACAGCCCTGCGTAAACCGGGGAGGAAAGAACATGACTAGATGTGTTACTTTATTCCTCCCCCCCCCGACCGCGAAGGCGGTCGAATCATAATTAGCGCGCCTTCGCGCGCGGGCGGGGGAGGTGTCACGAAGTGACGGAGGGGGCTCTACGAACCACGAGCCACGCGTGCATTCAAAGCCAAGCCCTCAAGCGAACGGCGCCTCAAACGGCAGGCCGATATAGTTCTCCGCGACCATGGTCTGGCCGGCTTCTGACTTTGTCATGTAGTCAAGCTCGGAAAGTTGGATGCGGTGGCCGAACGGGTCCTCGCCAAAGCGGTGGGTGACGGTTGTCAGCCACCAAGAAAACCGCTCCGCCTTCCAAATCCGGTCAAGGCAGATTTCTGAATAGCGGTCCAGCAGGCTCACATCGTTATCACGGTAACGCGCAACCAAAGCGCGCGATAAAACGCGAACATCCGCCGCGGCAAGGTTCAGACCCTTCGCGCCGGTCGGCGGCACAATATGGGCGGCGTCGCCGGCGAGGAACAAGGTTCCAAAGCGTAAAGGTTCGGCGACAAAACTCCGAAGCGGGGCGATGCTTTTCTCAATCGACGGCCCGGTCACCATCGCCTCGGCGATATTGGCCGGCAGGCGGCGGCGCAGCTCGTCCCAAAACGCATCATCGCTCCATCCGCCAACCTCGTCATCGGTATCGACCTGAATATAATAGCGGCTGCGCGAGAGCGACCGCATTGAGCACAGGGCAAACCCACGCTCATGATTGGCGTAAGTCACCTCCTCGGTCGCCGGCGGCGTTTCCGACAATACGCCCAGCCACCCGAACGGATAGACCCGCTCAAACTCGCGCAACACGCTTCGCGGCGCCGATTTGCGCGCAACGCCGTGATAACCGTCGCAGCCGGCGACATAATCGCATTTTAATTCCTGGCTGCGCCCGTCATGCGTGAATGTGACGCTCGGGTGGTCCGTGTCAAAATCTTTAATCTCGGTGCATTCGGCTTCATAGAAAATTTTACCGCCCGCCGCGAGGCGCGCATCGATCATGTCTTTAGTGATTTCGGTCTGACCATAAACGACGACCGAGCCTTTTGCGTACTTCTTCATATCAATACGCTCAGTGCGGCCGGCAAAACACAAGCCGAACCCGTCATGCACCAGACCTTCGCGATTGAGCCGTTCATCAACTTTTGCTTCGCGCAATAAATCCACCGAGCCCTGTTCAAGCACGCCGGCGCGAATGCGCCCTTCAACATAGGCGCGGCTGCGGCGCTCCAAGATGACGCTATCGATGCCTTGAAGGCTCAACAATTGCGACAGTAATAGACCGGCCGGGCCCGAGCCGATGATCGCCACTTGCGTTCGCATAGTTGATATTCCTTCCCTGGCGAGCGTGTCTGATCTCACCCAGCAACATCGTATAAAATTTTGCGCGTCATGTTTTAACTGTCATATCCATAGCGCACCGACAGCGTCAAAACCGAATTCGTTTCGCTGACAGCCTATTCAATTTGGGAATATTGCCGCTTCAGATTTTTTACGAGATGTCTAGGCGGCGCGTTTTCAAAAGCTCCATAAATCTTTTTTGCGCGCGTGTCGGCGCCCAATCACGCCGCACTGTTGCGGCGATATCGCGCGCGACATTGCCTTGCGGATGCGGTAACGCTTTTAAAAGGCCGGCTTCAATTTCATAATGCGCCTGATGCGGCGACAATAAAGTGACGGCGTCGCTCTCCAGCAATAGCCCGCGGATAGCTGCGAATGAATTGCATTCTATGGTTTGTTCCGGCGCGCCCGCCCGTTTGGATTTGAATAGGCCTTCAAACCGCGCCCGCAACGGCGCGCCGGCGCGCGCAACAATCCAAGGGTATCGCGCCAGCTGCTTGGGCGATGCGGATTTTTTCTTCGCCAGCGGATGGCCCCGGCGCATCATAATCACCAGAGGGTCTTTAAATAACGCCTCCTGAACAACATCGTCTATTGGCGCTGGCGTGCGCGCGGCGCCGATCAAAATATCGATATCGCCATGGCGCAAGCCCGCAAGCAGCTGATCATAAGGCCCGTCAACAATGCAAATATTATGGTCCGGGAATTCTCGCGCATAAGCGGGCAAAGTTTTCGGCAAAATATAAGCCCGTGCCAGCGACATCGCGCCGATGGTCAGCTTACCTGTCTCGTGACCGTTCAGCGCGTTTAACTCAGCACATCCAAGCTCAATTTCTGAAAAAGCAAGCTTTGCCGCGCGCACCAAAATACGCGCGGTCGCGGTCGGGCGGATACCGGAGCGGTCCTTTTCAAACAACGTCACGCCCGACAACGCCTCAAGGTCGCGGGCGCGGCGGTGAATGGACGGTTGCGAAACCCCGGTCTGGCGCGCCGCAAGGCTGAAATTTCCGGTTTCAACAACGGCAATCAGCGCATTTAATTGCGCAGCGGTCATCAATCGGTAGAAATTTTCAAAGCCCCGCTCCTTTTCTTTCTGCGCAATCTTCAAGGTTTCACGCGCGCCGGTCTCAATATAATCAAGCGCCCGCTCAACCCGGTGAAGGAAAATTTCTCCGGCCTCAGTGACAAACATCCCCGAGCTGCGCCGTATAAAGAGCGTTGCGCCAAGCTCCAGTTCCAACTTGGCGATCGCCTGGGTGATGGCCGGTTGCGACAGATGCACATGCGGCGAGGCGGCGTTAATGCTGTTGCGCCGCGCAACCTCGCGAAAACAATAAAAATGGCGAAGATTGATACGCAT
>JAJFGE010000047.1 GCA_021776295.1 Hyphococcus sp.
CACGCAAGAAATGCGGCTGCAACTAAATGAGCATCACCGCTGGAAATTGCAATCGTACCCATCAATCATCGTCCGGTTAATAGGCGGTGGACCCAAGAGGCTGCGTCAAGCTCTTCATTATCACATGACGCGCGGGCGAAAGCACACGTCCCGCATCGAACATCGCGCGTCGAGCAAACCGTGCAGGCAAAGAATTGTGCGAATAAAGTTCAGCGAGCGCGAGTGTCGACCAATAAAGCGGTCCAGACAATTTTCGGTGGGCGCGCTCATAAGCGACAAGGATGCTATTACCCGCAAAGTTTTTGCCCTGGCTAACAGCGAGTTGAATTTTGCGTGCCAGAATGTCCTGCCCCTGCACGCCGAGGTTAAATCCGTGAGCTGTCACAGGGTGCATACCGACCGCCGCATCTCCAATCAGCGCAAAGGCTGGCCCGACAAAGCGATTAGAGTAAACGCCGACTAGCGGATAGGAAAAACGCTCCGACACAGGATGAAATGCGCCAAAGCGGTGTTTAAGTCGTTTGGCGGATGCGCCAGCATAGTCGTCAAGGTTGAGCGCCATATGCCGCGCGGCCTCCTCCGGCGCAAAGGTCTGGACAATCGACGCTTCACCGTCATTTAGCGGCAGGACCGCAACGGCGCCGCCCGGCAAGAAACACTCCCATGCGATGTGATCGTGTAATCGTTCCAGTTTCATCCGTGAAACAATCATGGTTTTGCCAAAGTCATGAATAGAAGCAGAAATGCCTGCGCAACGACGCGACGCAGAAAAGCGTGTATCGGCGGCAATAAGAAGTTTTCCACGCAAGGCCCGTCCATCGGCTAATGTTACGACCGCACCGCTAGAACTGGTGTGAATTGAAGTGGCTTCAGCGTCAGCAATCAGTGCCGCTTGGTTTTTTTGTTCGTGCTCTTCATAAAGGGCGCGCCGGATCAGGTTGTTAGAAACAAAAAAGCCCAGCTTATCGGCGCCGACTGCTTTAGCATTGAAATGAAGACATGCTTGCGACTGACCGTTCATGACATTCGCTGACTTCAGGGGTGAGATATCGGCCTCTGGAATACGCGCCCATGCGCCAAGTTTTTGCAAAATTTCGACCGACCGGTGTGAAAGGGCAATTTCACGACCGTCAAATTGCGGATCTTCAATTGATTTCAGCGTCTGACGTTCAAATAGCCGGACATCCAATCCCGCGCCCCGAAGCGACAGCGACATGGATAACCCAACCGGGCCGGCGCCGATAATCAACACATCGCATGTGTCACAATCTTTGTCGTGGCGGCCTATGGCTTCGGAAACGTGTTCAATTTTGCTCATACGACATCTCTATTTTCGCACCATTGGAGGATATGTACTTATCGTTGATGCGCTTGGGCGACGGCGATGTGGTGATTGGTCGCTGTGACGCTTCTACCGCCTGAAATTCATGGGCCAGGATGCCAGAGCAAAGCCACGATTCAATTTAACTCGGATTTGCTCTAGATTCTTTGTTTGCCGCATTTCTATCGGATAACCGCGTCACACTTATCCGGAAATGCTCTAGCCATTATTAGATTCTGGCGTACTCATGGTGCAATCCTCCGAGAAGGAGAATCGATTTTATTGCGCCCGAAGCTGAAATTGGCCTTGGTACAGGCGTATTTTTCTTCAAACTGAGATGCGTGCGAGCCTTGTTATAATAAGGGGCTGTCCCAGATGCTTAGAACATCCGGGACAGCCCTAACATAACCCTCGCCGCTAACTTGACTACACCCATATTCGTTGGGCGAACCAAAAACAGCCCAAGGCAAAAATTGAAATGCTCGCAATGCGCTCAATGGCGCCTGCCGGGATTGAATGAATTTGCCGAAACCCCAACATGAGACCGCAAAAACTGGCAAGCGCAGCAAGCTGCGCGAGTTCAACGCCAATATTAAACCCTAGCAATGGAGCTATTATTTCTGTCCGTAGAAAACTAAACTCCAACAAACCGCCAGCAAAACCGGCGCCATGGACGAGGCCAAACGCAGCCGTTACAAACGGCAATAAATTTAACGCTGCGTCACCAGACAAACGCGCCATGAAAAAAGCGAACGCGGCGAGCATAAACCCGGTTCCAAAAAGTAGCGCTCCGCCGCCGAATGGCAGGGTGACAACAATGAGCGAAAGGGCGGCAAACGCGGTCATCGCCGATTGGCGATCAAGCCCGTATCTCGCGCCAGCCTCTAGCGCCGTTACGGCGATTGTAAAACCAATCATCGCCTCAACAAATTGTGTGTTTGGCGCAATTATTCCTAATGTCGCCAGCGCTAGCGATAGTGTGTGCCCCAGCGTGAAGCCGGTGATGCAAAACAGTGCGGTCCGCGGCGACGTTGCGACGATCAGCAATGCTGCGAGAAAGACCATGTGATCAAGACCGGATAGAACGTGAAAAAAACCGACGCCGATAAACGCCCGAAGGTTGCGAGGAGCATTTTCAGAGCGAACAATAAATGTGGGACGCCCTTCCCGCAGCACATTATCTGAAAATACGCCATCATGGTCGACGCGCGCAATATGAATATGCGTCGCGGAGACAATCTGAAACGCGGCAACCGTAACACTCACATTTCCATCTGCAATTGCATGCGGGCAGACGAAACGGCCTGAAACACGCACTGTATTTCTGCTCTGGCCGAGCGGCGCTATACCAACGCGTTTGCATGACAGCTTGCCTTGCGCAACACGTATGGTTTCGCGCAGATGCTCAATCAGCAGCGCCGGCAGATCATTCTCATCTTCATAAATCTGAGAAAGCTGTGTCACGCGCCTCGCATCGACAGCAAACACAAATGAAAGTGATTGCTCATTGATGGTCCAGCTTGAAAACGACTGACTGCGAGTATGCGCCTCAGCTGACCCGCCCAGAGCAACAAAACCTAGTGCAAAGATGGCAATACTAAAGATACGCATCATTGTTCTGTTTCGGGATCAATTATGATTTTTATTCGCGCATTATGGCGCAATCGCGCAATATATTTTTCCAACGCCTGCTCGTCGCGACGGCGAGACCATTCGGTCTCAACACTATCTCTGGCTTGGTCAAAAGAAAGCGGGGCGCCTTCATCTTTACGAAGCCAGATAAAAATATCGCCGTTGCCTGTCGCTATAGGCCCGGCAATATCACCCTGCGCCATCTTGGCGACAGCATCGCGCGCCGAACCGCCGAGATAATCACTCACCTTTCCGAGCGGTGCTCGCGGCGCGATAGTAACACGCTCAAGACCGCCGTCCGCCCGCGCCTGTTCAAATGAGGCACCGCCTTGCAAGGCGGTCATGAAGTTTTGCGACGCACGCCCATCGGCAGCGCGCGCTACATTAATAGTCACCAGCCGGGGAGAAGAGAAGAGCGATTTCTCCGCCTCGTAAAAAGCTCTGAGTTCGTCTTCATCTGGCTCGTCCGCCGAATTTAAAGACGTAACAGAACGGATTAGCGCCTGGACCAGATTCTTGCGGACCAAACGATCATCACGCCCAAGGTCTAGCCGCAGCGCCTCTTGAACAATCAGCTCTTCATCGATCAATATTTGCAGGGCGCGCATGTTGTCATCCGTTGTACGCGCCCTCGCCAATCCAGACTGCATAGTATCGCGCGCGCGCGCATATTCCGCATCAAGAATAGGCGCACCATTGACATACGCCACAGCGGCCATTTCTCGCCCGTTGATTGATATACCGAGCACCGAAAAAAGTGCAGCGCCCAACGCTGCAAAAGCAGCAATCGCGTAAGCAAGCGTTGTTCGAGCTGCAGTTCGGCTATTGTTCATTGGGCGTTTCGACAGAAGTCTCCACTTGTTTTGAATAACTCAAATATATCGGTGAAGACCAGGCGCGCACATCCTTCATGGATGTGCACTCTTCATCGCCGGAACGCCAATCCCCATAACAAAGCTTCGCTTTTATGCAGCTTCCCTCTTCATCACGTTCGCATTGAACCGGCTCTGCATTGATTGTCGCACGAGGCTCTTGTATGGCGCGCGCATAATAAAGTACGTCCCGCGATCCAACTGCGAATTCGGGATCGTCAAATTCGAAAGAGCAACCAGCTTCATCAGGCGTACACTGGTGGACCAGATACGGATCATCGATCAGGTTTGTAATTTTTTCTTCTGGAGATGTTTGCGGCCGGATACGAATGATCTCAATACGCTCAATCAAGTTACGCTGATCACTCGGATTATAGCATTCACCGGCGCAAAGACTTTGAATGCGATCTCCGCCAAGCGCGCCTATCGCAAAATCCGGGCAGCCCGGATTTTGTTTGTAGGAACCAACAGCGGTTGCCTTAAAGACGCCGGATGTTGACGCATCGACGCTCGCACCCATTGGCGCTTCACTGCCATCCCCGCCAACGCGATCAAACCATAACAACATGCGCGGCCCTGAAGTCGCATATGTCTCGCGCCGCTGAAGAGCATCCCAGATTTCTTCTCGCGAGCGGCCTTCACTATGCACCGCAGCAAGCCCGCCGGTTTGCCAGAAGCTTGATTGGCGCTCCAGTTCCGTCAACTGAAAGCCTGTGAGCGCGGTAAGTTCTTCGCGTGTTTTACGATAGACGGTAGAATCTGCACCCGGCTGATCACGGATGAATATTTTTCGAAATTTAGGATCGACCGCCCCGGCCGCCTCGGTATTGAGACGTCGGGCGATTTCTTTGTACCCGGTACCCGGACGCGCGCGGTGATTATCAGATGACGCAATGAAACCCCAGTTGAAGCGAATAGGGTTTTCATCCTCGTCCACATCATCAAAGTTAGATATCGCTAAGCCATATTGCACGCTGGTTCGCGGGCGGTGCTGAAACGGGGGCAGATAGCAGTCAGTACATTGACCAGAATCGAGCCAATCCTCAGGGCTCTCACTGGCAACCGCCAAATGGTAAGGCACGCCCATGCTTGCGGTTGCATCTCGGGCCGCCTGCGCTTTTGTGGCGCAAGCCTCGCGATCATTTCCTTCACTAAGGCAACGCTGTTCAATAATTTCGCCGGCCCGGACACATGGCGGCGTGAACCCTTCTTGCTTAGGCGGGCACGCTGCAGAGACATCTGGTTCTATCTCAATGATGTTTTGATAGTCTCGATACTCTTCCGCATTTCCGTGTCCGGAATAAAGCTCGATCAAGCGAAATTTTTCAGGCCGGTGTTTGGGCGCAAGCTGTTTATCCCAACTTGTCCCAGGCGGTGTATAAAACCCCCACGAAGACCCGTGTGGTATAATCAATGGATCAAGGCCCTGATCATTGAGCCGGTCTATGAGGTCACCGGGCAGTTTTGCCGATTCGTAGCATTCGGGCGATAGTTGGCTGGACGGGATATTGGGATCACAGTCAGGCACATCGCGGATGTTTTTCAAAAACGTATTAAAATCATAATAAACGTCCCTGTTTTTAAAATCCGCCATGACGACAATCAATGGTATTCCAGCTGCGTTTGTACGCAGAGCTTCGGTGGCCGCCCCTTGCGCAGCAATCGGACGCAAAGCGACTTCATCATCGTCGAGCCCAAGAAAAATTACATTTTTATGACCAAAATGTTCTGAAGGCACGGCTCCAACTTGCGTCCACTCAAAGCCTATCATCGAGACCAAATCAGGGTTTGCCTGATCGGTCGATTTGGCTTGGCATTGTCGCACAGACTGTTTCGTCCGTTCCCATCGTTCCGGCGTTACAGCTTCTGCGTGGTCAGTAATCGACCAGAAATCAATCGCCGAGCAATAGCGTGCGTAGTCACAAGCGTCTGCTACCGGATGAACACCCTTTCCGTGATTAAATGGCAACGCAGATAAAAACGCGTCCGTGGAATATGACGAATGGACATGAAGGTCGCCGAACAGGACTTGCTTCGAGGCGTTGTCCGGTGCAACCGACTGGTCTGCCTCACGTCGGGCGATAATAACCGGGCCCGGCGTGGCGTCGCCATGAATGGCGCCAGCCTCTCTCTCCTGACCCAACCTACCAGATATGACGGCGCTCGAAAAACCCTTCCAGCCAACAAAACCAATAGCCAACACTGCCGCCGCAAAAAATAACATGCGTCTCATGGGCATCCCTCATTTCCAAATTCCAATTAAACATTATCGTATTTTCACTTATTTGTGGACAAAAATTACAGCGAGCCGCTCCGAAACGCCGCGAATGCGCATATGATTGCAAGCGTGGTAACGCATACAAGATCGGCTTACCCACATGAATTTAATGCGGCCCCGGCGTGATGCTTGAACCACAAAATAGCCGCCAGAGACTTTGGGCGTCAGCCCACTGAATCGCTCCCCCCGCCGCGCCCCTCAGCGACGCCAACCGCGCCTGATTGCCCCGCAACCCTTTGAATTATCGCAGACTTTGCAACCGCTATGACATGCTAATGAGTTCGATGGAACTTCCGGGCGGCGTTGGCGATCATGGTCGAAGCGGTCTCCGCTCAGTGTCGCCTAATAAACGGGAATTTGCACAAAAATAGTCCGGCGCAACAAGGGCGGAAAATCGTAGTCAGGAAACGGTCATCGCCCTATAGACAGCATTCAATTCGGCAGAATTAAAATTTCAGTAGGCGCAGGTATGTTGTGTGCCTTGTCTCCGCTTTTCCTTGGGCGTTGGAGTTGCAATACAAAGTTTACGCTGGATTTAATGCGCTTTCTGGCGGTGTTCCTGTCGGCTATACAACGGACTTGCTGCAACCCCCGACGATCATCTGGCGTGATACAGAGTCGGTGGCTTTCATGCCCCGCTCCCCAATTCGCCCTCACCGGAGATTAGATTTTTCTAACTGCCTATATAGTGAAGCCACGGCTTTCGCCGTTACTGGCTCCTCGCCGGTCATAAAAATTATGGCCAAAGCTCGGTTCATAATAACAGTTCTTGTGGTGAGACTGAATTCAACAGACATGTCCAGGCGAAAAGCGT
>JAJFGE010000048.1 GCA_021776295.1 Hyphococcus sp.
GCGCCGCAAGCCGCAGGCAAAGGTCATTATTCATTCCGATCAAGGGTCCCAGTTTACCAGCCATGAGTGGCAATCGTTTCTGTCAGCGCATAATTTGGAACCGAGCATGAGCCGCCGTGGGAATTGTTATGAGTGAGCAGGGCCGTTTGCGGCGCAAACGCAGCCAGCGAACGCAGTCGCCGAGAGCTTCTTTCATCTACGCAAGACCGAACGGATCAGTCGAAAAACCTACAAAACCCGCGAGGCGGCAAGGCAGGATATTTTCGATTACATCGAATTATTCTACAACCCGAAACGCAAACATGGTAACAACCTCATGCTGTCACCCGCCGACTTCGAACGGCAGCACAAAATGAAGCTGCAAGGCGTCTAGGAAACCTGGGGCGTATCATTGTGATACCCATGCCTTAGGTACAAAGTGTTACCTATCTCTCCGGGTCGGACATGTGGGAAAATGGCGCGAGTGACGGGACTCGAACCCGCGACCTCCGGCGTGACAGGCCGGCGCTCTAACCAACTGAGCTACACCCGCAAAGCTGCATCGTTTCGCCGTTTGCGAGCGCGCGGTGTATGATAGCGGGCAGCGCCCGTCAAGCCAATCCGGGGACTTTGAATGCGTTTCGGGACGCAATATTGCCCCCCGTTGCGACAAGGAATTCTAAGGCCGGGCGCGCAGCCGCCTAATTTACCGAAATTAACCGGTTTTTACCCGGAAAATGCAGCCTCAGGGGCAGTAATTCGCGCCGTGGGATTGAACCCTTTCCCGCAAAGGTCTTTGATGGACAAGACCTTATAGAGTTCAAACGCGAGGACTACGCGCTCGCCGTCTGAGGCGATGAGATCATCACACCCAAGGTCAGCGGCGCCCTCGCCCAATGGAGTTGGGCCATGACAGCAAAACAGGGTTTGACGCGCTGCGCGGTGCTGGTTGGGCCGCAAGGCGGTGGTAAGACGACACTGACACGGGCGCTCATTGAACGCACCGGCGCCAAGGCGCCGGTGTTTGATTATTCAGACGAAGCAAAATCATTCGCCATGACTACCGAACCGAATTTTGCGCGTTGCGATTATCTTGGGGATATTTGGAACTTTGTCGATTGTCCGGGCTCGAATGAATTAATCCAGGCGAGCGAAGACGCGATGCGGGCCGCCGACATAGTCATCATTGTGGCAGAGCCAAACCCGGAACGCATCGCCAGCCTCGGCTCATACTTCAAATTTCTCGACGATCACAACATCCCACATGTGCTTTTCGTCAACCGCCTTGACGAGTTTCAGGTGCGGGTGCGCGATCTGTTGCAATCGCTGCAAGCCTATTCGGAGCGACCATTGGTATTGCGCCAGGCGCCCATCCGCGATGGCGATACGATTATTGGCGCGGTTGATTTGGTCAGCGAACGCGCCTGGCGATATCGTGAAGGCAAGCAATCGGAACTGATTGAGCTTCCCGCCTCGGTTAAAGATCGTGAAACGGAGGCGCGCGAGACAATGCTCGACACAGTTGCGGATTTTGACGATGCGCTGATGGAGCAAATCCTTGAAGATAAGGTTCCGGCCAGCGACGAAATCTATGACTTGATGGCGCAAGAACTGCGCGAGGACATTGTCGTTCCGGTGCTGCTCGGGTCTGCCGCCTACGGCCACGGCGTCACCCGACTGCTAAAGCTCTTACGCCATGAGACGCCTGAGGTCAGTGTTGCAGCGGCGCGCCTTGGCTTTGACAAGGGCGGAGAGACGGTCGCGTCCGTAATGCGCACCATGCATGTGCCCCATACCGGCAAGCTTTCCGTGATGCGGATTTGGAAGGGCGTGGTTAAAAATGGCGACGCCCTTGGCGGCGGGCGCATCACCGGGCTGCTGACGTTGAATGGCGCTACCCGCGACAAGCTGGCGGAGGCGCATGCCGGCGATCTCGCTTGCGCGCCGCGCACTGACCAGCTGGCGAGCGGTGATGTGGTGATCGATGGGCAAATCCATAAGCAAGACTTCGCTGGTTCCGGGCGGGCGCCAGTTTACGCGCTGGCAATCCGTGCAAAGAACGCCCGGGACGACGTAAAACTATCATCGGCGTTGGCGAAGCTGCGCGAGGAAGACGCGTCGATCCTTGCTGAACGCCGCCCCGACACGGGCGAGTTGTTGCTGCGCGGCCAGGGCGATGTGCATCTGCGGCTTGTCGCCGCGAAACTGAAAAATCAGTACAATATTGAAATTGAGACGTCTCCCCCAACCCCCGCCTATCGCGAGACCATCCGCGGCGGCGGCGATCATCATACGCGCCACAAAAAACAAAGCGGCGGTCATGGCCAGTTTGCGGACATCAAGATCAAGCTAAGGCCATTGCCGCGCGGCGGCGGTTTTGAGTTTGACGAAACCATCCATGGCGGCACGGTGCCCAAACAATTCATCCCTGCAGTAGAGACCGGCGTCAAAGACGGTCTCGCACGCGGGCCTTTAGGGTTTCCTGTTGTTGATTTGGCAGTGACGCTTTGTGATGGCCTACACCATGCGGTAGATAGCAACGAAATGTCGTTCAAGCTTGCCGGCCAACAGGCGATGCGCGAGGCTCTGCCCGCTTGCGATCCAGTCCTGCTCGAGCCAATTTATGAAACCCGCATCCACACGCCGAGCGATCACACCAACAAAGCCCACGGCGTCATCTCCAGCCGCCGCGGCCAGATTTTGGGGTTTGACGCGCGCGACGGCTGGCCCGGCTGGGACACAGTAACCGCGATGATGCCGGAGACCGGACTTCAAGGCCTGATCATTGAGCTGCGCTCCCTAAGCCAGGGCGCGGCGACCTATGAGGCGTCATTCGATCATTACCAGGAACTATTCGGCAATGACGCCGACAAGGTTGTCGCCAAGCATAAGGCGGAGGCTGGAGGACACTAACAATATCGTCATCCCGTGCGCGATGCAGCACGCCAGTGCTGCTTCGCAGGCCCGGGATCTATTTGAGCGATCCCGGACCAGCACCGCAACACTGCGTGTCGCAGCGCATCCGGGATGACAACTGCTTTTGTTTGTGCGATTCCGAGGCGCGTCAGAATAGGAAATTCCAATTAAACCGTATCCGGCCCAACCCTTATCACTGCCTTGCCCATATTCTCGCCGCTGAACAGGCCGATGAAAGCGTCCGGCGCTTTTTCCAGGCCGTCATATTTGGTTTCCTGAAACTTGATTTTTCCGGCTGCAAGAAGCGGGGCGACTTCCATCGCGAACTCCATCGCTTTGTCGATATATTCCGAAACGATAAACCCGCGCGCCATGACGCCGCGGCCAATCATATTGACGAGATTGGGCGGGCCCGCCTCAAGCTCGGTGTTGTTGTAAACGGAAATCATTCCACATAGCGCCATGCGCCCGCCGAACCCGATACAATTGAGCGCGGCTTCCAGATGCATGCCGCCAACATTTTCAAAATAGCAGTCAACACCTTTGGGCGCCGCTTGCGCCAGCGCCTTGGTCAACTCTCCAGCATTTTTGTAGTCTTTGTAATTAAGCGCCACATCAACGCCGGCTTCGTTCTCCAGCCACGCGCATTTTTCCGGCGAACCCGCGGAGGCGATGACCCGGCATCCTTTTGCTTTTCCGAGTTGGCAAACCACTGAACCGACCGCGCCAGCGGCGCCGGAAACGAACATCGTCTCGCCTTCTTTAGGCTTTAAAATTTGCGTGACGCCGGCCCAGGCGGTCAGACCCGGCATCCCCAATACGCCAAGATAGGCCGAAAGCGGCGCCATGTTCGGATCGACCTTCTGGGTGCGTTCGCCTTTCGAGATATAGTGAGACTTCCAGCCGCCAAGGAAATCGACGACATAATCGCCCGGCTCATAACCTTGAATGTTCGATTCCATCACTTGGCTGACCACACCGCCTTCCAGCGGCGCATCAAGCGAAAATGGCGGAATATAGCTTTTGACCTCCGGCCGCATGCGTCCGCGCATGTAAGGGTCAACCGACATCCAAACGCTGCGGCACAGCATTTCGCCGTCTTCGAGCGCCGGCACATCGATGTCACGCAGTCGAAACTGTGATGGTTGTGGCATTCCCGCCGGATATTCGTTTAGAAAAATCGCCTTCGCTTTGATTTCCGTCATGGCTCAATAATCCTCGTTCATCTCATGATGACACTAGCCCATCGTCCTTTCCTCGCAAGGGCGTGATGCAGCGGCCCAATTCGGCCAGACCGCCGCCTCATTCTCGCCTTGGATGCGGGCGATCTTGGATCTTATCGGGAAACGGGGCTTCGACACCCGCATTTTAGACTTTCAAAACGCGACGAGAAGGAGATGGAGATGAAATTATTGCTTATTGCCTCCGGCGCCATGCTGTTGGCTGTAGCCGGCTGTCAGTCGACCGGTGAAGGCGCGCTGACCGGCGCAGTTATCGGCGCCGCTGGCGGTGCGATTGCTGGTGAAATTTTTGCCGGCAGCCCTGGCCGCGGCGCTGCCTATGGCGCGCTTATCGGCGCAGCGATTGGCGCTTATGAAGGCTGCTCGCGTGCCGGCACTTGTTGGGGCCGGGCCCGCGACCATGGCCATCGCCGTTATGACCGCTATTCAGGCCGGTATTATTATGTCGATCCGGAATATGGCGACACCTATTGGGAAGACGGATCGTTCCGCGAATATGGCGACTAGAGCCAGCGCCACAAAAGCTACTTAATGAAACTCTTCGGGGGGGACCGTCGCGTAAAATCAGCCCGCCGGGTCGCTTTGATCCGCGCGGGTTGATTTCTTTTGGCCTTTGCCCATCTGGCTGAGCGCAATCAATGTCAGCGTTGGCGCAAACCCGTCAATCTGTCCGGTCGGATCGGCAATTTCCCAAAACGCTATGAGACCTGGCCACCCCCACAACGCAACCGCCGCCAATCCGAGCGCAACGTCGAAGGCAAGTTCAAACCCCGGTATCCGGCCAATCGTAAAATCGAGAATATCGAGAATGACGGCGACCGCCAGTTTGGCCATCGCGATTTTCATGGCGCGTCCGCCACGCCAAAACGCTTGGCGATAAACGCCGCCGATTGCGCAACTGAGCGATCCGCTTCCGGTATTTTTCCAACAAAAATCGGCCACACATGCGCAAGGCCTTTTTCAACGATAAACTGTGAGGAAATACCGGCGGCGTTCAATCGCTCATGCAGTCTGACGGAATCGCTGTATAATACTTCACTGTCGCTTGCGAAAGTCAGCACCGGGGGCAATCCAGATAGGTCCGCATATAAAGGCGAGGCGAGCGGCGTTTGCGGATTGGCGCCGGCGAGATATTTTTTCGCCCCCTCGACAATATATGCCTTTTTGAACATCACGTCGGTTTTCTCATTGTCACAAAGCGATGCGCCGCTGGTCGCAAGGTCAGTCCAGGGAGAATATAAGACCGCGCCCGCCGGCATCGGCAACCCATGATCGCGTGCGGCGAGCATAAGCGCGAGCGCCAGTCCGCCGCCAGCCGAATCGCCCGCAACGACAATACGTTGGGGCTCGCGCGTCTGATCGAGAAGCCAGCGATAAGCGTCAAGCGCGTCATCAACCGCCGCCGGAAAAGGATGTTCTGGCGCCCTTCGATAGTTCAATGAAAACACATCCGCATTGCTCGCCAGCGCCAGCGCAAAGGTGACGGCGCGATGCGATTTTGCCGAGCCAAAGACATAACCGCCGCCATGCAGGTAGAAAATCAGATTGCCAGCCTCAGCATTCTCACTGCAGTGCCACTCGCCTTTTACGGCGGCGTCATCGCGCTTCTCGATGGCAATCCCCGCAGGCGGCGTATTCGGCGCCATTCGGTCTGTGCCGGCGCGGAGTTTTTCCGGGT
Source organism: Hyphococcus sp. (assembly GCA_021776295.1). Taxonomy (GTDB): domain Bacteria; phylum Pseudomonadota; class Alphaproteobacteria; order Caulobacterales; family Parvularculaceae; genus Hyphococcus. The sequence continues at coordinate 5,815 of JAJFGE010000048.1, forward strand.
CCATCAAATGCAGCGGATGACGCTTTAAGCTCCATTTCAAATATAAGTTGAGAATGTTGGCCTTAAGACTGGGCAAGCGCGCCTCCTGATTTGTTAGGTCGAGGCTATGCAAGTTGAAGCGTCAAGAAAAGGGTTTTTGGGGCCTATATCATAGGGCGATCTGGCATCGGCCTTACTGACGATAGCGCAGGCCGACGCCGAAGGTTCGCTCTTCGCCCGGGAAAAACCTCTCATTGCCGAAGGCAAAGTCCGCGCGCTCCGCATAGAGCGTGTTGGTCACATTACGCAAAGTCAGGAAAGCCGACAGGCGGTCCGTCACCGCCGCCTCACCGCGCAGATGCAGGAGGTCGTGGCCTTCATAGGCGTGATCGTTGGCGGCGTCGGTAAAATAGGACCCGAGCGAAACCCATTCGGCCTCAAGCCAGGCGCGCTCCGTCGGGCTCCAGCGCAGTCTGGTATTGGCGATCACCCGCGGCGCCGTATCGACATCGTCGCCTTTCGCAATCGATTCCGACGCATTGCCGGTCGGGCGGTCAAACCGGTAGGTATGCGCGGCATAGGTGAGCGCGCTTTCCAGCATCAAACTTTCATGCAGTACGATGTGCAGATCCGCTTCAACGCCAACATGACGGGTCTCGCCGTTCGCTACATTAAAGCCGTCGGCGTCTCGGAAAAAGAAGTTGCGCTTTTCCATCCAGAAACCGGCAAGGTCGATATTAACCCGTTCGCCAATGCTCGCCCGCAACCCCAACTCCACCGCATCTATCTGTTCCGGCCGCGCCTGATCGCCGGTCTGGTTGATCTGCAGGCGATAAAGATCCGTCGTTTGCGGGGGGCGAGCGCCGCGCGCGTAGCTTATATACGCGTTGACGCTATCGGAGAACTCATGGCGCACACTGAACTTTGGACTGGCGGTGACGAACCGGTCGGTTTGATCGTCCAGCCGCAAAAACCGGCCGACAATGCCACTATCGGTTAGGTTGTCGTAATCATAAATCGTTCCATCGATGCGCGCAGCGGCAGTCACATAAGTCGCCGGCGCAACCTGATATTCGGCTTGTACAAAACCCGACGCATTGAGCGCGCGAACCTTGTAATCATAATGAAGCCCTTGGGTGAAAGAAAAAATCCTCGGGCGCGCCTGGAATTCGCTTAAACTTCCCTCGGTATATTCCGCATCAATGCCGGCGATCAGCGAAAGCCGCCCGGCCTCGTGATAGACCGCGCTTTGGGCGCCAACGCTCCAATGGCTGTTATTTTCTATCGCCTTAGAGGGGAGAAAATGCTGCTGGAACTCCATCTGGTTCCAACGAACATAGGGCGTGAGCTTCAAAACCGTGCCCTCGCCGATCCGGGCTTCAATCGTGGACTGCAACCGCAGCGATTTCGCATCGCGATAGGCGTCCGGAAAATTATTTGTCCGCCGCGCCGTGCGATCAAGCAGCGTGGCCTGACCAAAAATAAACCCGGCGGTCTCCTGTTCGAGATTGTCGAACGAGAAGATCGTATCGATACTGACATTGTCGCCATCGACAATATGGCGCAGGGTCAGCTTTTGCTGGTCAAGCCCAGCATCCTCGCGATAGCCGGCTTCCGAGACAGCCGACATGCCGGCAAAAAACCGCTGCTCGCCTGTGCCGCCGGAAATCGTTCCCTTTAATTTATATCGGTCCTCGGTGTCGCCGAAGGCTTCAGCGGTAACGGAGAAATCTTCGCCCGGTTCAGGCGTCAACACGTTGATGACGCCATGGATCGCATTGGCGCCGTAGAGCGCGCCGGACGGCCCGCGGACAATTTCAATCGCGCTGGCAATTACATAATGAGCGTCGAACAAGCCGTTAACATTGGCAAAGCCCGGTGAGCGTAGCGCCACGCCGTTTTCCAAAAATAAAACCGACCCAGCCCCGGCTCCACCAGTTAATACCGGCGAGCGGATCGCGGTTAAATGTTCCGCCCCCGATCCGCGATGCAAGCTAACGCCCGGCGCACGCGCCAAAGCCTCGGCAATATGATCGGCGCTAATGCGTGTGAGGTCGTCCTCGCCGAGCACGGTAATGCTCAGGGCAACATCATCAACCGCCTGCGCACGACGCTCGGCGGTGACGACGATTGTATCTTCCCCGAACGCAGGCGCGGTAAAGAAAACTCCGCCCAAGGGGGAAGCGATAAGCAAAATCTTTTTCATTGAACGAATCATAACGCATACTGCCCCCCAAACCCTCCACCTAGATTCAGGATAACATCCAGAAAACCTCAAATATCAGATTTTTCGCTCTTAGCCTTCGTATTTCGCGACGTTTTGTTCAATCGCACCGAAAATGGAATGGCCGTCTTTGTCTTTCATCTTGATCTCAACGCGATCGCCGAATTTCATGAACGGCGTTTTTGCAGCGCCATCATAAATCGTCTCGATCATGCGGATTTCGGCAATACAGGAATAGCCGTCGCCGCCTTCGCTGATGGATTTGCCGGGCCCGTCGTCCAGCTTATTGGAGACCGTGCCGGAGCCGATGATCGTGCCAGCGCCTAAGGGCCGCGATTTCGCGGCATGGGCGATCAATTGCGGGAAGTTGAAGGTAAGGTCCACCCCGGCATTCGCACGCCCGAACGGGGCGCCATTATAGTTGACGATCAGCGGCAGATTGACGGCGCCGTCGCGCCACGCCTCGCCCAGCTCTTCCGGGGTGACCGCGCAAGGCGAAAAGGCCGAGGACGGCTTTGACTGAAAGAAGCCAAAGCCTTTGGCAAGTTCGCCGGGAATAAGACCGCGCAGGGATACGTCGTTCACCAGCATGATCAGGCGAATATAGTCGCCCGCCTCATCGGCGCTGACGCCCATGGGAACATCGCCGGTGATGACCGCAACCTCGCCTTCCATGTCGATGCCCCAGCCTTCGTCGGTGGGCATCGCGATATCATCGCGGGGGCCCAGAAACGTATCCGAGCCGCCCTGATACATCAGCGGATCTTCATAAAAACTCTCCGGCACCTCAGCGCCGCGGGCTTTTCTGACCAACTCAACATGATTGAGATAGGCCGAACCATCCGCCCACTGATAGCTCCGCGGCAATGGCGAGGCGCATTCTCGTTCGTGAAACCGCTCAACTGGCGCCGATCCCATCTCCAAGCTTTGCCCCAGTTCGCGCAAGCCGGGCTCGGCCGCGTCCCAATCATCAAGCGCCGCCTGCATCGTCGGCGCGATGCGCCCCGCATCGGTGTAGCGGGTTAAATCTTTTGATACGACGACAAGCTTGCCGTCGCGGCCCTCATTGAGCGATGCGAGTTTCATGATCTTTCCTCAGTCAAAGTCATTTTCTAAAACGATCCGGTAGCGCGCCTTACCGGCTTCTAAGTGCTCCATGGCCGCGTTGATATCGGACATTTTAAATTGCTCCGTCATCGGGGCAATATCGTGCCGGCTGCAAAATTCCAGCATTTGTGCAGTTACCGCCGGCGAGCCTACCGGCGAGGCGCTAATCTGGCTTTGCCCGCCCATAATCGCCGGTATTTGCACCGGCACCGGCTCAGCCACCGCGCCAACAAAGTGCAGCCGCCCGCGCGGCGCCAGCGTGCGCATCAGCCGCGGCCAGTCGAGCGTGACGGCAACGGTTGCGAGCAGAAAATCAAACCGGCCTTTGGCCTGTTTCCAGTCGCCAGGGTTGCGTGAGTTCAAGGTTTTGTGGGCGCCAAATTCCCTGGCTTCTTTTTCCTTGTCCGGCGACGACGTAAACGCCGTCACCTCGCAGCCCCATTTGTTGAGGAACTGCAACGCCAGGTGACCGAGCCCGCCAATGCCGATAACGCCGACCTTGTCGGTCGGCTTCACGCCAAATTGCACCATCGGATTGAACACGGTGATGCCGCCACAGAACAACGGGCCAGCTTTTTTAAAATCCACATCATCCGGCAAGGGGATCGCCCAAACCCACTGGCAACGAACAATATCGGCAAAGCCGCCATGGCGGCCAATAATCGTCGCTTCGTTGCCGGGTGAAAGATTGTGATCGCCGCTGAGGCTTTGCTGCGAATTGAGATTACTTTTGGCAAGCCAGCCAAGGCCGACTTTCTGCCCAACCGTCAGGCCGGCGACATTAGCGCCAAGCGCACGCACCCGACCGACAACCTCGTGACCGCCGACAAACGGGTACTCAGTCCGGCCCCATTCATTGGTCCACATGGAAAGGTCCGAATGACACAGCCCGCAATAGTCGACGTCAATATCAATCTCGTCGGAACCAAGGGGCCCGAGTTCATATTCGAAAGGTTTGAATTCACCCTTAGGGCCGGCGGCGGCGAGCGCGCGAACTTTGGTCAAGCGGTGTTCTCCAGTTGAGATGACGCTGCGGACCCTAACGCCGCGCCGCACCAGGGACAATGGCGGATTAAAATAACGCTCGTGCCGCCATCATGCACGATCAGCCCGAACTGATTGAACGCCTCATTATAGGCGATGAGGCTGTCCGGGCACTCGAAAGGATCATCATGATCATCGCAGCTCATTTCGAGTGCGGCTTGCATCGACTCACAGCAAAGCGATGACGGGTCTGGGTGTTGCGTGCGCGTCATTACTCCGCGGCGTCTCGCGTTTTCCAACTATTCACATAGTCATTGTTTTCAACAGACGCCGCGTCTTCACCGATATCGAGCGGATCGCGGGTATCGATCATCACCGCATATTCATCGGTCGCCGGCTTGCTCTGCTCCAGCATGTTTTTGAGCGCCTTGGGGTGCGGCCCATGAGTGAAACCCGCCGGGTGAAACGTCATCATCCCGGCATCGATATTATCGCGGCTGAAAAAATCGCCGGCGTGATAAAACAGAACTTCGTCAAAGTCGTCATTGTTATGGAAGAACGGCACTTTCAGCGCGCCGGGATCGGTCTCGAACGGGCGCGGCGCGAAGGTGCAGACGATGAAACGGTCCGAGACGAATGTTGTGTGCGCAGATGGCGGTACATGATAGCGATGGCTCATCAATGGGCGAATATCGCGCACATTAAGGCGCACCGGCGACAGCTCGCCATGCCAGCCGACGACATCAAGCGGGTTATAAGGATAGGTCGCGATGGAAACCTCGCCGCGCTTTTTAATCTCGACAAGGGTTTCGCCATCATCGGCCTGATGGGCTTTGAACGCATCGTTGATCTTCGGCGCATCCATCACAGCGGGATCAAAGATCGCATGCGGTCCGAGGATGCCTTTGTCCGGCAATGTGTAATGGGTGTTTGTCGCTTCAATCATCAAAACAGCTGTCGGAGATGACGGTGCGAGACGCCACATCGTCCCGCGCGGGAGCATGAGATAATCGCCCGCCTCATAGGAGAGATGACCGTAATCGCAAAAGAGATCGCCCGCGCCCTGATGAATAAAAAGCAGCTGATCGCCATCGCCATTGCGCGCGAGCGCCGGCATGGCGCTATCCAGTTTCCAAAAACGAATGTCCGTTGCACCATTGTGCAGGACACGCGGCGCGGCCCATGGGGATGATGCGCCCTCACCCAGCGCCGTCAGGTCGTAAGCCCGCGGACGCAAGGGGCCTTCAAATTTTACCCATCCCGTGGGCGGGCGCTTGTGATGCATAAACGCCGCTGGCCCGAAGAACCCTTCCTTGGACATTTCCCGCTCATAGGTGCCCTCGGGCAAGTCCGCATGGGCTTGGCGCGATGCCTCCCCTTCAATCCGCGAGGCAGTGATCCAGTTGCGCGCCATGGGCGTCTCCTTTGTCTTCGAGCTTGGCATCCAAATTAGTAACATTTGTTACCATTTTGCCCGATCCACCGCAATAGGCGGAAAACCCGCTCTTTCCCTCAACCCCTGCGTTTGGTAACGCCTGCGCGATTGGGCGCGGAGAAGGCTTGCGCCGGACCGCCGGTCCGACCATTTGATGCGCTCGAAACCATTTAGCGAGACCAGATACTTAGCGAGGATGACGTGAAGCAAACCAAACTGTTGATTCTGGGCTCCGGCCCCGCCGGATTAACCGCCGCGATTTATGCAGCCCGCGCCGGTTTGCAGCCGGTCCTCGTCCATGGGCTACAGCCCGGCGGCCAGATGACCATCACTACCGATGTTGAAAATTATCCGGGCTTTGCCGATGTGATCCAGGGTCCGTGGCTGATGGAACAGATGCAAAAACAGGCCGAGCATGTGGGAACGCAATTCATCAACGACATTATTGTCGATGTTGATCTCAGCAAGCGGCCGTTCACGCTGAAAGGCGACAGCGGCGAGGATTATGTCGCTGACATGCTGGTCATCGCCACCGGCGCGCAAGCCAAATGGCTCGGGCTACCGTCGGAGGAAAAATTTCAAGGCTTCGGCGTATCGGCCTGCGCGACCTGCGACGGTTTTTTCTATCGCGGCAAAGAGGTCATCGTTGTCGGCGGCGGCAACACCGCCGTTGAAGAAGCGCTGTATCTTTCAAGCCTCGCCAAAAAAGTCACCCTTGTGCATCGCCGCGATGAATTGCGCGCCGAGAAAATTTTGCAGACGCGGCTTTTCAACAAGGAAAATGTCGAAATCATCTGGGACCACGGTCTCGATGAAGTTCTGGGTACGGAAAACCCGTTAGGCGTCACTGGCGCACGCCTGAAACACGCTAAAACCGGCGAGACGAAAGAGCTGGCCGTCGACGGCGTGTTCATCGCCATCGGCCACAAACCCTCAACCGAGCTTTTTGCCGGCAAACTACCAATGAATTCGCACGGCTATCTGGAGACCACACCGGATTCAACTGAGACGAATATTCCCGGCGTCTATGCCGCCGGCGACGTTACCGACGACATTTACCGCCAGGCCGTCACCGCCGCCGGCATGGGCTGTATGGCGGCGTTAGAGGCTGAAAAATTCCTCGCCGCGGAAGAAGCCGCTCACGCCACTGCGGCTGAATAGTGCGAATAGCTGGGCCGGATTATTGGCGCGGCGCGCACATTTGCGTGAGGCGTTGGGCGTTGAAAGCGAAAATGGTTGTGCTTTCAGCCAGCCCCTTAGAAAGTCGATCAGCGTAATTCGGGAGGAATAAATGGTGCGTATATTTTCAGCGGCGATCGTTCTGGCTTTCGTCAGTCTTTTTGCCGGCGCGGCGATGGCCGGCGACGGGCTTATCAAAAAGCAAAGCGCGTATTCCTTTGCCGACACCGTCGCCAAGCTGGAGACTGCGCTTGCCGGACGCAATATCGGCGTGATGAACAAGATCGATCATGCCGCAGGCGCTGAAACAGTCGGCCAGTCTTTGCGGCCAACAATGCTGCTGATTTTCGGCAATCCCGCAATTGGCTCCCAGCTGATGGCGGCCAGCCAGTCTATCGGACTTGATCTGCCACTGAAGGCGCTGGTTTTCGAAGATGCGGACGGCGTGATTTGCGTTGAGTATAACGACATTAACTATCTCGCCCGGCGGCACGGTATTCCCGCCGACCATCCGGTGATTGCACGCGTTGCCGGCGGGCTTGAATTTGTGACGAACGCCGCGACAAAACCGGCTGAATAACACAAGACAAGCCATTTCAATTGCTTAATTCTGATGGATCAAAACGCTTTT
>JAJFGE010000049.1 GCA_021776295.1 Hyphococcus sp.
CAAGAGTTGTTTGTCGTCGCCGTGGTCGTCAGACATCTCAGTCTCCAGAACTTTAATCGCCCGCAATCGTCATGGACGCTATTAATATACTCGGTGCGTTGGTTGAGCCAAGAAACTCAAGATCGTTCGCCGGGATGGCGCTTGCATACATTTCCAGAATATTGCCGGCGATAGTAATCTCGCTGACCGGGAAGGCGACGGCGCCGTCTTCAAACCAGAAACCGGAGCAGCCGACGGAGTAATCGCCGGTATTGGAATTAACCTGCGGGCCGAACATGTCGGTGACGAGGAGACCGGCGCCAGCGTCGCGCATTAAATCTTGCGGTGTTACAATGCCCGCTTCCATGTAGAGGTTCGTCGAACTGGCGCCCGGTGCGCCGCCGGTTCCGCGTGTTGCGCGCGCATTGGTCTTAAGCCCGAGCTGTTTTGCGTGCGATGTATTCATCAGCCACTCGGTGAGGACGCCGTTCTCGATCAGCTTGATGCGCGCATTCGCCAGGCCTTCGCCGTCAAACGGGCGCGAGCCGGCGCCGCGGGCAATATGTGGGTCGTCGATAACGTTGATCGTATCCGCAAAGATTTTCTCGCCCATCTTGTCCTTCAAAAAGCTGACGCCGCGCGCGATGCTGGCGCCATTGGCGGCGCCGGCGAGATGCGAGAGCAGCGAGCGCGACAGGCGATTGTCAAAGATCACCGGCGCGGTGCGGCTTTTGAGTTTTTGCGGTGACAACCGCTTGATTGTGCGCTCGCCGGCATTCTTGCCGATCAGCGCCGCGGCTTTCAGATCGGCGATGTGGGTTTTGCTGTCATAATCATAATCGCGCTCCATGCCGTTTTCATCTTCGGCAAGAACGCTGACGGAAACCGAATGATTGGAGCCGCCGGACTGACCGAAAAACCCGTGGCTGGTCGCAAACCATTTCTGGCCTTCGCCGTAGCTGGCGCCGGCGCCGGAGGAATTAACGACGCCCTCAACATCAAGCGCGGCGGCTTCACATTCCGCGGCGCGGGCTTTTAAGTCTTCGGTCGACGGCTCGGCGTAATCGCCAAGGTCGAGATCGCGAAACGGCGCCTTGGCGAGCCGGTCTTGCGGGCCGAGGCCGCAATAGGGGTCTTCTGGCGCAGCTTTCGCCATCGCCGCGCAGCGCTCCGCCAGCGCTTTCAGCGAGGCCCGCGAATGGTCGGTGGTGGAGACCGAGGCCTGGCGTTGGCCGATCAGAACCCGGAGGCCAAGATCAGCGCTCTCGGAGCGCTCAACATCTTCCAAATTGCCCATGCGCCAGGAAACCCCATGCGAGACCGCATGATAAAGCACCCCATCGGCGGCTTCCGCGCCAGCCGCGCGGGCGTCCGCAAGCAGGGCGGCGAGAATTGATTCTGCGTCATTGGTTTTCATGGTCGCCGGGATAAAGGGTTGGGCCGGAGGGTGCAAGCTATGCCTAGCCGCCCACCTCTTCTCGCGCGCCTTCGCCCCATTGGCGCCAGGCCGGTAGTGCGCTCATCATCTCCATATAGGCGGCGGCCTCATTGCTTACTTTCACCGGGCCGTAGGTGAGAAAGCGCGAGACTACGGGCGCGTAGAGGGCGTCGGCGATGGAGAATTTGCCGAACAGGAAGCCTTCGTCTGTGCTGGCTTTGGCGGCGAATCTGGTTCGCGCTTCGGTCCAGAGATGGCTGATGCGGTCGATTTCGCGTTGGACGCCGCCGCTGGTCGTGTGGCTTAAGGCTTCTCGGGTAAACATCATCGGCCAGACATTTCTGAGCGCTGAAAACCCGGAATGCATTTCCGCCGAGATTGAGCGCGCGAAGGCGCGGGCCGCGATGTCTTGCGGCCATAATTGTTTTTCCGGGAACAGATCATTGAGATATTCAGAAATCGCCAGCGAGTCCCAGACTTGAGTCTCACCCCCATCTTTTTTGTGAGTTAAAAACGGCACTAGGCCGGAGGGGGATTTCTCAGCGAGAATTTTCCGCGTTCCCGGCTGGTCGAGTTTGATATTTTCCTCCGTGAACGCAATGCCGGCTTGCGTCATTAAAAACCATGGCCGGAATGACCATGAGGAAAGGTTCTTGTCGCCAATGGTGAGGGTTAGCTTGGCCATGATTATCTCACATTCTGTTGAAAGAAATTGACGATCCAGCGGGCGAGGAGGTCGCGGTCAGATTTGCCGGTCAGGGTCGCCCCCGTCAGCGTCGCCATAGCCGGGTCAGCGATCGCTTCGGGAATGCGGCCGCGGCGCAGGCGCAACAGCGCGCGCGCATAATCGTGGGAAAACTCCGGATGCGGCTGCAGCGAAATCGCCGGACCTTGCGCATAGTCGATCATGCCGTTGGGGCAAAATTCCGATCCGCCAAGAATGCGCGCGCCCGGCGGCGCCGCGACCACCTGGTCCTGATGTGAGACCGCGCAAGCAATCCGCCCCTGCGCCGGGTCCATCCATTTGGCGGCGCTGGTGATCTCGTAATCATGAACGCCGACGCCCCAACCTTTGTCAGATTTTTCAACCCGCCCGCCAAAGGCCTGGGCCATCAGCTGATGGCCAAAGCAAATGCCGACTTGCGGTTTGCCGGCGTCTGCCATCTGGCGCACCAGCTCCTCGGCTGGCGCAATCCAGTCATGGCCGTCATAAACGCCGGCGGCGGAACCGGTGATTAACAGCCCATCAAATTCGTCTATCGCCGGCGCGAGGCCGCCTTGATGAATAGCCGTAGAAGAAAATGTCAGCGCTGGGGCGAGCGGTGTCAGCAAGCGCTCAAACATTGCCGGATAGCCGCTATATTCGCGGTCAAGCGGGGCGGGCGGCGCGCCGGTTTCGAGAATGCGTATATGCATCTTGGCTGTCCTTAACTGCATGTTGTTCTTGATCCAGCCGAGGCGAGGGCGCAAGTCAAATCCATTGGTTGTCCGTGAGAAGGAGTAAAGTCATGAGCGAGCATATTGCAGTATCGCAAGACGGCGCGGTGTTGCGCGTTGGCTTTAATCGGCCGGAGAAAAAGCACGCGATCACCACCGACATGTATGCGGGCCTCGCTGATGCGCTCCAATTAGCGCAGGACGATAATTCAGTGCGGGCGGTCTTATTTGAGGCCGAGGGCGATATGTTCACCTCCGGCAATGACATCGGTGATTTTATGGCTGGCATGTCCGGCCTGTCTGATCCACATGAAACGCCGCCGGTGATGCGGTTTTTGCTCGGACTCGCCAGCGCTGAAAAACCGCTGCTGGCGGCGGCCCAGGGCGGCGCCGTTGGCGTTGGCGTCACCATGTTGCTGCATTGCGACCTGGTGTTCGCCTCGGAGGTTGCTACCTTCCATACGCCATTTGTTGATCTCGGACTGGCCCCGGAAGCGGCGTCAAGTCTGTTGCTGCCGCGCATCGCCGGTCATCAGCGTGCGGCGGAAATGTTGCTGGCGGGCAGAAAGATCAGCGCCGCCCGCGCTTATGAGTTCGGGTTCGTCAATGAAGTCGTCAGTCCTGAGGCGCTGGCGCAGACCGCAATCGCCGCCGCCCACGATCTCGCCGCCAGAGCGCCGGCTGCGCTACGCGCCACCAAGCAATTGATGCGCCCCGACCGTGAGGCGATCATCGCGCATATGAAACAGGAGAGCCTGCAATTTGCGGCGTTGCTAAAATCGCCGGAGTTCCGCGAGGCCGGGGCGGCCTTCATGCAGAAGCGCAAACCGGATTTTTCTAGAGCATCGAGCGATTAACAGGAATCGCCCGATGCTCTAGATTCTTTGTTACGCGCCGGATATCGCGAAAAACCGGTTTCCACTTTTTCGCCCGGCGCTCTAATCTGAATTAGACCACCCTATGCATAAATAGAAATTCCGTCATCCCGGATGCATTGCGTCACGCAGTGATGCACTGCTGGTCCGGGATCGCATATCGCGTATACGGAGCTGGTGGCGACAGGTCCCGGACCAGCGCAGCAACACCCGACCGCGAATGCGGTCGAATCATATATTGCGCGCCTTCGCGCGCGGGTGTTGCATCGCATCCGGGATGACGAATGTATCTGTGAGCCGCGATTACTCAGCCGGCGCGGCGGGATGGGTCTTGTCGATGGTGCTTTTGACCACTGGCGGGAAGCGGTGGTGATGGTGACGCAGCTGATGGTCGAATTTAGGCCATTTGCCGCGGAGAAATTTAACGAAGCGCTGAACTGCCGGGATATAAGGGGCGAGAAGCGCCAGGCCGATGACCAGCATTATGAGGCCAAACGGCAATGGCAGCGGCAGGACAATAAGACCTGTAACGACGAGCAAAGACCCTGAAATTTGGTGCAAAATCGGCAACATCGCCGGACGACTACTCCCGAACCAGACCCCATACAGCCGCAATCCATATGGTGGCATTCCATAACCGCGACCATACACTCTACGAAGCGATGTACCGGCTGGTTTCAAAATATGCTTCCACGCGGCTAACGTAAAGGGCGGAGGCGAAAATAACGTTAAGGTTGCGCCACATCCCGGAGAGGGACAGCGCATTTTTCCGAGGCCAGTATCATTTTCGATCACAATTTGCGGCCCGCCATTGCGTTTTGGGCGTGATTGGCGCGTCAGTTGTCACTGACCAGCACTGAAAAGAGGACCGGCATGGCGGGTTGGAAAGAATTGGGCGCGAGCGCGCCTTCGAAAATGGCTAAAGCCCATCTTCAGCCCTATCAGCTGGCGCAATGGCTGGCGCGGTTTGCGCGCGGCTATCTTGAGGCGAAGCCCGATGACAGCCACACCAGCCTCACCTGGCGGCGCGATCTTGGCATGATGACGACCGGCGCGGCGGCGAATGCGGCGGGCGGTATTGCGCTGGGGCTGAGCCTGCAGGATTTGACATTGGCGCTATTGGTTGACGGCAAGGTCGTCGATGAGGCCGTCATGCATGGGCGAGAAGACGCGCGCGCCGGCGACTGGTTGCGCAAAAAACTCACCGATCTGGGGCTGAACCTGGCCGTTCTGGATGCGCCCGCACCCTATGACATCCCGCCTTCGCCATACGCGCAAGGCGCACACTATGATCAGCGCAAACACGCTGGCGCGCTGGCGGAATTGCGCCGATATCTCGATAATGCAAGCCTGGCGCTTGAGGGGGTTATCGACGCGCATAGCAACTTTCAGCCGGGCCCGTCGCCAGTGCGCCTGTGGCCGCATCACTTTGATATTGCAACCACCATCGTGCTTGAGGAGGGCGATTTTGAGACCGCCCGTTCCATCGGCGCCGGCCTTGCGGTTCCCGATACGCTTTGTACGGAATTTTATTGGTATGCCTATCCCTGGCCAAATGCTGCTCTCACAGCGCTGAAAGACCTGGGGCCAATCGCTAAATATCAGCATAAAGGCTTCACCGGCGCGATGCTTCCGATGTCTGCGGCGACGAAAGCTGAAGATCAGCAAGCGGCCGTGGGGACGTTCTTTGACGAGAGCATCGACTTTTTTATGGCGCTTTTAGAAACAGAAAAATGAGACCGGCGGCTCCCGCGTCGATAAATTACCGGATGATATGCTTTTATGGCGGTGCATTTGCCGTTAGAGCTACCTTTAAAGCTCTATAGGCGATTTCATGTCTTACAAATCTTTGCGCGAGTTTATCGAAAAGCTTGAAGCGGCGGGCGAACTTGCGCGCGTTGCCGAGCCGGTATCGGTCAATCTTGAAATGACTGAAATCCAGACCCGGCTCTTGGCGGACGGCGGCCCGGCAGTGATCTTCGAAAACCCGCTGATGGAGGATGGGTCGGTCTCGCCGATGCCGGTGCTGGTCAACCTGTTCGGCACGGTGACGCGCGTCGCTGGCGCCATCACGCTGGAAGGGCTGAGCGCTGGCGATAAGACGCCCGCGAATGGCGGCCAATTACGTGCAGTTGGCGAGTTGCTTGCGTTTCTGCGCCAGCCCGAGCCGCCGGGCGGAGTTAAAGATGCGATCGCCATGCTGCCGCTGGTCAAAACCGTTCTGGCGATGAAGCCGTCGACCAAAGCGTTTGGCGGCGCGCCGTGTCAGGAAGTGGTGAAAACCGGCGACGAGATCAATCTCGATCAATTGCCGATCCAACTATGCTGGCCGGGCGAGCCGGCGCCGTTGATTACCTGGCCGCTGGTGGTGACGCGCGGTCCGAGCGGCAAGGGCGCCGACGATTACAATCTCGGCATCTACCGTATGCAGAAGATCGGCCGTAACAAGACCATTATGCGCTGGCTGCGTCATCGCGGCGGCGCGCAACACCATCAGCGTTGGGCGAAAGAAAAGTCCGAACCGCTGCCCGCCGCCGTCGTCATTGGCGCCGACCCCGGAACCATTCTCGCTGCCGTCACACCAGTGCCGGACACATTGTCTGAATATCAGTTCGCCGGATTGTTGCGCGGCAAAAAGCTTGAGCTTGTCGATTGCAAAACCCAACCGCTCAAAGTGCCCGCCGAAGCCGAGATCGTGCTCGAAGGCTATGTCTCGCTTGATGACTATGCCGATGAAGGCCCTTATGGCGATCATACCGGCTATTATAATGCGGTGGAGCGGTTTCCGACCTTTACCATCACTGCGATTACCCACCGCAAAGATCCGATTTACCTGTCGACTTTTACTGGCCGCCCGCCCGACGAGCCGAGCATTCTCGGCGAGGCGCTGAACGAGGTTTTTATTCCCCTACTGCAACAGCAGTTCCCGGAAATCACCGATTTCTGGCTGCCGCCGGGGGGGTGTTCCTACCGCATCGCTGTCATCAGTATGAAGAAGGCCTATCCCGGTCACGCCAAGCGGGTGATGATGGGGGCGTGGAGTTATTTGCGCCAGTTCATGTACACCAAATGGATTATCGTTGTCGATGACGACATTGATGCGCGCGACTGGAAGGACGTGATGTGGGCGCTCGCCACAAAAATGGACCCGGCGCGCGACATCACCATCATCGAGAACACGCCGATCGACTATCTCGACTTCGCCTCGATCGAGAACGGGTTAGGCTCAAAAATCGGCCTCGATGCGACCGATAAATTACCGCCGGAAACAACCCGCGAATGGGGCAAGGAAATTCGGATGGACGACGCGGTGGTGAAGCGCGTTGATGAGCTGTGGGAGAAGTTGGGGTTGCCAGGAAGCGGCAAGGGGATTTGGGAGTGATGGGAATATTCGCTCAAGATAGTTGTATCTGTACAAAGAAGGGAAATCATTAGTGACAACACCACCGCAGCCGCAAAAAACTCGTGAAATCTACAACAATCATATGGACTCAACGATCTGGAACGACTTTCCGTTTCGTGACGATGACATTGTTATTGCGACTTGGGCGAAGTCCGGCACCACATGGATGCAGCAGATCGTCTCGCAACTGATCTTTAATGGCGAGGAGGGGTTGAACGTCTCGGAGATGTCGCCCTGGCTCGATCTGCGCTTGCCGCTGGCGCCGGTCAAGCTCGAGGCGCTGGAAGCGCAGACCCATCGGCGGTTTATCAAAACCCATCTGCCGGTTGATGCGTTGGTTTTTAATCCGGCGGTCAAATATCTTTATATCGCTCGTGACGGGCGCGACGCGGTTTGGAGCATGCACAACCATCAAATCAATATGACCCCGGAAATGATGGAAGCGCTCAATACGGCGCCAAATCTCGTTGGACCGCCGCTGGCGCCGCCGCCGGAAGACCCGCGCGCGTTTTTTCTCGAATGGCTTAATGAGGACGGCTTTCCGGTTTGGTCCCTATGGGAAAATATCCGCACTTGGTGGGCGGTTCGCGATTTGCCCAATGTCATGCTGATCCATTTCAACGATCTGAAAGCCGATATGCCGGGCGAAATGCGCCGCATAGCCAAGTTTTTGGAAATTGATATCGCGGAGGAGACGTGGCCGGCAATTATCGAGCATTGCAGTTTTGACTATATGAAGGCCCACGCTGATAAAGTCGTGCCGCTTGGCGGGCAGCCCTGGAAGGGCGGCGCGAAGACGTTCATCAATAAGGGGTCAAACGGGCGCTGGCGCGAGAAGCTGACGGCGGAAGACAGCGCGGCCTATGAGGCGCGAGCGCTTAAAGAGCTGGGTGCGGAATGTGTGCGGTGGCTTGAAAGCGGTGAGAGGGTTTAGCGTGTGCACATCACTATAGCCCTAAGTGTCTGACTCAAAAAGAAGTAGGCGTTATCAGTGTCGTCATCACCGGGCTTGTCCCGGTGATCCAGAAGCTTTTTGCTACTTGTTGCCCTGGATTGCCGGAACAAGTCCGGCAATGACACGGAGGAGGTTTCACCGGCGCTAACGGATTGAAATGACTCCGTTCGTTTTGGAGCAGGCGCTTAAAAAATTTCGCAATCAAACGGAATCACATTTTCTTGCCCCCGCTCATCCCGGCTTTCGCCGGGATGAGCGGGGTTCGTGTATAACGGTTGTTGGGTTCTATTGAACGCGAAAGGCCCCTAGCGTTGCGCTTTGACAGCCGTATCGACCAACTTCAAAAACGTTTCTGGATCGTGCACTTTTTCAATTTCCGCCGCTGAAATGGTCACGCCCCAGCCTTTAGCAATCGCCTGATAGCGCGGCGTGCGCCATTTAATCAGTCTTGCAAACCCCCAACGGATAAAATCGTCTGGATTGACGTTGTTTTCAGGCAAACCGGTCTCGCTTAAATAATCCGTCCAGACCTGTTTCAAAAAGCCTTCATTGTAATACATCGGCTTGGGCGCTTTATCGAAGCGGCTTTTCAGGGCTTCATTGTGTGCGTCGTCACTCTCAAAATAAACCAACAGGCAAGTTTCCGACAGCGCATTCATTACCGGATCGTCCGCATCCTGTGGATTAGCGATTTCACAGATAGAGCCGCCAGTGTCGCAGATAAACCGTTCATAGCCGTAAATGTCGCGCGCTTTTTCAACAAATAGCGGCGTGTCGCCAAGCGCACAGATTTCCGCATCGTGATGCTGGCGTTGGCGGCGCAGATATTCCTCGAATGCGATGCCGCCTTTGGCCGGGTCGCCGGGCTTGCCGAGATATGTCGATAGGGGATCGAGATTGTCGAAGGTGATGTTCGGCGAGATATAAATCGAATCGGAAAGCAAAAGCTCGCGCAGCAGAGGTGATTTAGTCGCCTCGCGCTTAAAATTATCGACTATCGCCTCGCCCATATAGCGTGTGCCGATGCGGTAATCGACCGAATAGTGAAACCAGCTAGCTTGCGCGCGCAGCATCGAGGCGATGCGGGTCTTGCCGACGCCCGACATGCCGAGAACTGCGATCGGCGTTCCTTGCCTGTAGTCAATCATCCGTCATGCTCGCATTTTATCATGTGCTGACTTAACCGGAAACCGAGCCTATAGCAAAACGCATTAAAAATGAATTGTTGTATTTTGCTATAGTCTATTTGTGGTCGCGACGCGAAAACCGGTTCCCACTTTTCGCTCGATGCTCTGGCGCCAAGTCATTAACGGGAGTAGTGCGTCGGGCTACGTCCGCTCGCGGGTTTTCAGGAATTGAACGCCGGGATTTTTGTCTTCCGCATAGCCGGCTTCCCATTGCGAGCGGGCGAGATAGACCGGCGCGCCATAGCGGTCATGCGCGACGGCGCCCTGGTTTTTAGCAACGAAGGTTTGAATATCAGTGTCTTCGTCGCCGCCGAGCCAGCGCACTGTCTCATAGCCGCAAACCTCCAGCGTCACCGCCACGCCATATTCTGCTTTAAGCCGCGCCTCGATCACATCGAGTTGCAGGGCGCCGACCACGCCGACATAAAAGTCAGCGCCGAGAACGGGGGTGAACACCTGGCTGGCGCCTTCTTCGGCCAGCGCGATCATCGCCCGCTTCATCTGTTTAGACTTCATCGGATCATCAAGCCGCACCCGGCGGATAATCTCTGGCGCAAAGTCCGGCAGTCCGGTATATTGAAGACCGTCACGCTCGCTCAACGTATCGCCGACGCCGAGTGCGCCATGGTTGGGGATGCCGACAATGTCACCAGCGACCGCTTCTTCCGCAAGCTGACGGTCCTGGGCCATGAAAAAAATCGGCGCATTGATGGCGAGCGCTTTGCCGGTGCGGGTAACTTTCAACTTCATGCCGCGCTTGAAGCGGCCGGAACATATCCGCACAAAAGCGATACGGTCGCGATGGTTAGGGTCCATATTCGCCTGGACTTTAAACACGAAACCCGAAACCGCATCGTCATCGGGTGAAATTTCTTCTGCGCCGGCCTGCTGCGGTCCAGTTTTTCTGGGTTGGGGCGGCGGCGCGAACTTGCCGACATCACGCAGCAGTTCTGCAACGGTGAATTCCTTCAGCGCTGAGCCGAAATAGACCGGCGTCAGCGTTCCCTCGCGGAACGCTTTAAGGTCAAACGGCGCATAACCCTCGCGCGCCAATTCCATCGCTTCGCGCGCATCAGCGACTTCGTCAGCGCCTATCAATTCGTCAAGACGCGGATCATCAGCGCTATCAAGCTCTAGTGTCTTTGCGAATGCGCCGCTGACATTGCCGTCCGCCGGCAACAGCACCCGGTCATGGGCCAAGTCATAACAGCCCTTGAACTGTCCGCCGGTGCCCAGCGGCCACACCAGTGGACAAACATCGAGCGCCAGTTGATCGGCAATCTCGTCGAGCAGCTCAAACAGATCGCGGCCTTCGCGATCGACTTTGTTGATATAGGTGATGATCGGGATATCGCGCAGGCGGCAGACTTCGAAAAGTTTTCGCGTCTGCGTTTCAATGCCCTTGGCCGCATCGATCACCATGATCGCAGAATCGACCGCGGTGAGCGTGCGATAAGTGTCCTCGGAGAAATCTTCGTGGCCCGGCGTGTCGAGCAGGTTAAAGATCGCGCCGTCATGTTCAAAGGTCATCGCTGAAGTCGTCACCGAGATGCCGCGCTTTTGTTCAATCGCCAGCCAGTCGGACCGCGCGCGGCGCCGGTCGCCTTTGGCCTTAACCTCGCCGGCAAGCCGGATCGCGCCCGAGGCAAGCAACAGCTTCTCTGTCAGCGTGGTTTTGCCGGCGTCGGGGTGCGAGATAATCGCAAAAGTGCGGCGGTTAAGATAAGCGTCAGTCATATTGGATGTCGGGTTGCATCGCGCGCTCATCGGGCGCCGGGCCGCGCACGTCAAGCCTATTAAGACAGAGGCTGCCTATGCTTGGTTCTTAGGGCAATATTCGACCTTATAGATCGCCGTGTTGCTCGAGATTCTGAGTTGAGCGCATGGCCCAACCTCATCGTGAGTTCGATATAGGCTTGGCTGGTATAATATTCTCTGGAAGGGCGGTCACAAGCGAGGCAAGTTCAAAAACCACCAGATGCGAACCGTCCGCTCAAACCAGCATTTGACACAAGCGCAATCCCAATCTATCGCACACCCCCTCAAGCCCAGGTGGCGGAATTGGTAGACGCGCTGCGTTCAGGTCGCAGTGGCCGCAAGGCCGTGGAAGTTCGAGTCTTCTCCTGGGCACCA
>JAJFGE010000050.1 GCA_021776295.1 Hyphococcus sp.
GACGCCGACATCCTTACTCGCCAGGTGTTGCAGCGCGTCATTGGCGCGTTCGAGGGGGTAGCGCGCAGAAACGGAGCCCGACAAATCGAGGCGTCCTGACGCGACTAGTTCAAGCAAGTCAGCAATGTCGCTCTTGTCCATACCAAATGAACCGAGTACGGACTGTTCACGGCCAACAAAGGCGACAAGTGGCGGCAGGCTGGGCCGCTCCATACCGACCCCGACAAGAACCGCGCGTCCGGTCTTGTCGAGTATCTTGACAGCAAGTTCTGCGGTCTTGGCGCGGCCGACAAATTCCAGCGCCAGATCGACGCCCATGCGCCCAAGATCGCCGCGCATCTGTTTAATAAAGCCAGCATCCGTAGGGTCAAAAGCAAGGTCAGCACCGAGTGTCAAAGCGCGCGCGCGGGCTTCTTCCTGCACATCGATGGCGACGATTTTCCCGGCGCCCATGAGTTTTGCAAGGATCACAGCATGGGTTCCAAGGCCGCCGCAGCCGATCACTGCGACACACTCGTTTTTCTCGAGTTTTCCCCGGCTGCGCAAAGCATGGTAGGGCGTTGAAACACCGTCTGTGATGATGGCGGCAATATCGAATGCAACACCATCCGGAATGGGAATGAGTGTTCGCGCCGGCGCTGTAACATAATTGGCAAGGGCGCCATCGCGGGCCATGCCATAGACTTTTGATCGCTCGCAGAGCGAGTGACGGCCCGCCTGGCAAAACCGGCAGGCGCCGCAAAACGCAGCGGGAAACATCGCAACACGATCTCCAACCTGAAAGCCTTTTACGTCCGAACCAGTGCTGGTGATTGTACCGGCAGCTTCATGGCCGAGCGTAATCGGCGTATGCTCGACGGGCAGATCGCCATCGACAGCCAAGTGAATATCGGTTCCGCACAGGCCGCAGGCGGCGACGTTTATCAGAACCTCGTCATCCTCCGGAACAGGTATGGGAAGCGTTTCAATCTTGAGCGCTTCGCCCGGGCGGAGCAATCGAGCTGCCTGCATATCACTCATATACGCTCTCCGTTATTCGTATCAGATAGAAGCCCGTGGGTGATCAGTTTGATGATACAGCTCATATCTTTGTCCGTTGGGTGACGCGGTGAGCCGAGGTTTATTCTCGATTCCCTGACAAGCGTCAGGCCTAGAAAGGACGCCCATAGAAGATCGGCTGTGATGCGGCCCTCTCCTTTGCCGAGAGCGTTTTCCAGAATATCGGCAAGCCTTTGAAAATTGTCGCCGGACTGTTCGATAATTCTGGCGCGTACGTCATCGGAGATATCGGTTGTCGCTCGTGGCCGGGCCAGGAACGCCGACAATTGGTAATATTCGGGATGCTCTTTGTACACCTGTCCATAGAACTTCCACAGGCGGGAGAGCGTTTCTTCCGGCGTAAGATCCAGCTTGGCGATTTTTTCCAGCCCACGGCGCCAGAACTCTATGCCCTCGAACAGGAGCGAGGTGAAAATCTCATCCTTGCTCTTGAAGTAGAAAAACACAGTCGCCTCGGATAGTTCACAATGATCCGCGATCTGCTTGGTTGTGGTTCCCGTGAAACCACGTTCAAGCAGCAGCGTCCGCGCCGCATCAAGAATGGTCTCTTTTCGCGCCGTGCGCTCACGAGCCCGTCGTTCCTGTACGCCCATGAATTATACTCCCAACAGCCGCGCGATGGTCTCGCGCTGTATTTCACTCGTGCCTTCGCCGAGTTCCAGCACTTTGCAATCCCGGTAGAATCTCTGAGCATTGCTCTCACGCATGTAACCTTGAGCGCCGCACAGATGCAGCGCACGCTCGCAGACCCCTGTCGCCGTTTCCGTGGCGAAGAGTTTCGCCATAGAGGCCTCCTTGTCATGAGGCTGGCCTGCATCGGCAATCCGTGCGGCGTGAAGCGTCAATTGCCAGGCGGCTTCCAGTTTCGTTGACATGTCGGCAAGCGTGAACCGAACAAACTGGTGGCTTGAAACGGGTTTTCCCCCCTGCATTCGCGATGTTGTATAAGCGACGGATTCCGCCAGGGCCGCTTGTCCCAGCCCGACGCCGAAGGCGGCGCTGGCAATGCGGCCTAGTGTCAGCACTTTTAGCGCTTGCAAAAAGCCAAAGCCTTCCGGACCAAGCAGGTTGCATTCCGGCACACGGCAATCGTCGAAAACAATCTCCGCCATTTCCGACGCGCCCATGCCCAGTTTTTTGAACGGCGCGCTGACACTGACGCCTTTCATGTCGCGCTCAACCAGGAATAACGACATACCCTTCAATCCATCCTCTGGCGCAGTTGCGGCAACGATGACCATGAAGTCGGCAAAAGGCGAGTTGGTGATATAAAGTTTGGCGCCGTTGAGGACGTAAGCGTTTCCGTCTTTGACCGCCCGCGTCGCAACACAGGATATATCCGCGCCGGCGCCGGCCTCGGCATAGCCCCAACAGCCGATCGTCTTGCCGGCCAGTGCGTCCGGCAAGTAACGCTGTTTTTGTTCATCGTTGCCAAGGTGAAGAATAGCCGCACTGGCAAGCGCTGTGTGCACATAAAGCCCAAGCGCGATCGCGGCCGAGCCGCGCGCCAGTTCTGCGCATAAAAGAGCGTATAGGACTGAGCCGCCGCCAGAGCCGCCTACCTCCTCGGGAAAGGCGGCGCCGAGCCAGCCAAGTTCGCCAAGTTTTTGAAAAAGCTCTTGCGGGTAGCGCTCTTCCATATCCCAGCGCGTGGCGTTGGGTGTGATTTCCTTTTCCACGAAAGCCCTGACGGCGTCACGAAACTGGATTTCTTCGGAGCTGAGCGTTGGATCCGTGGCCATAGCTATTTTGTCTCGCCTGCGTAAATGTGAAAGATGCCCGAAAAACGCGCGCAGATTTCGCCCTCGCCATCACAGATTTCGGATTCGAGAAACGCAACGGCGCGGCCGCGTTTGAGCAATCGTGATTGTGCTCTGAGAAGCCCTGGCCGCCCGGCGCGAATATAATTTGACGTCACTGTAATACTGCCGACGCGGGGCTTGCCGGAGAGTTGGGAGGTCAGCGCCATGCCCATACCGACATCGGCCATCGCGAACAGCAGCGCGCCATGGACAACGCCGAAGATATTGCACTCATCTGCAGTGCATTGATGCGTTGTGATGGCAATCCCATCTTCATTGATCCGACTTGTAATCCCAAGCCGCTCCGTAAACGGGTCGGCCCGAATTGTACCAATCATGTCCTGACCAGTCATTCTTGCTTGCCTGCATCTGGCCCTGAGCCGCCAAATATTGGCTTTCTGCCTTCACGGAAGGCCGCAACCCCCTCGCGGTGGTCGGCGCTTTGCAGGCATTGAACCTGAGCGAAGATTTCATAGTCGAATTCCGCTTCCATAGTGAGATCAAGCGATTTGCGGATGGCGCTCTTTGTGAAGGCTGTTGTTTTAGGCGCTCCTGCGGCGAGGCGAGCGGCGAGTTTTGCGGCACTGGCATCCAGCTCGGCTTCAGGAACAACTTGTGTCACCAACCCTATCGAAAGCGCCTCACTTGCATCAATAACGCGCCCGGTCATCATCATGTCGGTGGCGCGGCCAAGCCCGATAAGCCTCGGTAGAAAATATCCCGCTGACATATCGCAACCCGCTAACGCCAGCTTGACAAACGGCGTGCAGAACCGCGCCGTGTCTGATGCAATACGAAAATCACTCGCTATCGCCAGGCCTAGCCCACCGCCAAAGACATTACC
The DNA here is from genome assembly GCA_021776295.1 of Hyphococcus sp. Classification (GTDB taxonomy): domain Bacteria; phylum Pseudomonadota; class Alphaproteobacteria; order Caulobacterales; family Parvularculaceae; genus Hyphococcus. Next base: position 3,706 of record JAJFGE010000050.1, read on the forward strand.
GTGGCAGCGCACGATGACGGCTTTGCCACAATTGGATATGACCCGGATGGGATCAAGATAATGATCAACAATCTGTTCCCAGTCTGCCGGCGTCCTGTCGATCATCTGGCCAATATCAGCCCCAGCGCAAAAGGATTTTCCCTCACCAGCAAGGACAATAGCGCGCACACCAGGATCGTCCCTTGCTTCCTCCAGCGCCGCTGTCAGTTTGTCGAGCAGCGGAATGTTGATCGCATTGAGCTTGTCGGGGCGGCTCAGCGTCATGGTGCAAACCGCGTCTTCAGTTTCTATTTGTAATGTCTCTGTCATTTTTTCCTCGGCCTCAAGGCGTAATTGAACGCGCCTTCAAAAACTGAATGCCCTGCATCATCGGTCATATTGACATTGACGCTGATATCGGCGCGGGAGGATTTGTTAAAATCCTGGAGCGCATGCTCTGCCGCTGCCCTGTCCATTTCGGCATGGGCGCGCACATCGCCTTCAGGACGGCGCGTGTAGCGGATATTCGCATCGCGCAACAGGACAAACGCGTCACCCGGGGGCAAAGCCCGGTCGGCAATGACGCCGGCGGCGGTTTCAGCGAGTGTGTAAAGCGCGCCCGCATGAAAAGAGCCGGCATAATTGGCGAGGTCATTGCGGAAGGGAACGCGCAAAATAATACTTTCGCCTTTATCCTCATCAATCCCGACACCGTGCCAGACGACATAAGGTATAGTTGCAAGAAGCTCCGCCAGCGCCATTTTACAGATCCAATTTCAGGGCATTGATCAAATTATCGCGCACGAGTTTTCGATATATCTCATCTGGCAACTCAAGGTCGTCGATTTCACTTAAGGTGCGATCAAAAGACAGGAGCGGATAATCCGTCGCCCAGATCACCTTGTCCTTGCCCCAGCTTTTGACGAAATGCACAAAGCTCTCCGGCCATTGGCGCGCGGAACGGGCAGAGGTTTCAACATAAACATTGGGGTGCTTCCATGCGAGCGTCATCATTTCATCATGCCAGGGCTGGCCGAGGTGACAGCCGATAATGACAAGGTCTGGAAAAGACAGCGCCACTTCATCAAGATAGATCGGCCGTCCGCACTCGGATGGAAGCAGCGGGCCTGTATGACCCACTTGCAGCGCCACAGCGACGCCAAGTTCCGAGCATTTCATATAAACGGGCCAGTAATGCTTGTCATTTGGCGGAAGCCCCGTCATTCCGTCGCCATACATATAAGGCTCAAGGCGGACGCAGCACATGCCAAGTTCCTTAACGAGGTATTCGACATCAGCTGCAACTTTCATCGGCTTGTCCATGACATTGACAGTGCCGGCCGGGATAAACCGGTCTGGATGCGCCTTGGCGATTTTAGCGACCTCTTCGTTGGTCATCACCGGGTCGCCCTGATAATAAAACGATGAGAGGATAAGTTTATCGACGCCAGACGCATCCATTTCAGCCAGCAGGTCTTCAACGGACTGGCCTTCGGTCATGTGCTTGGGCGAATTATATTTGTTGAAAATGTGCAAAAAACTTTCCGGCCAGCGCGTGGCGCCTTCCGGGCTGACATAAGTCGCCCATGCATCAATTGCGATTTTCTCTCGTGCCATGATAATTACTCCTCTTATTTCCCTTTGAATACGGGATTGCGTTTTTCGATGAAGGCATGAACGCCTTCTTTTGCATCTTCACTCTGGCGGATGGGCTCGGCCTGGAATTGTTCAAGACGGAGCGCATCGGTAAGCGGCAAATGCGCGCCCTGATAGGCGGCGTCTCGTGCTGCCCTAACGGCGAGTGGTCCGTTCGCGGCGATAGAACCCGCGATTTCCATCGCCTTATCCATCAGCTGATCTTTTGACGTCAGATGATTAATCAGTCCCCAGCGTAATGCTGCCCCGGCGTCAATCGGCGCGCCTGTCAAAATCATTTCAAGCGCAATACCGAAAGGCAGGGCGCGCGGTAGGCGCTGTGTCCCGCCGGCGCCAGGCAAAATGCCGCGTTTGACTTCAGGCAGGCCGAAAGTTGCGTGTGTCGCAGCGATACGAATATCGCAAGCAAGCGCCAGTTCCAGTCCGCCCGCTAGGCAATGGCCATTAATCGCTGCAATCACTGGCTTACGCGGATCAAAATTGCGAGTCAGCCCGCCAAGGCCGGGTTGGTTTTCGCCAAGCTCGCGCCGTTCTATTGGCGTCATGGAGGCATAATAAGCCCCGATTTCTTTCAAGTCAGCGCCTGCGCAGAATGCTTTGTCGCCGGCGCCAGTCAGGATCGCGACGCGCAGTTTCGTATTGTCGCGAAAATCTGTCCAGACCTCAGTCAATCGCTCACGCATCTTCATGTTGAGGGCGTTACGTGCTTCTGGCCGATCCATCGTGACGACCAGAATGGCATCTTCAATTTGCGTCTTGATGGTCATTAACGGGACCGCTCTGGAGATAGGCCGGTTGCGCCAGCGATAATCTCGCGCAACACTTCGCTGGTCCCGGCGCCGATGGTGAAGGCGAGGCAGTCGCGATACATTCTCCCCATCTGGCACTCTTCCATATGGCTCATACCGCCATGAATTTGCGCGCATTCGCGGGCAACCGAGACGGCCGTTTCGGTACAGAATAATTTCGACATGGAGATTTCTGCAGCGCAGGGTTCGCCCCGCACATACATATCGATGCCGCGATACATCAACGCTTCAGCCGCCTCCATTGAGGTCAGCGCGTCGGCCAGGCGATGACGCCAGACCTGAAAATCAAGCAGTGACTGACCAAAGGCTTTTCGGGTCTGACCATGTTCACGAGCAGCGTTCCACATCAATCGCATCTGGGCGCAAGCGATGAGCGAGAGCACCAGCCGCTCGCCTTCAAAACCTTGCATGATTTGTTTGAAGCCGCCATTTTCCTGACCAAGCAGGTTGGTCACAGGCACGCGACAATCATCGAAGAACAGTTCTGCTGTATCTGACGAATGTGTGCCGATCTTTTGCAGACGCCGGCGCGTGAGGCCAGGCGTATCCGCGGGAACAACAATCAGAGAAATGCCGCCATGGCCCGGCCCGCCGGTACGCACCGCAGTCGTAATAAAGTCCGAAATTGTGCCATTGGTGATAAATGTCTTGGCGCCGTTGATAACATAATCATCGCCATCGCGCACCGCTTTGGTGCTTATGGAAGCGACATCAGAACCGGCGCCCGGTTCGGTGACGCCCAGTGCGCCAATCACTTCACCGGCAATCGCTGGCCCTAAATACTTGTCCTTCAATTCATCCGTTCCGCCAAATTCAATCGTCTTAGTGGAAAATTCAGCATGGGCCATGATGGCGACTGGAACGCCGACCGACCCGCATTGCATCAATTCCTGAATGAGGACGGCTGTCGACCAGAAATCCAGGCCGGCGCCGCCATAATCTGTAGGCAAACGCACGCCCAGGAACCCAAGATCACCCAGTTTTTTGAACAGCGCGCGCGGGACCTGACCTTCGTGTTCCCACTCAACAGCGTGAGGTGTGACCTCGCGTTCAACAAAGGATCGAAGAGATTGGCGGAACTGATCGTGATCTTCGGTAAAGCCATGCATGGCCCCTGCCTCCGCTTGCCTGGTTGCTGGTGGGTGCAAAGTATTTCAAGGGAGGCTTAATTGTCAAGTAACACTCAAAGTGCTATGCGCCGCACTATCAATAACGCCGGAACGCTGGCGCACCGCCGCCCCGTGTGCACCGCCAGCGAATATGACAGCTAGAGCATTTCCGGATAAGTGTGACGCGGTTATCCGATACAAATGCGGCAAACAAACAATCTAGAGCAAAGCCATGATTCAATTTAACTCGACTTGCTCAAGGAGGACAGCGACATGAAAGATGGAAAATCGGTTATTGAGGCGTTGGTTGGCGCGTTTAACAGGAAAGATATCGAAGGCATTATGTCGTTATTTACGGCGGATGCGGTCTATCACAATATGCCTATGGCGCCGGTCAGTGGGCGCGACGCCATTCGAGGGATTATTGAGATGTTCGTAAGCCCGGCGGAGTCGATTGATTGGCGGATTATCGAAATGGCGGAGAATGGGCCGGTCGTGTTCGCGGAACGGCTCGATGGCTTCATCATAAACGGAAAGACTGTGAACCTGCCATGCGCAGGCGTCTTCGAAATCGCCAATGGAAAGATTCGCCAATGGCGGGATTATTTTGATTTGCAAACTTGGCAGCGCCAAACCCAGGACGAGAATTAATATCGCTCAGCTTCGTTCATAGAGCCCGACAATTATTTGTAGTAATTCAAACATGGTCTGCCAGTTACCGGCATTTTGGCGGCGTCTGTCAGGTTTGGTTCAGTTGACGAACTTTTCCTTCTCTTGCACCTCACTGAGTGGAAAATCTTCAGCCTTAATATCGTGGGATATTTGTTCTTCTGGTGCTGTATTGACAGGCCGCTCGGCGTGAGGTCGGCTCACTGTCGGATTCATCCTGTTTGCTTCAAATTCGAGCAACGGTTGCGGACGGCGCCGGCGGCGTCCAAGGTGTTTCGACAAGAAGATGACAAGCCGGTTGCGCGTTTTCCGGTTGCGCTGGCGCGTTACTAGATTAGCGCGAATCATCTCATTATTGAGCAATGCAATGCCGCCAAGCAATACGGCCCCGATAAGGGGAAAACCGTAAAGCGCGATTTCGCGCAACGGCTGGAAATCATAATAATCGCCGTCGACACGGATTATCCCTTTGAGAGCGCCAGCTGTTCCCAGGATCAGCCAAAGTCCGATCAGAGAAACATTGACCAACCGCACGCCCCAGCGAATGCGCGCGGGCCGAATTTGGCGCCGGTTCGCGCTGAAAATCAATCCGCCGGCGATGATGATCATGAAGTTAACACCGATCATCGCCCCCATGGCGTGGATCAAAACCAGATAGGTGCCGTGCACGATTAAGTTGAGCTGTGGCACGGCGAACAAAACACCGGTCGCGATCGATACAAGCGTCCAGAGCTGGACCGTGCGCCAAAGCGGCAACGCATAGTTTTGCGAGAGCGCAAGGTTGGCTGATTTCTTGTAAGCCGAAAGATGCCGCCAGAACGAAACCATGGCGAGCATGCTTGCGATGAACGCCAGAGTTTTCAGAAAATTCGGCTGCGGCGAAATGTAATGATGATGGCCGAACGTAAACAGCAAACTGAACCCCGCGACGCCAAACAGGATGCCGCTTCGCACCCGTTTTGGCGTTGGGCTCAACATGAAAACGCCGCACCCGTAAAGAACCGCGTTGATGCCCGCAAAAAAGGTGTCAATTCCATGCCATTGGATCGTCAGGTCCTGCACAAAATTCGCTGCAATGGGCTGAAAACGCCAAAAATGAGATTCCAAAAATCCACTCAAAATAAACACGCTGCCAAAGCCGATCAGCCAAAAACCTTCCGGCGAGCGGCGTTCCATTTGACGGCCCGCCAGTAAAATCTTGCTTAGAAACATCATCCACGCCGCCAATAGCGGCGCCGAAAGCACAATTGGCCAAGAGAAATATTCGCGGCCCGTACCCTGCCCTGTCGCCAGCGCGGCGACGCCGCCAACGACAAACAGACCGAGCGCGCCGCAATAAGCCCAAAACCAGAGGCGTGATGAAGGGCGGTCGACAATTGCCAGGACCAGCCCCTGAAGGCCGACCAATACAGCACTTATTGACAGGAAAGTGTGCAGCGGCCGTATGTTTGCGAACGGAAAAAAATCGAGTAGCACGATTGGATGCGCAACTTTGAGTGCGCCGAGTAGCCCAATGATTGATGCTGCAATGAAAATTACGCCGGAGGCAACGAAGAAAATATGGTATCGGTTACTCATTAAGTGGATTGTGCGGTCATGGCGTCTGACGATCGCATATGCTCGCGATAGTGCATACGGGGCCGGGCGCATAAAACGAAATCGCCTGTGCGACAAAAGGCGCCATGTCTACCGGGCCCGCACATTTAGCGTCGGGGCTTTCCAAAAACCCCGTCTGGAAATGACTTCGTAGGGTACATACCCGTCTCGTCCAAATGTTTCAGATAGGCGGTCAACTGATCGAGTTGTTCAGCGCGTAACGTTTGCGCCGGCATTCTTGCGCTGCCCCCGATGATGAACGCGCGCGTCGCCTGTTCTCCTCGCCGGCTGATCACATTGGTCAAATCAGGTCCCAAATGTCCGCCCAGGCCATAAACCGCATGGCAACCCGTACAGTCGTGTGAGCGCCAAATTTTCTGCCCGTTTATCGCTTTAGCGGTCATTACGGCGCGCTCAGGAACATCTGTGCGCCCGGTGCTGAGATATACCGTCAACGCAACCAACAGATTGGCCGCGATCATGACGGCGATACGTGAGTATGTCACAGTCCGCACCTCCATCAATTAGCTGAATTCCGGTCTGGGAACGTGGTCTCAAACCCATACAAGGTTAAATAGCACACGCTATTTCGTCCAGATTACGTTCAGCCGTCACATCAAACATATGTGAACAATATTGAGGGTCCTACGGCGCCCAATATACCGGACTGAGCGCTGGCGAAAAGCACTTTATCGTTCGGCGATACGTGCGGCGAGAAGGGCGGCGGCATCCTTGAAGTCGGAAAATTCAATCGCCCACAATTTGCGGCCGGCAAGCCAGTCGCTGAGTTTGCTGGCTGCAGCGCAGCTGAGGCGGACGCGAGGCCCGACACATGAGGAAAGCACGGCGCTTAACGCCGCATGGGGCGACGCTGGCCGCAGTGCCGCGGCGCCCTGTTCCTGGCGCGTCGGGATGATGATCGCACGTATCTTTCTGTTCATGGAAGCGCGCTGGCGATCGATCGTCAGCATACGACCTTCACCGCCGCCGGACCATTGGTGGATTTGCCGTGTTAGGGGATGACCGAGCGCCGTTTCGATTTCGGCGACATCATCTTCATCAATCCGGATTGGCAATCCAAGCGGCGCGCCGGCGCCACCGCTGCTCACATCAAAGCGTATACCGCCTGACACGCTCGCCTTTATCTCATGCGCGAGGCTCGCCGCCAACCCGTCCCATCCGCCAGTCTGCGTGCTAACGACAAACACCGCTTCACCGTCGCCGATGGGAATAAAAGCGCCCGCCATGGCGATTTCAGAGGCCGCGGCCGGCGCGTGTTCAAACAATAGGCGGCATACAACCGGTGCAATTTGAGCCAAGCCGAGATCAACGGCAACCAGTCTGGGTCCAATGGCGACAGCGTAGCCGGCCTTGGTGTGTTGGATTGCTATGGACCGCTCCACATCGCCGCCAACCATCAATGGCTTGAGGGTTTGCCGCAGCCGCTTGGCGACCGCCGGGCAGCCATATTTGAGCTCCAATTTCTTCTCACCTATGGCGACCTGATCGGTTCCCGCCCAGTCTGGCGCTTCACTGCGATCTTCAATTGTCCCACTCGCCTCCTGCCCGTCATCGCGCCGGATGAGGCCAAGCGTCGCCCAGTCGGCAAGAACGTCCCAGATATTTTCCCGGATCGTCCATTCTTCATCAGGCGATAGGGCGCCATGAGCGGCGATGTGGGACGCGATCAGTTCCTGGGCGATGTCTTCCGGGTCCGCCCCGTCGATCGTTTTCAGCCAGATCCACGACGCGGAGGCATTGGGCGCGTAAAGCGTTCCAGTATCCTGCGCGTACAGGGCAAGGTCGTCTTCAGAAACAATTTCGATTGTCCGTTTCGGGGTTAGTTTGAGCGGGCGCATCTGGCGCCCGGCAATCCGCCTGGCCAGAACTATGTCGGCATATCGTGGAATTGGAAAAACTGGTAGATAATCCTCTACGTCTTCAGCTGGAAAAATCCGTTGAAATGCGCCGGCGCGGGCGAGTTCGCAATCGGCTCTTTCCCGGATCCGATCTTCGGCGGCAATATTAGTTTGCTCGACGATCGGTTCGTTTATTCCGACAAGCGACACCATATCGGCGACAAGCTGGCGCTTGGTCTTTTCCTCTTGTATGCCGCCATGTTCAGGTGAGGCGCAAACGTCAAGCGATGGGCTTAGATTGCATTCGAGAATCCACGGCTTCAAGTCAGCGTCGATCAGACAGTCAATACCCAGCAATTCATAACAACCCGACGTGTCAGCATGAATGGAGCGGGTCCGCGTGCGCATTTTGTCCCGCACCGAAATCACTGTCTGCACGAGAAGGTCGCGAATTTTTTCGAACAGCGCTTCGTCGTTACGGCCTTCGGCGCGCAACCATTTGCGATAATCACTCAACCCGACAAACTCGACCGGCGTTTCGACGTCTTCATTGGCGGCGTTTATGTCGGGGTTGGTCAGATTTGAAAACGGGTTGTCAGGATCGCCGGGGTCGTACGGCTCGGATGCAAGTTTGGCGAAACCTTCCTGATAAAAATAAACAAGCAAAGGATTAACTGAGGTCACCAGAACATAAAGTCTAAGGACATATTTGCGCGCGTTCATCAGGTGTGGATTGTCGATATATTCCTGCACCAGCCAGCGCTTCTCCATGGGAATGGCGGCGACGTCCCGAATCACCTCGATGCCACGGCCGCGCGAAGAGTTTTTCGGTTTGAGTATCCATCTCTTGTCGGGATGACGCGCTGCGGCTTGCTGTAGATCGATATAGTCCTCAGGCATGGCGTAGACCCTTGGGAAAAAAGCCATGCGTTCGCGATGAGACTGGTCAGCCAAGCGGTCAGACGCAGCAGAAAGCGTTTCGAAAAGGTAATTTTTGACCGTCAACCCATTATTGCCGGGGATGTGATTGATGGTCTTAGCCCCATCCAGTCGTCCGAACACATCCGGACCAGGCATGCCGGTATACCAGCAAGTATCCCAGTTCTCCTCGTCTCCAGCCTCCCAGATCGCCGGATCGAGCGCCTCAACAAAGAAAATATCCTGTTCCGGCTCGCGGTTCCCCGCGAGCCAAAAGCGGCGTTTTTTTCCCACCACGACACACCTCACGAAATAGTTACACCGGAATTCGATCAATGCTCATAGACTGAAGCCTTGAGCGAACGATTTTATCGGGGCGGTTCCGCCGAATCGAAAAAAACTGTAGGCTTGATCCGCTAGCGCAACCCACATAGCTTGATAGTGAGAAGCGTACAATGACACATTCGGAGACACATTCGGAGACACATTCGGACCGACTCGTTTTTCAGCAGTGAATTTGCAAGGGAACTAGCTATGACCAACAACCAGAAACCTCGTCAGCAATTGCTGCGAAAACTATCTCGCAATCTGCTGTATTCAACGCCCTTAATGGCGGCATGCGTTGGTTACAGCGCGGCGGCCAGCGAGCAACCGGCCGATTCGGTTGGGTACGTATTGGCGCAAGCCGAAGCGACAGGCGAAGCCGAAGCCAAGGGCGAAGCTGAAGCCAAGGGCGAAGCCGAAGCCAAGGGCGAAGCTGAAGCCAGGGGCGAAGCCGAAGCCAGGGGCGAAGCCGAAGCCAAGGGCGAAGCTGAAGCCAGCGGCGAAGCCGAAGCCAGCGGCGAAGCCGAAGCCAGCGGCGAAGCCGAAGCCAGTGGTGAAGCTGAAGCCAGTGGTGAAGCTGAAGCCAGTGGCGAAGGTGAAGCTGAAGGAGACCGCAAGCTTGTAGTTCGGCCCATGTTTTCAAAGCGGTTCAAAGGGAAAAAGGCAGATCTGGAAGTGCGCGGTCGCGAACTTTATAATGACGCCACGCTCTCGACCAATGGCCTTTCGTGCAATAGCTGCCATACGGATTTTGCCGGATATAACGAAACGTTCAAGGACCCCTACAAACACTATGTCGCGATGGGCAAGGACATGTTCGGGCTGAAAAAAGTGTCCGCCGAAACCATGGTCCAGATCTGCATGGTAGCGCCGATGGAAACCAAACCACTTCCCTGGGATTCGGAAGAACTCGCGGCGCTCAGCGCCTATGTTGAAGTGCTGCAAAAACAATATTCCGAACTGGACGAGTAAGACGAATAGTGGGGCAGAAAATTACTGCGAACGCTTCGAATGGACACTCCGTTTTGTGACCTGCGGAAGAAAGCCAGAATGTCTGCGATCGTGAGGGCGCCGTCTCCCCCTTTATCCCGGTGTTGGGTATTGTGAAGTCCGCATTTGTCTTGGCAAGCTCCGCAAGCCCTGTAGTGATTGGCGCGCCAGCAAGGATGGCCAATCTTTTGACTGCTGGGCACAACGATATACGATCTATCAGGAGTAATTAGATGTGGAACAAGTCAACTATTGCGGCTGCTGGCGCGGCGGCCCTCTTCTTCACTTCGGTGGCTGCTCAAACACAGCAGACTGACGCGACTAGTGCGCCAGAAGCTGATTCTGGCGGGGTCATAGAGGGCGATGCGACGGCGGGAGCTGCAGTTTTCATAAAATGCAGGGCCTGTCATTCCATCGAGCCCAACAAAATGAAAGTAGGGCCAAGCCTTTACGGCGTCGTCGGGAGAACACCCGGTACGCTTGAAGGATATAAGTTTTCCCCAGCTATGATTGCATTCGGGGTGAGCGGTGCGGTTTGGGATGAGGCGACGCTTGACGCCTATCTCATCGCTCCGCGTGATATGGTTCCCGGTATCAAAATGATTTTCCCCGGCCTGCCAGATTCGCAGAACCGTGCAGATTTGTTTGCGTATTTTGAATCATTGGTGGCCGAAGACGGTGCGCAGTAATTGATCTGTTCGGTCTGTGCTTGTGCATTCGAACATCGGGCTCAATCATTGACCGGTCTGGCGCGCGCATTTGGAAGATTCTGTTATTCAAATTCACGTTTCGGTGACAACGGGTGCACGGGACAATATCTTTCGAGTAGCATGTCTTACGCTTGAACAAATAAATGGAGGATCCGGCAATGGGAAAAAATTGCTTCCGCTTAATCAACATGACGCGCTCCAGCAAACCAACAGGCCAAATTGCCCGTCGGGTGTTTTTGGAGCGTGCGGCGGGATTGGTCGTCGCCGCGGGCGTTGCGTCCGGCGGCCTTCAGCACGCCAAGGCGAGCGATAAGGCGGACAAGGACAGTGTAAGCTACCAGGCTACGCCCAATGATGGGCGCGACTGCGCCGGTTGCCAGTTTTTCGACGGCGAGAACTCATGCGAGGTCGTCGCCGGCGAGATCAGCGCTAGCGGCTGGTGCGCTGCTTGGTCGGCGGCATAGTTCCGGTCCACACTAACAGCTTGCGCCAATTTGGTATTGTTGGGTGTAACCCGTCTGCGGTCATGAGATTGGTTGAGGGATTGTGTTGAAGGAGACAATCCCTCGCCGCTCAAACCATTTGGCGATTTCTGCCAGCTTGTCTGCTGAATAGCTCTCCAAGCCCAGCTTTTTTTGACCTCCCTGAATAATATCGATCTTGGCTTCGCCCATCTTATGGTAGCCAAGTAAATGTATTTTATCTTGTCCCAATTCTTCAAGAAAGCAGGCTATTTCCTCCAAATTCTCAAGGTCATCCGTATACCCCGGCACAAGCGGAAGTCGAAATTCGACTGGATAATCATTGGCGGCCAAATATCTCCCATTTTCCAGAATTCTGCTATTTCCCAAACCAGTCGCTTGCCTGTGGCGGGTGTCATTCATAATTTTCAAATCAAAATAGATAAGCTGCAACTTTGGCAGGGCTGTCGCCCAGCGGTTTTGCGAAAACGTGCCGCAAGTCTCAAGCGTGGTGTGGATACCGCGCTCGTTGCAAAGGTCCAGCATCTTGTCCATGAACTTAGGATAGAGGGTTGGCTCGCCCCCTGAGAAAGTTACCCCGCCGCCGCTGCTTTCGTAATACGCCTGATCGGCAAGAAGTTTTTCGAATAGATGTTCGGGACTGAGTTGTTCTCCAACCAGTTGCAGAGCGCCGTTGGGACAGGCGTCAACGCACTCCAAACACGTTGTGCAGCGTTCATAATTGATACGAAATCCACCTTTGATGATGGCGTCATTCGGACAGGCGCCAGCGCAAGAAAAGTACTCATCACATCGTGCTTCATAAAAGGCGATGAGCGGAGAGACGTTTTGTGATTCGGGATTTTGACACCAGGCGCAACGAAGATTACAGCCTTTGAAAAAGACCGTGGTTCGAATACCCGGCCCGTCATGAATCGAAAAACGTTGAACGTCGAATACAGGTGCGTTCAACATTTCCACCACTTAGGCTGCCTGTAGTGTGCGGGCGATTATTTCGTCCTGCAAATCCGGTGTGAGATCAACAAAATAAGCGCTATAGCCCGATATGCGGACAAGAAGATTTCGATGTTTGTCTGGCGCCTGTTTAGCCTCAAGCAGGACTTTCGGATCAAGAACATTGATCTGAACCTGCATGCCGCCCTGCCGGAAGTAGCCCTTGATCAAACCTTCAAGAAGCGCCGCGCCGGCGCTTCCACTGACAGTGTTAGCGTCAAATTTCATATTTAGATTGACGCCATTGGGGGTGTGGTTGGGGTCGAGCCTAGCCACAGAATTAAGGGATGCGGTTGGCCCAAGACAATCAGAACCATCAGTTGGCGCGATGCCGTCGGCCATTGGCGTAGCGGCAAGCCGTCCCGAAGGCAGCGCACCCATTTTTCGCCCCATAGACCGATGGCATGTCATGGAAAACACGCCGGGCATCCAGCGTCCGCCCCGTGTATTTATGTTTTCGGAAATAACACGGTCAAAAAGCGCCATCATCTGATCAGCAATCAGATCAACCCGCACCTTGTCACCGCCAAACTTGTCAAAGCCGATCAGCCTTGCTTTCAACTTTGGATTATCAGCAAAATTCCGCCGGCATGTGCTTGCCAGGGCGCGAAGGCTCATTTCGCGCCGCTCAAACACCAGCGTTTCAATTGCGGCCAGCGAATTTGCCAGATCAGCAAGCCCGACCGCCTGAATGCCGCTGGCATTAAAACGCGCGCCCCCTGCCGTCAGGTCACGCGCCTGTTCAATACACCCCTCGACCGTCAGTGAGGAAAAAGGAACCGGGTGATAAAGACGATTGGAGCGTTCTATGGCGTCCAGCGCCTGCTTGAGCGCGGCAATTTCGGTGCGCAGATCAACTTCCAGCGCAGCCATAAGTTCCGGCATAGAATCGATTTCTTTTATGCCTTTTTTATCCTGCGTTTGGGTCAGCACATTTTCCAAAATTTTGGCAAAATTGAATAGCGCCGCATCGGATGAGGTATAACTAACCCCGGCAATCGCCAGTTCTACACAGCCAACAGTGGCATAATCCCAGACAAGCTTTTGCGCCTCGAAACGCTCGCCCAACGAGGGCATGATCACATCATCATTGTAGACAGCGGGCGAGCCGCCACCGCGCCCGACGACTTCAAATACGCGGCTGACATAAGCGCCATCACTTTTTGTACTCAACCGCGCATGCCAGTTGGGCTGGCGTGTCTTGAACTGGTCGATCACATCTAACAGCAAAAACGTAAGCGCGTTGGAGGCGTCTGCACCGTTTTGATTGACGCCGCCGAGCGTTAAAGCCTGTCCGATCGGCAAACCGGCGAACATCTCGGTCAACCGCTCAGAGAAAAGCGGAATGACCTCTGATAGTTTCAGGCAAAATGCGCAAAACATATCCCTGAAGACATCAGCGTCAAACGCGCCTTGTGATACTTCTTTGAGGTAAAGCGGATAGAGGTACTGGTCCAATCGTCCCAAGCTGATCCCCTGGTCCAGAGATTCGATCTGGATCACCATTTGAAACAACCAGATCATCTGCAGAGCTTCGCGCAAATTTGCAGCGGGACGCCTTGGGGTTTTTTGAAGGACGTCAACAATATCGTCCCGGCCCAGTTTTTCGGCCAGACGTTTGTAGCGGTCGGAAAAGGCTTCCACAGCGTCAAGCGCAATCAAATTGGCGTTAAGCTGGTCGCGCTCATCTTGTGAAAGGCCCTGGCGTTGCAGAACCGTTTTCACCCGTGCGCGTAGGCCGTCCGTTCCCTGTGCAATCACATCTTGATAATTGGGAATAAAATGGGCGACGCCGCCGGCCTCGGTGATGATGAAGCGGTCGGCCTGAAGCTGCTCGTAAAGATTTTTCACGCCTCTGGCCAGCGGGAACGCCTTGGCGGTCAGATTTCGCGGCAACCAATATGGAATGACAGATAGAAGAAGTTTGCGCTTCGATGCCGCGTCCACATGCAGAGGATTGGTCTGACGGGTCTCGAACCGGAAAATATCTTCCAGCATAGCGACACCCGCCAGTTCGGCATAACAGATCGCGCCGATGCGATGTTCCGTATGGTGGCCGACAATCATCTCGCCATCACAAATCTGGATTGACCGGCGGGCAAGATGATCAGCCAAGGCTTTGGCTTTTTTCAAAACTGCCGATGGCTCACGCGATGTTTTGTAAAAGTCTGTATAGTGAATGGCTCGCTCCGCCCCCAATCCGGGAGTGCTGGCGTTATGCGCAGCGCGAAGCTTCATTACCGCCGCTGAAGGCGTCCATGTTGGGTCGTGCGGGCGGCGCTTCAGATTTATCGGTTCACCATACATATTGTGACCTTGTGCAAGCTAGAGCGCCAGCGATAAAGTGGAGACCGGTTTCTCACACCATCCGGCGCGACCACTAAACAATCTAAATCCCCAGGCCCTTTTTCAAAGGCGCGGTGCGGTGCAAATAATATCTCGCAGCAATGAAAGGAGAGAATAAGAAACGCAGGTTGTGTTGTCATTGTTAAGTCGTCGAAGTGGGACAATCTGCCGCCGTCCTGGCAGCCTTGGTGACGGCTATTTCCGCGTTCTCTCCTGTAAATAGGCGCCCGAGAGACGATCCATAATTGGATTTAGTGATCTCGAATTTGCTGCGGATGTGATACTGGACCCATGACTTGGGGAATAGTTCACGGCTCAAGCCCAAATAAATCCACCGTCGTCCAAGGCATGGCTCCCCTTCGTGAAGCAATATCGAACCTTATGCCGGTCGCCAGATAGCGCATTCAGGCTTATTTTAGAAGAAATTGGAAAATCCAATTTGATACGTTCTAAAGTCATGCAACCGCGACAGTTTTGAAATGAACGCGGTACTGATGCGGCGTGATGCTGGTCGCTCGCTTGAACAGGCGGCGAAATGAGTTCGGGTCATCATATCCAACAAGCGATGCAATACCGTCGATGGCGTCATTGGTTGTTTTCAGCATCTGTTTTGCTTCCTCAACACGTAAAGACTGGACGTAATCGAGCGGTGTGTACCCTGTCGTCTTTGCGAACCGCCGTTTAAACGTGCGCGGAGCAAGTCCGGATTGTTCAGCCATTCGCGAAACCGGATTTGCAACGGCGTAATTATCGGCAATCCATATCTGACTTTGAGCGATGATCGCATCTTCATGCTGTTTGGGCCGCGCCATGACCGCAAACGGCAATTGCCCATCTCTCCGAATAGAAAAATCTTCGCGACACGTCCGCTCTTGCACCGCCTCAGTCATTTTCGACTATTAGACATGTTGGTTATACTCAAGCGAGGTGCAATATTTCTTCTGTCATCTCATGTGGATCGATTTCTAATAGGTACAATCAGTTCAGCAATCTGTTCAATAAGGTGTTCCTGATCTTCCGGTATGAATTTTTTTTCAAAAACTGGACTCATCATGATCATTACGGCGCCAAACGGGACGGCGTTGGTGAACAATGCGACGATTTCAGTTGTTATCTCTGGATATCTTCCATCATCTTGTGCGGCGCGTACATACTCCCGCACTGTACTCTGGAAGCGATGAGTTGCAGCAATCAGATCGTCACTCGCATAGCGTCCAACATCAGGGTGCGTAATGGCGAGAAAGCTTGACCGATTTGAAAGCGCCCAGCGCATGAAACCCTTAGCAAGTGCATTGAGCCTGACCCATGGGTCCTCGGTTTTCACATCACCAGCGGCGGCAAATGTCGCTTCTATAAGTTTCTGATATCCGTCAGCTGCCAGAGCAGACAGCAAGTCGAGTTTATTCTTGAAGTGCCGGTTTGGTGCGCCATGGGAAACACCTAGATCTTTTGCGAGGCTGCGCAGAGAGAGCGCTTCAATCCCGTCTTCCTCAATGACAATTGCTGCGCGTTCGATCAATGCCGCGCGCAAATCGCCATGATGATAGCCCGTTTTCCTGGTTTTTTTCATCATGAGCTTATTATCCATCTTGATGTTGACAATGTCTACAATGATAGTATGTAGAAAGTGTCTACATTGCTGTTGATAGGGCTTTAGGCACATTCAGGATGGTTTTTCATCCCGGTATTTACACTCAAAAGAGACTGAAAATGTTTGAAACATCACGACGTAAACTGCTTGGCGCATCGATGATTGGCGCCGGAAC
>JAJFGE010000006.1 GCA_021776295.1 Hyphococcus sp.
CAGGCTCTCCCTCAAGCGCACGCCGGGCCGATTATCAGCATAACTGGAGCGTCGTTACCCGTCTTGCAAAGCCGCTCTTTTCCGGGCAGAACCGGCGGCGGAGAGGTGGCCGAGTGGTCGAAGGCGCTCCCCTGCTAAGGGAGTAAGGGCTTTAACTCCCTTCGAGGGTTCGAATCCCTTCCTCTCCGCCATTTTGCGTTAACCACCCAACCCCCTGAAACAAAAACAGAATTTTGTGTTATAAATATCTCTTCTCAGGCATGACTATCTGAAGCACATAAACTCTTATTTTTGTGTGTCCGCGTATTGATCAGCCATTCCGAGATTCAAATAATACCGTGTTGCTTTGCGCATCCCCCGCCGAATGAGTGCGCCCTTTTTGACGAGACCAGCAAGATCACGCGTTGTGGTTGCCGTCGTCGCGCCAGTGATGGTCATGTAGTTTTTAGCACTTAAGCCGCCTTTGAAACCCTCAATACCTTCTGTAAACATACGCAACAGGGCTTTTTCCTGTCGCTGATTTAATTGGTCACGCAAACGATCAAACAATATTGTCTTGGCGAGCAAGAATTCAACTTGCTTTTGGCTTCTGGCTTGCGCGTCCAAAACGATATCAGAAAACCATTTAAGCCACCTGCTGGCATCCAGTGTTCTGCTGGCTAATCCGAGTTGCTGGTAATACTCTTTGCGATGGTGCAGCAACACACCAGCAAGTGATGTAAAGACAGGCTTCCTTCGCCCTTGCGCCAATGCCTTTTCAGATATGGCGCGCCCAATGCGGCCATTACCATCTTCAAATGGGTGAATACACTCAAACCACAAATGTGCAGTCCCTGCACGCTCAATTGCAGGCATTGAGTTTTTGCCTGAGGCGGCTGTTTTGTTAAACCATTTTATGAAAGCGCCCATTTCTTTCGATACAGTTTTTGAAGGCGGCGCCTCAAAATGGACTTTGGGAGCATATGACGCGCCGGATATAATCTGCATAGGATCATCATGTGTCCGGTAAGCTCCAATCTGATCTAAGTCTCTGCGCCCGTTCATCATCATCGCATGCCATCGATATAGCATTTCATGAGACAAGGGCTCTTTTGAGGTTTTAAGAAGATCAACCATCATTTCGGCAATCCCATTTTCAGCCGGGCGATGTTTGCGGTGTGGCGTTTTCAGGCCAAGCGCACGTTGAATTGAGGATTGAACGCTCTCACGATCCAATATTTCCCCCTCGATACTGGACGTATAGAGAGCCTCAAGACTCATGATGGAGACGCTCAGGTCAACCTGATCGGTTTTTGACAGGTGACTGGACGTACCTATAAGAATACCAGCCTGCTCAAGAAATCTTGCCTCATAGGGTGCGAGATCACCCTGATTACAGGTGAAATTCGGCCATTCTTCTAATTGCCAGTTCCAAGCCATGATCGATAAGATGTTCCTTTATCAATCATAATACCACAATAGATTGATTAATAAAAGAAAAGCTTATTCCTCAAGCTATTTCAGCTCACTCGGATAAATGCTTGTTCCAGCGTTCCAGTTCGTCTTGAATCTGGTTCAATAGCTCTCTGTCTATGTCCGCCATTATTTGTCTCGCGGCGCGAAGATGCGTCTCCGACGGGGCGCTCTGACCGAGCGAAGCGCAGTCGCGCTTTTGGGTGGTCGGATTCGAAGGTTCTCCTATCATCCCCGCCACTTCCACATCTCGCCGGCAATGCGGTTCGCGCACGCCACCGACGGGACGGTCTGCCCGCCCAACGCGCGGTAGCGCTTTATGGGATCAGGGGTTGAATACGCTCCGCCCCCCCCAACCGTGGACCCCTTACCCATCTCGACCCGCCTCCTTCTCGGCTGTATGACAGGCGCTCGCATCCGGGCGCCGCCCCGCTGAACTTGAAGTGATCCCGACAAGCCCATGCCCGTTCTCGTCCTGCTTTTTTTTATCACGGCTGTACTATACGCCTCGGTCGGCTTTGGCGGAGGCTCGACGTATAATGCGCTTCTTGTTCTTCATGGTACGGATTATCGTATTCTTCCGTCGATTGCGCTGATTTGCAACATCATCGTTGTCGCTGGCGGCGCGTTAAGATTCTCGCGAGCCGGCTATCTCGATTGGCGAGCGCTGGCGCCATGGATTGCCGCGTCGGTTCCCGCCGCATGGATTGGCGGGCGCATTCCCATCTCCGAGACTTTCTTCATCGCCGCCCTCGGACTGACTTTGCTGGCGGCGGGCTTACGGCTCGCTTTTGAGCGCAGCCCGGCGTCGCCCGGCGGCGACTTTCGCCCGCCCCCTCCACTAGTCGCAATTGCCATTGGCGTGGCGCTTGGTTTTGTCTCCGGTCTGGTCGGCATTGGCGGTGGGATTTTTCTGGCGCCGGTGCTTTACTTTTTGCGCTGGGGCTCGCCGCAAAAAATTGCCGCCGCCTGCAGCTTGTTTATTCTGGCGAACTCACTTTCTGGCCTTGCCGGTCAAGCAATGAAGCTGGGCGATCTCGGCGGCGTTTCCATGCTTGCCGAATACTGGATGGTGTTTCCCGTAGTGCTGATCGGCGGGCAAATCGGCTCGCGCCTCGGCGCATCCAAGCTGAGCCCGGTCGCCGTCAAACGGCTGACCGCGGCATTAATCCTCTATGTCGCCATAAGGCTGCTCTGGCGCTGGAGTAGCCTCGTTTTCTAGAGCGTGTTCACAAAAAGTGTATGCGGTTTTTGGGCTCGAACACGCGACCAGCAATGAATCTAGACGGCGTTCATGATTCAGAAAAAAGTGAACGCAGTCTAGTTGACAATCGAAAACACGCATGAGCATTTTCATCTCAGATGGCGCCCCTAACCGGGCTTAAAAGGGAATCCGGTTTCAATCCGGAACTGTCCCCGCAACTGTAAGCGGTTAGCCGTCAGCCACGAACCACTGGAGCGACCCGCTCCGGGAAGGAGGCTGTCGGCGATGACCCGCGAAGTCAGGAGACCTGCCATCGCGTCGCTCGTTCCCGGCCGGGATAGCCGTAAGGACAGGGTCTGAATTCCTCAGAAGCGACAATCTAAAACCCCCGCTTTCAAAGCGGACTTTGTCAGCTATCAGCGCCCGGATGAATTCCGGGTTGAGGAGTTTGTAATGACCATCAAATATGGAACTGTCTGCGCTGCAGCGGCGCTTTTCTGCGTCACACCGGTCGGCGCCGGCGCGCAATCGCCTGCCCGCAACTCTGAAAACAACGACCACGACGAAATCATTGTCGAGGGGTTGCGCCTT
The DNA here is from genome assembly GCA_021776295.1 of Hyphococcus sp. GTDB lineage: Bacteria > Pseudomonadota > Alphaproteobacteria > Caulobacterales > Parvularculaceae > Hyphococcus. Next base: position 3,248 of record JAJFGE010000006.1, read on the forward strand.
GCGACGCCGGCCAGCGAGACCGGGTCTTCGGTGTCTATTATCACCGCGGAAGATATTGAATTGCGCGGATACGCGTTTGCGCTTGACGCACTGGCCTCTGCTCCGGGTGTCACCGTCAATCAAAACGGCGCCTTTGGCGGCCTCGCAACAGTGCGCATTCGCGGCGCCGCCAGCGATCAGACGCTGGTGCTCCTGGACGGCGTACCACTCGGTGATCCGACGGCAGTTGGCGGCGGCTATGATTTTTCGCTTCTTGACGCCGCCGATATTGATCGCATTGAAGTTTTAAAAGGCCCGCAATCGACGCTTTGGGGCTCTGACGCTATCGGCGGGGTGGTCAACATCATCACCAAGCGCCCAGAGGCCGGGCTTGGCGCCCGGCTGTTTGCCGAAGGCGGCTCGTTTAAAACCTATCGTGGTGGCGCTGCCATTTTTGGCGCCAATGATACCGGCGATTTTCGCCTCGCCGCATCCTCTATCACCAGCGACGGCATCTCCAAAGCCGACGCCAATGACGGCAATGGCGAGGCTGACGATTATGACGGGCGAACATTTGCGGGGCGCGGCGGGCTGAACTTGCCCCACGGGCTGCGTATTGAAGCGCGCGCGCGTTACATGGAAGGCGAGACCGAAATCGACGGCTTTCCGCCACCGAACTTCTCGCTCGCCGACACCAGCGATTATTCCAAGACCGAACAATTCACTACCGCCGCGACGCTGCTTGCGCCGCTATTCAGCGAACGTCTTGAAAACAGTTTCATGGCCGGTTTCACCGACATTAAACGCACCGGAAATTTTGACGGATTTGCAGCGCTCGACAAAGGCGACAGGCTAATTCTACGCTATCAGGGCACGCTCAATATTAGTGCGCGCCATCGCCTCGCCTTTGGCGCTGAACGCGAGGAGAACGAGGCCAATAGCGACAAGACATCCATAAACGGTGTGTTCGCACTCTATGAGCTAAAGCCGTTTGATGGGCTGACGCTCACCGCAGGCGTGCGCAATGACGACCACAGCCGGTTTGGTTCGGCAACCACCGCCAGAGCCGCCGCTGCCTGGTCGCCCTCTCCCTATGTGACGCTGCGCGGCAGCTGGGGCGAAGGCTTCAAGGCGCCGACGATTTTTCAACTGACCCAAACCTTCGGGCTGTTGCCGGCCAATGGCGATCTCGAGCCGGAAACAAGCAGCGCCTTCGACATTGGTGTTGATCTCGCCACGCCAAACAGCCGTGCAAGGCTAAGCGTGACTTATTTTGATCGCGACACGGAAAACCTGATTATCTTTGCACCAAATTTTCGTTATGAAAACCTCGATGCAACGAAAGCCAATGGCATAGAGACAGCGCTCGATATCACTGTCACCAACACAGTCAGCATTTCGGCAGGCTATGCCTATATTAACGCTGAAGACGCAACCACCGGCGAACGGCAAATCCGTATCCCGGGCCATTCCGGCGATTTTGCGGTGATCTACAAAAATGGGCCGGTTTCCAGCTCGGCCGTGCTGCGTTATAACGGCGCGGAGAGCGAAGGCGCGTTCGGAACCGATGTTCCGTCCTGGGTAAGGGTTGATCTTGCCGCCAGCTATCAGGTGAACAAGACAATCGAACTTTACAGCCGAATTGAAAATCTCTTTGATGAAAACTACCAACAAATCTCCGGCTTTGGCGCGCCGGGCCTTTCCGCTTATGGCGGCGTCAGATTGGCTTTTTAAGATGATCATAAGACTGACATGCATTGTCGCTATAGTGATGTTTTCCGTGGCGTGTTCGCGGCAAACATTTCAAGACGCCTCGGACGCTGACTTAAAAATTGTCAGCCTTGATTTTTGCGCCGATCAGTTCGTGTTGAAGCTCGCTGACCGCGAAAATATTCTTGCCTTGTCGCCGGATGCAGAGGCGGTGTTTTCCTATATGCGCAATGACGCCAGGGGCGTCGCAACAGTCCGGTCGCGGGCGGAAGATATCTTGCTGCTGGCGCCGGACATGGTCGTTCGAACCTATGGCGGCGGGCCGAATGTAACGGCGTTTTTCGAACGCGCCGGCATAAAAGTTGTTCAAATCGCCTATGCCGGCGATCTCGATACGGTAAAGCAGAGTATTCTTGACGCCTCGGAAAAACTAGGCGTATCGGAGCGCGGAACGGCGTTGGTTGCGCAAATGGATACGCGCCTCGCAGCGCTGGCGCCTTCAAACACCGATTCCACAATCCTTTACATGACATCGAAAGGCGCCGTCGCCGGTCGTGGCACGTTGGTCGGCGAGTTACTGGAGCGGGCCGGCTATGAAAATTTTCAGACCGCGCCCGGCTGGAGCTCGCTGCCGCTTGAACGCCTTGCTTATGAAAGCCCCGACGTCATCGCCGCCGGGTTTTTCGACACCAGCGACATGGTCTCCGACATGTGGACGCCGTCGCGCCATCCCGTCGCCCGGCGTCAACTTGCGGACCGTCCGGTGATAGAGTTGCCGAGCGCCTGGACCGCCTGTAGTGGATGGTTTCTGCTCGATGCGCTGGAAGCGCTGGCCGCAACGTCAAACACAAACGCGTCCGTACAATGAAAGATAGCACACTCATCCCTCTCCTCTCGGCCGTCGCATTAACAGCGATAATAGCCGCTTGCCTGATCGGCTCAACGGTAATGTCGCCGGAGCGCCTCCTCGCCGCTCTCGCTGGTGCTGGCTCAAGCGGCGACGCTATCGTTCTGTGGGAAATCAGGCTGCCGCGCGCCATTGCGGCGTTTATTGTCGGCGCAGCGCTCGGTCTTTGCGGCGCGGCGTTGCAGGGCCTGTTGCGCAACCCTCTGGCAGAGCCCGGCGTCCTCGGTGTTTCCGCTTGCGCATCGCTCGGCGCAACGCTGGCGCTGTTCTATGGCGCCGCCAGCCTCTCGCCTATCACTGTGCCGGTAGCGGCCATATCCGGCGCGATTGCCGCCACCGCGCTGCTCGCGATTGCCGCCATTCACACATCATCCGTCATCACCCTAATTCTTATCGGCTTCGGGCTGTCAAGTTTTGCCGGTGCGTTAATGGCGCTGCTGCTCAATCTCGCACCCAATCCGTTCACGCTCTCCGATCTCATCAGCTGGACGCTTGGCTCGGTCGCTAATAGGAGCTTTGACGATATCTTGCTGGCGGCGCCATTCATGATAGTCGGACTGGTGTTTATCGTCCTCTCACGCCGAGCGCTTTCAGCTTTGAGCCTTGGCGAGGAAGCCGCCCATGGCATCGGCGTTGACCTTCCGCGCGCGCGCGGTTTCGTCATTCTCGGAACCGGCCTTATCACTGGCGCGGCGGTATCCATCGCCGGCGCCATCGGCTTCATCGGCATCATGGCGCCGCATCTGGTGCGCCCGCTGGTTGGCCATGACCCGGCGCGAACCCTGGCGCCCTCGGCATTATTGGGTGGTGTCATTTTAGTACTCGCTGATATCGGCGTGCGGTTGACCCCGTCGCCAGCGGAGTTGCGGCTCGGTGTTGTCGCTGCATTGATCGGCGCGCCGGCCTTTATCTGGATTGCTATCGGGCGGGGGCGAACGAATGGCTGAGATCAAGCTCAACAATGTTTGCGTTGAGGCCAGCGGCGCAACACTCCTGCATAACGCCAACGCCAGCTTCCGCTCCAGCGAACTCATCGCGTTGATCGGTCCTAATGGCGCCGGCAAAACCACGCTGTTGAAATGCGCCCTTGCGCTGATGGCGCCGTCTGCGGGAACGGTTACGCTTGACAGCAGGGCCATCGCGGACTTCTCGCCCATCGAGCGCGCGCGGCTGGTATCTTATCTGCCGCAATCGCGTCCCCTCGCCTGGCCGATCCGCGTTCGTGACGTTGTCGCGCTTGGGCGATATGCATATGGCGCATCAACCGCAAAGCTAAAGGGTGAAGATGCCGCCGCCGTCAACCAGGCGATGCGCGATTGCAACCTTGACCATCTTGCCGACCGCCGCACCGACACCTTGTCCGGTGGCGAGCTGGCGCGGGTTCACTGCGCGCGCGCCTTCGCCGCAAAGGCGCCGCTCCTGATCGCCGACGAGCCTGTCGCCTCCCTTGATCCCAGCCACCAGTTTCAGATCATGGCGTTGATCCGCGCCTATGTCGACAATGGCGGCGGCGCGGTTGTCGTCTTACACGACATCGCAATCGCGGCGCGCTTTGCGGACCGGCTCATCTGGATGAAGGATGGCGAGATAAACGCCAATGGCGGGCCGGATGAAACGTTGTCCGCCACGCAGATGAAGCAGATTTTTGCAGTCAGCGCCGTAGTTGCAAAAGATCAAAACGGCTGGTCAATTACCGTGACCGACGGATGTGCTTGATTTGGTCGCGAACGGTCTCCGCTTAAATTCTGATCGCCGTGTTCATAAAAGCGCAAAAATAGCTTAACGATGCTGCTCATACATGCGCGTAACCCACAAGATGGCTGGGTGTCCAGCATACCGTGCAATCAGAGCGGCGATAGAGTCTGGCATTGGCAGAGGAAGCGCCGTATCGGCATGCTGCGGATTAGCAAGCCCCGCTAACAACGCCGCAGCCGTTAAATCGGCTACGCTAAAGCAGTCCCCAACAAGATATCCGCTCGCCTTTGTGCGGTGCGCTATCTCATCCAGCGTTTTTTCAACAATCTCTTCCGAGCGGGCGACATTGGCTGGATCTGTCGTGCCGTTGGCTTTGGCGATTAGCCCGCGGGCGAACGGCAGACACATCCGATATAGAAGCCGTTTTGGCGCTGTCGTCTGGCGGGCGAACATGGCGCACAGATAACGCTGTTCATTAATCAGCTTGGAAAATATCACCGTGCGCGACGCCGGGCCGAGCTCGGCGTCGAACTGAGTTTGATACGCCAGAGCTTCAACGCGGTCTGTCTGGGAGGATGGATATAAATTTGGCCTTGGGCGCCTTTCCTCTAAGCGGTCGATGATAGCGGCGGAACCGGAAACAATATCTCCGCCCAAATCCAGTACTGGCGTTTCTGTCTTGCCAGACAATTTTTTAATCGCCGACATGTGCGGGCCCGGGAGGTAACTTATTCGTTCATGGACAATAGCCTTATAATCAAGCGCCCAACGTATTTTTTCGTTGAAATTCGAAAATTCAAACTGGTGTAAAATCACGCGCTTGTTCACTGCCGCCGCCGCCTCTATTGCTATTATATGTTAGCTAACATATAATAGCAATAGAGGCGGTCAAAACGCAACAGAGGTCTGACATGCGATATCCAGAAGGCCACAAACAGCGAAGCCGCAACACCATCATCAAAGTTGCTGCGAGGCTATTTCGTCAACATGGATATGACGGGGTCAGTATTGATATTTTAATGGCGGCAGCCGGACTAACGCGAGGTAGTTTTTACAGCCACTTCAAATCCAAAAGAGATTTATACGAAGCCGTTCTTGGCGGCGAACATGAGTTTATAGACCGAATGCAGTCTCGAGACGGCGTCACAGTTCCGCAACTGAGCCGGCAAGGAATAAAAATCGCCAGCGATTACCTCCATCCGGACCATCGCCCGGGGGTTATTCGCGGTTGTGCGCTTGCCTCCCTCGCAATGGATACCGCTAGAAGTTCAAGTTCGGCTCAAAAAGCCTATGGCGCGGTCGTTCGTGAACTGGTGAAGGAATTTCGCCGCGGAATTGACGACGACAGAAAACTGGATGAGCGAGCGCTGGCTGCGCTTGCCACCTGTGTCGGCGGGCTATTGATCAGTGGCGCTTGTGCGGCAGATTCAGAATTAAGCACTGCGGTTAGCCGAGCCAGCACGAAAAATGTCGCAAAAACACTTGGATCAAACATATGAAAAAACTTTTCATCGCTCTCCTGGTAATGCTTGGCTTGGTGGTTATCATTCCAATCTTGGGCCCATCGATTGGTCTGGCCGGCTATCGCGCCTCAACACCGGCGCCCGGGAATAATGTCACCCTGCCAGGCGGGCGAACGCTAAATGTTTACCGGGGAGGCGAAGGCCCTGCCGTGGTGCTTGTTCACGGCGTTCCCGGATATGGCGCCTTTATGAAACCCCTTGGCGATGCGCTCGCTAAAAAGGGTTTTTCCTGGCTCGCCTATGACCGCCTGGGTTGGGGCTATTCATCCGCCCGGCCGGACAATGAGACCGCAAACCCGACCAACAACGCTGCTGATTTAATAGCCTTGTTGAAGGCGGAGAAAATCGAAAATGCATATCTCGTTGGTTATTCCTACGGAGGAGGCGTCGTCTTAGAAGCGCTTCGAATGGACCAGGGTTTGGCTGCTTGTTCCGGATTGATTAGCAGTGTCGGTAAAAATACGCGCAAGGCCGAACCTTCAAGGCTTGCAAAATTTATCGGATCGGCGCCCGTGCTTAGCTGGGTATTCGGAACCAGTTACACTACGCGTTTTTTCACCGCAAATGTGTTCGAGCGCCTATTTTCTCCCGAGAAAGTTCCATCACAAACATGGGTGGATGGATTTGTCGCCAGCACGGCTCTGCCGGGCGTAACCAACACTTGGGAACGAGAAAATGCTGAGCGACATCTGGGATTCGATGGTTACAAACCAGAAATGGTTAGAACGCCAACCATTATCATTCATGGTTCGGCGGACGAAGTTGTCGCGCCAAGCGTCGCTGAATATTTATACAAAACACTGCCCCGCTCTATGCTCGAAATACTCGATCAACGCGGCCACGGAATTATCGCCACACGAACAGAGCCTATCGCGGCCTTGTTGGCAGATTGGTACGCTGCGGAATGTAACCCAGAATAATGTGCAGTTATCGGTGCATGCTCAAGCAAACAACGCATCTATCACCGCGCATTAGGGCATGTTCCCGCGTGCGCATTTTGCGGAGATCATTGAAAGCGTTTTTTCGAGACGGCGCAAATCAGTAATTTTTTCACGGATGTCTGTTATATGCGCCTGCGTCAATTCATAGACCTCGCCGCAGACTAAATGATCGCTGTCGGGTTACAATGGCCTTTGTGGCGATTAGTGTCTTTGCACCTTCCGGCAAGGCCGGATAAATCAGTTTGGCGCCGATGTGGTCGCTGGTATGCTCTGCTGTCAGATACATGATCAGGGGACAGCCCTTGCCATCAATAACAGCATGAAGCTTTCAGTTCAGGCCCCCTTTTGAGCGCCCGATATGGCGGGGAACATCCCCTTTTTTAAAAGGCTGGACGCCGTGCGACGGGCTTTGAGGTGTGTGGTGTCAATCATCAGCGTCTCGGGAACGCCCGCTTGCCCGGAAAGACTGGCGAATAGTCGATCAAACACTACTAATCGGCTCCAGCGTATGAAGCGTTTATAAAGCATCTTATACGGACCATATTCCTTCGGCGCGTCACGCCAGCGAAGGCCGTTGCGAATAACGAAGATAATGCCGGATAGAACCCGCCGGTCATCAACGCGCGGCACGCCATGGGAAAAAGGAAAGTACAGTTCAATCCGTGATATTTGCGCCCTCGATAACCAGACTAAATCACTCATTGCAAAGTCTCCTTTGCAAATTTGATAGATCCTGAGCCTAGCGGCAAGTTTTGGAATTTTATTTCTTCAACCCCAAATATCCGTAGACCATCTTTTTGATTTCTTTCGTGAATTCGTCGATTGAATCCTGACATTCAGCAAGCCGCGTTGTGGATGCAAGACCATCTCGTGTTAACCCGCCAATGATCGCAACAACGTAAAGAGCGGCGCGATCAGGCTGCTTGTGGGCGATTTTATCTTGATGAGAGCGTAAAAGCGCGCCCATCATTTCAATCAAATACCCGTTCATTATCTGTGCACGCTGCGTAAAAGGAGTGATATTGCTCGCCGCCGGAGCAACAAGCCCAGCACGAATAACAGGCCTGTGGCGCAAGGTGTGCTCAACAACGAGCGCGATAAATTTACGAAGCTTGTGCTCAAGCGAGCCGCGCTTAGCCTGTAGGACTGCCGCCGCATCCTCTTCAAGGGCGTTGCAGCGAGCCTCATAGATTGCAAACAGGGCCGCATCCTTGTCTTTGAAGCGCCCGTAAAAGGCGCCAACAGAACAGCCGGCGGCGCTTACAATATCCTGTACCGTTGCAGCGCTATAAGCGTCAGCCTCTAACAAGGCTGCGACGGATTGTATTATCCGCTCTCGAGTTTGCACACTTCGCCGTTGTTGAGGCGCGTGCTCGGTGGCCATTGTCGATACAACTTCCGTGACCGGAATTATTGGCTCGCCAGGTTTTGCACTCGGCCTAGCGGTTCTTTTTTGCGTTCGTCGGCTTAGCTCAGCCATATCGCCGTCTTGACCATGATTATTAATCAGAATAAGATTCTGATTCGAATATAGACTATGCCGAGGATAATTGCAAATGAAATTGGGTGCATGGATTGACCTGACGATCATTGCGGTCGTGTTCTGGGGCGTTTACGCGTTGAAATTCCTGGGCGGCAGCATGATCGGTGTTTGGACCATGCTGATCGCCGGCGGGCTCGCCGTAGTCATTATTATCGTCCGGAAAGAACAATGGCGCGATTACGGGTTTCGCAAACCGCAATCATTCAGCTGGACAATGGGCAGAGCCGGTGAGTTCGCTTTTCTAACGTTTGTTGCCGGCGTCGGTGTATTTGCATTGTTAACGCTTGCTGGCCACGCGCCACGCCAATCTGCGGTATTAACAGACCAACCCGACACGCTCATCCCCTTTCTAGTAGATGTCGTCATTGGCGGCTGGTTGGCCGCAGGCATTGGCGAGGAGTTTTTCTTTCGTGGTTTTCTTCTGACAAAATTTCGGCAAGCTTTTGGCGGCGGACGGGTTGCTCTGATATTAGCGGTGCTCGCGCAAGGCATATGGTTTGGCGTAGGGCATTCGGGCCAAGGCTTACCCGGCGTACTGGCGATTTCATTTCTCGGCGTTGTGCTTGGCGCCTTTTATCTGACGCGGTTTCAAAAAACGCTCATCCCGATGATGATCGGCCATGCGGCGGTTAATACAATAGCGCTGACGATTAATTATCTGAACTAGGTCATCGACTCATTAAATCGCAACCAAATGCGCAGTGAAGCGAGTTTAATTGAAGCGAGATAGTTGTCGTCGCGCTTGTCATATCGGGTGGCGATGGCCCTGAAGTGCTTTAGTTTATTGAAGAACCGCTCGACGG
>JAJFGE010000051.1 GCA_021776295.1 Hyphococcus sp.
CAAGCTTTCGCCCGCCTTGTGCGCCTCAATATCATGCAACGCCGTGATCTTGGAAGCCTAAAAGAACCGCCAACCACGACGCCCCAAAACCCAAACCAGATCACCATGGCCTTCACTCCATGCTAAACCGGACACCAGTGGACGCGATGCAACACGAAGTGTTGCTTCGCTGGTCCGGGATCTGTTGCGGCGGACTCCACTTTGCCGTTAGCGATCCCGTGCTAGCGCAGCCGCGTTACACGCTGCAGCGCACACGGGATGACGTGGATAAAAACGGCGCAAATCCACACAACCCAAGCACGAATCGAATCTTCAAAAATGCAACCCTGAGAGGGTAGTTGGCCATAAAACCTATATTTGGTGAAAAGTTATCCTCACGGGTTTCAGCGCCCTTATACTCCAAAACAGTCGTAAACGGGCTCGAAAACAAACCATTCAAATCCGGCAGGGCCACAACACAGGAGATTTACAGATTATTTTGCAGCGCAGCAAAATTTGGGTGAGCATTCTAATTTTCGTCCCTATCTTTGCCTCCAAGGAAGCAATTGGGCTGGCGCCGAGATACCCCCGCCGTCGCCACGCTCCGGAAAGAAAGGAAACGACCATGACAGAACAAGTACAAACCACGTCCACCACCCCTAAAGAGGTTCTCCGCAAGGGCTGGCTTGCTTATCTCGGCCTCTATGGCGCTGCCTATGAGCGCGTGAAGCCATTGACGAGTAAAGCTAACGAAACCCTTGAGCAGCTGATTGCCAAAGGCGAGACGGTTGAGACCAAAACCCAGGAAGTCGCTGGCGACGTTCGCGAACGCGCCAACAGCTTTTACGGCAAAGGCGCCACACGCGTTCGCCGATTTATGCCGGAATTCGTCACCGGCGCGGAACGCGTTGACGAGCTTGAGGCTGAAATTGCCGCGCTGAGCAAAAAAGTTGCTGAGCTGACCGGCGCGCCTGAAGCTACAAGCGCAAAAGCTGCATAAACACCATGTTGGTATTTGTTGCGTACCAAAGTGGGGCGTCATGATTGGCGCCCCATTTTATATTGCATCGCAGCAAAGATTTCGAACGTCTGTTTGCGCTTGCGGGAAAAACCTTCAATACTCCAGGTCCTGTAATTGTAAACAGGATCAACGTCCTGGGAGGCGACATGGCGAAGCAAACTGAAAAAATTGGTGAACAGGCAGCAGAGACAACGTCCGGGCTCAATCCGATTATCGGCGTGCGCCCCGGCGAGCTGATGAAGTCATTCGGCGTCGTCATGGCCCATGCCGCCCGTCAGCCCGAGCCCTTCGCACGCCACTTCGCCGATTATGGCAAAGATCTGTTGCAAATTGTCACCGGCAAATCCGAAATCGCGCCGGAGAAAAAAGACCGCCGCTTTCAGGACCCGACATGGAAATACAATCCCGTCTATAAATACTCCCTGCAATCCTGGCTGGCGATGCGCAAAGGCCTGGAAGGCTGGATCGATGATTCCGGGGCCAGCGAATCCGATCAGGTCCGCGCGCGATTTATCCTCGATCTCATCGCCGACAGCCTGGCGCCAACCAACACCCTCATCGGCAACCCGGCGGCGCTCAAACGCCTTTACGAGACCGGCGGCATGTCGCTCGTCAATGGTTTGAAAAACGCCTATAATGACGTTCGCCATAATGGCGGCATGCCGAGCCAGGTCGATACGCGCCCGTTCAAGGTCGGCGAAAATCTCGCCATCACGCCAGGCGCCGTGGTCTTCAAAAATGAGATGCTGGAACTCATCCAGTACAAACCCTCGACCGACGAAGTCTTTGAAACGCCGTTGATGATTGTGCCGCCGCAGATCAACAAATTCTACGCCAACGATCTCAGCCCCGAAAAAAGCGTGGTGCGGTTTTTAACCTCGCAAGGCATGCAAACCTTCGCCGTCAGTTGGCGCAACCCGCAAAAAAAGCACGCCGATTGGGGCCTGGAAAATTATGTCAACGCGCTGATCGAGGCCGCCCATGCGATCTTGAAGATCACCAAACAGAAGAAACTCAATGTCTCCGGCGCCTGTTCCGGCGGCGTGACGACGGCGTCATTTTTGAGCGAGCTGACCGCCCGTAAAGAAGACATCATCAATTGCTTCACCTTGCAGGTGTGCATTCTCGATCCGCATTTTGACGATAGCGAGGTCGGGCTGTTTGTTTCTGATGCGGCGATAGAAGCGGCGCGCAAACACACAAAGAAAAAAGGCATTCTCGCCGGCGACGAGCTATCGCGCTCTTTCGCCTGGCTGCGGCCGAATGATTTGATCTGGAACTATGTCGTCAATAACTATTTGATGGGCAACGATCCGCCGCCATTTGATATCCTGTTCTGGAACAACGACACCACCAACCTGCCGGCGAAGCTGCATTCGAACTATCTCGATATCTATGGCGACAAACGCTTTGCAGAACCGGGCAATGTCGATTTCATGGGCCACAAAATCGACCTGACGAAGGTTAAGCAGGACGCGTTTATGGTCGCGGCGATCACCGACCACATTACGCCGTGGCGGGCCTGTTATCGCAACAACCATCTGTTCGGCGGCGATGTCGAATTCGTGTTGTCCAAGAGCGGGCATATTCAGGCGTTGTTGAATCCGCCGGGCAATCCCAAAGCGCAATATTTCACCAATCCCGACTTACCCGACGACGCCGAAGAGTGGTTCAACAGCGCCGAGCCGCAACAGGGTTCATGGTGGCCGCGCTGGGTGGAATGGCTGAGCGAGCGCTCTGGCGAGAAGAAAGCGGCGCCGAAATCACTCGGCCACAAGGCCTATCCGCCGATCGTCAAGGCGCCCGGCGAATATGTTTTCGGCTGATCACAACAGGAGTTTGTGTGAGTAGAGACAACCAACACCTGCCTGAGATCCGGTTTGAAAAAATCGGCCTGCAAAAACTGCGCGTCGCCATCTGGCGCAGCCAGGAGGGGAGTAAAAAACGTCCGCTGTTATTCTTCAACGGCATCGGCGCCAATCTTGAAATCGCCCAGCCGCTTGGCGAATTGTTGCGTGATCGCGATGTCATCACCTTCGATCTTCCAGGCATAGGCGGCTCGCCGCGACCGCTGGCGCCTTACCGGCCATGGTGGGTAGCCCATGCGGCGCGGCAAATCCTCAAACGCAACGGCTATGACAAAGTTGACGTGATGGGGGTTTCCTGGGGCGGCGGCGTGGCGCAACAATTTGCCTGTCAGTATAAGAAACATGTCGGCCGACTGGTGCTGGCGGCGACCTCGCCCGGCGTCATCATGGTGCCGGGAGAGTTGGCGGCGCTGTCGAAAATGGCTCACCCTATGCGCTATGTCAGCCAGGATTATCTGGTGAAGCATTTTGAAACGCTTTATGGCGACGAGCAAAGCGGCGCGCATATGTTCGCCGAACATATGAAACCGCCGAGCTTGCGCGGCTATCTGGCGCAGCTTTCGGCGATGGCCGGCTGGACGGCGCTGCCGTTTCTGCCATTCCTGCCGCACCGGACGCTGATCCTTGCCGGCGATAAAGATAAAATCGTGCCGCTTGCCAATGCGCATATTTTAAAATTCATGATCGCAAAATCACGGTTGCATGTGGTTGAAGGCGACGGTCATTTGTTCTTGTTGTCGCGCGCAGAAGAGATACTGAAATTAATGACCGCTTTCCTCGATGGACCGGGAGAGGTGGATTTGGAACTTTCGGACGCGGCGTTACAGCCAGCCGGATAACGGAGACTTTCGTGGCTAAAAAACAACAACCGCCCCCGCGCAGCGCCGACATGGCGCGCAAGATCTGGCTTGCCGGCGTCGGCGCTTATGGCCGCGCCTTTTCTGAGGCGCAAGAATCGCTCGCCAAGGTGACCGACGACACATCGCGCATGTTCGACGATTTGGTCGCCCGGGGCGAAGAGATCGAAGACACCGTCGAAGAGCACGGCCGCGCACTCGCCAAACGGGTGAATGCGCCGGCGCGTTCATTCGATGAGCGGATCCGAAAAATGCGCGCGCGATTAACGGCTGATGATGACGAAGATGATGATCGCGTACGAGCCGTTGAAGCGCGACTTGATACGATTGAGGCGAAGCTTGATCTTTTGCTCGCTGCTCAAAAACCGGCAAAACCAAAATCTGCTTCAAAGAAAAAACCGTCGTAAAGACGCGCCATGGCTGGCAAAATCAAAACCCGTGAGAAAATTCTTCGCACCGCGCTGGCGCTGTTCAACGCTGAAGGTGAAGCGCAAGTTTCAACCGTCGATATCGCCGCCGTCATGGAGATTAGCCCCGGCAATCTTTATTATCATTTTCGCGGCAAGGAAGCGATCATTGAAGCACTGTTTGACGACTTCGAACAGGAAATCCGTCAAGTGCTTTCAGCGCCCATTCAACATCCGCTGGCGATTGAGGACAACTGGATTTTCGTTTATATCGTCTTTGAGGAAATCAATGATTTTCGCTTCTTCTATTATGGCCTCGCGTCCATTCTCGAGCGTTGCCCGGGGCTACGCGCACGTATGACGCGCCTGTTAAAACTAAAACACGAAACCGCAAACGCGACGTTGAAAACGCTGGTGGATGAGGGGCTGATCGAATTCTCGCCGGGCGAACAAGAGGCGCTGGCCGCCCGCCTTGCCGCACATTTAACCTTCTGGCTGCAATATCGCGACCTCACCGCGCCGTCGAATGATGATCGCAAAACCATCAATGACGGCGTTTACACAACGATGATGCAAATCGTGCCTTATGTGACCGGCGACCGGGCCGTTTACGCCAACATGTTGAGGGAGTATTTTACGGCGCAAAAATAAATTAATGGCTGCGGTCAAGTGAGCGAGGCGACAACCAGGACGACAATTAACGCCACCCACCCCGCCATAAAGGCAATCGGCGCGGCGATGACGCCAATTACGGACATTAATCCGTATAGTAACAATAAATGCATAAGCGCCGCCGCCGCCTGCCCGCCAAGCGCCCAACCGGGGCGGCCGCGCGCAAGAACCGCCGAATCAAGGCCGATACCGATCAGGCGAAACAATTGCGCCGCCGCCATCAACGCAATAACCGGCGCTGCCGGCAAGAACGCATCCCCGCCGACGATGACGGCAAGATCACGGCGGAAGATTGCAAATAAAATCACGATCGGCGCCGCAACGCCGACAGCAGTCAGGACAGAACGCGCAACAACCCGCAACATCGCGCCGCGTCCTGACGTTGTCTCGACCTTTGAGAGTTCAGGGAATATCGCCCAGTTCAACATATTGGCGGGATGCGCAATAAGGTTGGAAAGGTTCGTGGCGATACGCAAAAAACCCGCCGCGACAGGACCTAATACGGCGCCGACAATCAGCACCGGCAATTCCGTGTGCGACATTTCTATACTGCTCGACAGGTTGGTCTTGACCATAAATGGCAACCAGTCAGGGCTGGCTTTGGCGGCTGTCCTGCCAAATACGCTCGGCGTCAAGTCTCGTTTATGGAGTGCGCGCAATCCAAAAAACCACAGACTGGCGCCGCTCATCAGCGCGCTCAAAATCCACAAAAGAATGAACGCGTTCACATCCGCGCCCGCCGCCCATAGCACAGCGGCGCCGACAAACCGGATCGACGGCATAATGATTTGTTGCAGGCTGAGGATTTTAAAATCATCAAATAAACGCAACAAACCGGTCGGCGTCGCGGCGATTAAAAAGGGTATCACCAGGCTATAAACATAGACCAGACGCACCACATCGTCAGACCAGCCCATAAATCGCGCCGCATAGGGTGCGCCAATCACGGCGATTGCAAAGGCGACCACGGCGCTGATGATGTCGATGCGGATCGCAAACCGGATGAGAGATTTAAGCGCCTGGCGATCATCGCCATGTTGCATCGGTGCGCCAAACCGAATGATCGCTTGCCATGACCGGAAACCGGCGATGCCGGCGACCACCACCGCATAAGCGTGGACGAGAATGAGAACGCCCAGCTGTTCCGGACCAAGACTGCGCGCAGCAATCGCCAGATAGGCAAGGCTCAAGACACCGCCGACCGCTTTTGTGCTTACAAGGGTTCTGGCGTTCTTAAATATCCGGCTTGCGGATTGACGCGCGGAAAATGCGGCGGCTGGGGTCATGAATGAACTGGACATGGTTACGTTTGAACGCACCGCATACAGTACGTTTTGGAGAATGCAAACCGCGCCCGATTATGCCCGCATCTCCGCAAAGTCTCGAAGTATTTTATGCCAACCGCTCCAGCGCTTCGGCAGCACGATCGGCTGAACCCCTTACGTCATCTCCAAAAGTGTTTCGAAACGCTACTTTCTGGCGTTCCATATAATACTGCCGGAGCCAGGTGCGCTGTGCGAGCAGGCCGTCAATTTCCTCCGGGCTGGAAATCACCTTGCCGAGCTTCCAATGCCCATAATTCGGATCGCCCTCCCAATCGACGCCATGCGTGTTGAGGAAGATGCATAGGCCTGGCTTGAAGAGAAATTCATAGACCTGACTGGAAACGTCGCCGAGATAAATATCGGCCGCACGCGTGTATGTCATGTCAATGCATGCAGTCGAGCCGGTATCTATCAAGATATTTGGGCACTCAAAATAGCGCTGCTTGATGCGCCCACGCCATTGCAATTTATTGCAGTTGCCTGAAATATGTAGCCGTCGCGTGTACAGCATGACATGTGGCGCCATGATCAAATTATAATCAGGCCGCTGGGAAAAATACTCCAAAACCTGCTCGCCTTGTTCAAACCATGATGAAAAACAAGGATCGAAATGCGGATTATATAATACCGTTGGATTATCATTGTCGAATAAGCGCGGAGCATCCGTCGTACCGAGGTTGACGATATCGAATTTTGGATATCCGACGACAGTGCTATTGCAACCACAGGCAATATTATAGTGCAACATTCGATCAAGGGTCTTTTTTCCAGGAACCAGAATATGATCAAATTTCTTATGGCTTGGATCAAACCCGATCGCCCGGTCGCCGGCACCATGCCGCGAGAATACGAATTTTACTTTATCAAGACCAAATCTGGTTTTTAGAAGCAGACATGTCGTTTCCGGCGAAACGATTACGTCCATCTTTTTTAGCAAATTGCGGTTGGCGTAAAGCGTTCCAATACGCCCGAGAGGGGCCGCCCCGCCAGTCAGAAATTCCAGCCCTTTCGCGACAATTGGAGTTGTAAGTTTCGTCAGCTTAATTCGTCGCAATGCTTCCGGCGTGAGCAGGCTTTTCAGCAGAACCAAATTTTCCTGCTTACGAACAAAGGCATGAATTTCATATTTCTTAGATTGCAGCGCCAGCGCATTCAGTATGGGCGCGCAATGCGGGATATGGTGGGGCCGCTCATGAACAAATAAAAAACCGACTTTTTTGGACGCAACCACACGTTCAAACTCAAGCGGAGCCCCGTTTGCTGCATCGCCTACCGGATATGGTATTGCATGTACTGCCGCCGGCGATTTTAGAAACAAATTGTCAAGTAGTGTCTTCATGGTGTTTGCCATTACCGAATTATCTAATAAACAGAACAGGTTGCCCGAGCCTTACAAGGGCCACGTACAGCCCGTCCCACACATAGTAGCGTCCAGAAATTAACAGAGATAGCACGCGCGCCATCACTTAGTGTTCAAGATTATGTTATAGAGCGACCAGCGCTAAGAGCTTATTTAGAAGTGGTTCGGTTTGTTTGCACAAGTTGAGGTCGATTTATAAGTGGATTTCAGCCCCTGTTATGCTGCGACGGGGATTGGTTGCAGCGGTTGGAAGTAAGCCTGATCTGGGGTTAGCCGGTCAAGCGATGAATGCGGTCTGATTGTGTTGTAAAAGATGAGGTATTCGCCAATGGCGGCGCGGGCTTCAGGCACATTGGCGTAAGCGTGCAGATAAACCTCCTCATATTTGATCGTCCGCCACAGCCGTTCAGCAAAGACATTGTCGCGCCATGCGCCTTTGCCGTCCATAGAGATGGCGACGCCTGCATCCTTCAGCATCTTCGTGAAAGCGATAGACGTGAACTGCGACCCCTGATCGGTGTTGAAGATGTCGGGTTTGCCAAAACGGGCAATCGCTTCTTCAACCGCCTCAATGCAGAACTCTGTTTCCAGCGTGATCGAGAGCCGCCAGGATAAAACCCGGCGGCTGAACCAATCGACGACCGCCGCCAGATACACAAAGCCACGCCGCATCGGAATGTAGGTGATGTCCATCGCCCAAACCTGATTTGCTTTCGTGATCGGTAACTTGCGTAACAGATAGGGATAGATTTTATGGCCCGGCGCGGGCTTAGACGTATTCGGGCGGCGATAGATTGCCTCAATTCCCATCCGCTTCATCAGTGTCCTGATGTGCAGCCTGCCAACCTTGCAGCCTTCGCCGAGCAACAGCCCTTGCAACATGCGGCTGCCGGCAAACGGGTAGGTGAGATGCAATTCATCAATCCGGCGCATCAGCGCAAGATCACGATCCGAGACCGGGCGCGGCGTGTAATATAAACTGCCCCGGCTGATCTTCAGGACCTTGGCCTGACGGGTAAGCGAGAGCTTGTGGGTACGGTCAATCATTTTCTTGCGCTCAGCAATCCCGCCTTGATGAGCGCCCCTTCTAAAAAATCATTCTCAAGCGTTAGCTCCCCGATCTTGGCGTGAAGCGGCTTCACATCAATTTCCGGGGCGGCCGCGGATTTGGCATTCCTGCCAAAAACATCGCAAGCGCCGTCAAGCAACTGGTCCTTCCACTGCTTGATCTGGTTGGGATGCAGGTCAAATTGTTGGGCAATCTCGCCCAGCGTCTGCTCGCCCTTGATCGCGGCAAGCGCGACTTTTGCTTTGAAAGCAGGACTGTGATTACGGCGTGGCCGTCTCGTCATGTGGTCTCCTGTTCCTGGCTATCATGCCACTCTCAGGGCCGAATTCCACTTATAACACTTGTCTAGTTTCCCCGAACCACTTCTTTTAATAAGGCCAATTGGGTATGCAACACATTGGAACCCGGCAAATTCTGAAAATTTGATCCGCTAGTTGGAACCCGCGCTCAATATGGCCCTAACAAGATCAATATCCGCCGGCTTGTCAACGTCGATCGCCGCTTCGGCAAATGGCAAGGCGATTAACCCGACCCGAACGCCGGTCTTATGCGCAATCCGCTTCAGGGCGGCGGCTTTTGTCAGCCAGCCCGCGAGATACAAGGCGCCGGTGATGAAGCCTATTTCTGCGGCCATTTTTGCAGGTTTCTTGCGATTGTCCTCTAGCTGGCGCCAGAATTCAATCAATGGCTCGGCGGCCCCAACCTTGAACCAAAATAAATTCGCGCCGGAAAACTCAAACCCACGCAACCGGACGAAAGTGCGGTTGGTATCCGGATAGGCCGCCTGATATATCTCGCGCGTCACGCAGGCGGCGGCTGCGTCGTACTCATCGCCGTCGATTTGCCCGAGAAACGCCTTGACTATCTCGCTGGTCAGCAGCGCATGGTCGCATGTCGTCACCAGAAGGCTGCTTCCCGCAGGCGCGGTTTTCAAGGCTTGATGGATAGTTCTGGATGGCGAGCCCGCCGTCTCAACGAAGCGAATTGGCGGTGCATCTTCAGCCCTTCCCTGCAACCGCTCACGCACATCGGCGGGCGCTGCAATCTGCCTCTCGCTGATATCAGGCGCGCCGCCTAGCGCGCCCAGCACCCGCTCAATCATCGCCATACCGCCGATATCAAGAAATGCTTTGTGCCCGCCTGAAACTTCATCAAGCGGATCACCGGCGTCGTTTCGCCGCCCCGCCAAAACCAGCGCGCTCATCGGCATCAGACTGGACGACATTAGACGTCTTCCTCTATCGATATTTTAATCTGTTGCGTATCGTTCATAGCGGCGAGATTCAATTGTCACGACGGTATTTTTATCCGGGTCCAATTCTCTGATCGCCAGATCCAGCCGCCAACGCCCGCCCTGAAGCCTGGACAGGGAAAACAGATTATAGCGCGCAGGCTGGTATTTCCCGCGCCCATATGGATGCGACGCCGAGCCGCCGCCGATCACTGGCGCCAGTCCGCTAGGCGTCTCGACTGCGCCAAAAACCGGCGCATGCGTATGCCCGTGCAACACCAGGTCAACGCCGGTCTCGGCAATCATCTTGCGCAGCTTCCCCCGGTCGTCCAGCGCCTTGCGCGCCGGCTCAACCCCGTCATTGACCGGATGATGCAGCACCAGCACCTGAAATTGCCGGCGCGTATCAATGAGCATTTGTTTGATACGCGCAATCTGGTCATCGCCCAACCGCCCGCTGGCCAATCCCGGCGCAGTGCTGGGCGCGCTGTTGGCGACAACAAACGCTGCATCCTCAACGCCGGCAAAATGCCGCAGGAACGGAAAATCGTCGACCCCGGAAGCCTCGCGCGCATCGTCCTGCTGGCTGCGCACGCCAACCATATAAGGGGCAAGAAGCCCCAATGTTCGCCGCCAGTCGGTCCGCACATAGGTGTCGTGATTGCCAGGCGCAAACACTGTCGGGACGCCCTCAAACCGGTCATCCAGCCACCGGCGCGCATCCTCAAATTCCGCCGGCAGCGCAATGTTGACGAGGTCGCCCGATATAACCGCCGCATCGCAGCTTTGCGTAGCTAGGTCCGCCGCCAGCGCATCACATGCCTCCTGTTTATGGAGATCAGCCCGCCGCCGGCTCCAGGACAGATAACCAAGCACCCGCTTGTTGGCCAGAGCGCTGAGCTGCGGCTTTTCCCGGATCGGCAAGTGAATATCCGTCAGGTGAGCAAATTTGATATTCACTGAGCCCCTGCTTTTTCAAAGCGTTTCATTGGCTGTGTTACTAGCATGGCCCCAACATTATATTATATATGACCATGCACTAGCGCCCGGATGAGAGACCCTATCAAAATGCATACGAACAAACAACAAAATCGGACCGCCAGCATGGTGGTCAGACTAGATGGCGCAGAATGATTTCATGACCTCCGTCGGGCTCATCATAAATGATAAGAGCAATCGCAGCGCTGCGGTTATCGATGATCTGTTGCATGTCGCGCATCGGTCCGATTCGGTTCGCTCCGAAGTCCTGGACGGCATTCAAGGGCTGGGTAAAGCGCTCGCCAGTATGAACGCCAGCAAAGTCGATACGCTGATTATCGCCGGCGGCGACGGCACCTTGCAGGCGACCTTTACCGATATGATCAATAATCGAAGGTTTGATCTCGCCCCCAACTATGTCGCCCTGCCCTGCGGCATGACCAATGTCATCGCCAAAGACTGCGGCCTAAAAGGTGCGCCGGCAAAATCTCTCGACAACTTTTTATGGCGCCGCCAGAAGGGCGAGGTCTCGCCGCAGAGCCGTCCGCTGTTGAGCGTCAGCCTGGGAGAGCAGCCCCCTACCCATGGGTTTTTTCTGGGCGCTGGCGCGTTTCACTCCGCTGTAAAATTCAGCCGCTCAGACATTCAATCCAAAGGCGTCAAACGATCACTAGCTCTGGTGCTTAGCGTCTTCAGCTATATCATGAAAGTTGCAACCGAGCCGAACAACACATTCGAGCCAGTCGATCTCAAATTTCTGGATGGCGCGCCGGTTGAAATATCGGCGGATGGTTTGCGCAGTTTGTTTATGGCGACGACCTTATCGAAACTTGGCGCCGGGATTTTTCCTTTCTGGGGTAATGGGTCAGGTGCAATGGCGGCAACGCTGATTGATCATCCGATCCAAAAGGTTATTAGTGCGGCGTTACCGGCGCTGCGCGGAAAAGAGCGGCCATGGTTTAAACAATACGGTTATCGGAGCTGGCGTTCAGATCAGATGGCGCTGAATATTGATGGGCCGTTCGTTTTCGATGGTGAAATTTTTCACGCCGAAAAAGCGCAGCCGACCAGCCTTGCAACAACGCATAATGTTAAATTTCTAAGTTAGGGCCCCGGCATTGTCGAACACCAGCAATCATGAGCGGTCTGTCTTTATAAACCAGGTGCTGGCCACGCCTTGCTCGGAGGCGGTCGGCCTCCTCGCCGATTGGCTGCAGGACAGGTTTTCTGATTGCGCAATTTTGCTTTACGGTTCTGGCAATAGCGTCTTAAGCCAAGCCGACCCCAGCGAAATCCTGTTCGATTTTTATGTCATCGTTCCTTCTTATCGCAAAGCCTATCGGTCCCGGCTTATGGCGTTACTAAACTACGCTATTCCGCCAAATGTTTTTTATCTGGAAGAGACGTTTGGCGACAAAAGGCTGCGCGCAAAATATGCGATGTTGTCGCTCGCACATTTTGAAAAACTGGTCAGCAAAAAAACTTTTCACTCCTACTTCTGGGCGCGCTTTGCGCAACCAAGCGTTATCGTCGCGGCGCCCGGCGATATGCGAGAGCGCCTTGGGCAGTCCGTTGAAACGGCGGTCGATACATTTGTCAGCCGCGCCGCACCGCTAGCCGGAGCGGATGCTTCGGTGGATCAAATCTGGCGCCAGGGGCTGGCTCATTCCTACAAGGCGGAGCTGCGCGCCGAACAGCCCGGGCGCGTCGATGATTTGCTTGCAAGCTATGGCGACTGGCCGGACCGGGTCACCCGCTTGGAAGGCCCCTCCAAAACCCATCCAGGCAGCTCATGGCAAAGCCGCCTCGCCTGGCGGCTCCGCGCTGTTCAGGGCACCTTTCTGTCGGTCATTCGACTACTCAAAGGCACAGTCACATTTCAAGGCGGGGTCGATTATATTGCCTGGAAGATCAGCCGCCATGCCGGCTTTACGTTGCCGGTTAAAAACTGGGAACGGCGATTTCCTATTCTCGGCGCGCCATTCCTCGGCGCCCGATATTACCGGCTGAA